>NZ_JAYMEU010000009.1:0-157800 GCF_037029575.1 Alteromonas sp. CH_MED4-4 | reverse complement strand
GAGACTGATATCGGATTTTGAAGTCTTAAAACGATCGGTCAACCGATCAGGAAAATATTCTTAACTGATCGGCATTACGCACTAAGCGCGCTTTTTTGTAACCTGTGTTAGCCACCTATCTACCCTTTCAGCGCCACGCCGGTTGCTCCATATTCAATTCGGTGGGTTCACTCATGGTCGCCTCGTAAAATTCTTGATCTAAAACAACTTACGTTTTTCCCAATGTCGTTTATAGTTAGTATTAGAAAGCTTCGATTTCGACAGCCGCTACTAAGTTTCGTAGTTAGGGGGACGTTATGATTGAGTGTAAACGAATTCTGGCCGTGGTAGATGCCGAGCGCGATAACCAACCTGCACTAAGCCGAGCTTATGAACTCGCTTCAAAAACAGGTGCTTCAGTTACCGCCATGATGGTGGTATACGACTTATCTTATGATATGACGACCATGCTTAGCCCGGATGAGCGCGAGTCAATGCGCGATGCAGTTACAAAGGAGCATGCAAAATGGCTTGCCACCCACTTAAGAGAACAAGGATTCACTGAAACTGATATCGTTGTAGAATGGAATAATCGTGCGTATGAGTCGATTATTTACTACACCCTAAACAATCAGATAGATTTAGTGGTAAAGGCAACCAAAAAGCACGACGATCTTGCTTCTGTTATTTTCACCCCCACCGACTGGCATTTAATGCGTAAATGCCCTCGCCCAGTATTGCTCGTTAAAGAGCACGACTGGCCAGAAGGAGGAGAGATTATTGCTGCAGTAAACGTAGGCAGTGAAGACGATGAGCACGCCGCACTTAACGATAAGCTCACCCTCATTGCTAACGACTACGCCTCTTTATTGAAAGGGAGCGTAAATTTGGTCAACAGTTACCCTTCTACACCACTTAATATCGCCATAGAAGTGCCTGAGTTCGACCCCGATACCTATCACGACGCGGTAAAAAATCATCATTTAAAGGAAATGCGTAGTCACGCGTTAAAGTACGGTATTCCTGAGAACAAATGCGTAGTAAGAGAAGGCCTTCCGGAAAAGGTCATCCCGCAAGTGGCAAAAACACTGGATGCAGAGCTGGTTGTTATTGGTACCGTTGGCCGTGTGGGCATTTCAGCGGCCCTAATTGGTAACACTGCAGAACACGTGATCGACGAACTCAATTGCGATGTGCTTGCTATTAAGCCAGATGGATTTGTGTCGCCGTTGTCGGTGTAATCTTTTCATCAGTACCGCATAGCCCGTGTTTGCCGTTACTTAGCGGCCAACACGGTATGTCACCAACAAATTTAACTTCACAAGCATGGTCTCGAAAAGCCGCTTTAATGTATAATGGTGGCTTTATCACAAACCAAGCTAGTTAATTATGAGTTTAGGCACAAACAGTGCTGACGCGTCGCCATTAAATGCTGCGCAAAGTAAGCAAAAGTACAACTTCAACAAACTTCAGAAACGACTTCGCCGCAATGTGGGTAAAGCCATTGGCGATTTCGGTATGATTGAAAACAACGACAAAGTAATGGTGTGTTTATCTGGCGGTAAAGACAGCTACACCATGCTAGATATTTTATTGTTTTTAAAGAAGATTGCGCCTATTCACTTTGATATCGTTGCGGTTAATCTTGACCAAAAGCAGCCTGGTTTCCCAGAACATATCTTGCCTGAATATCTAGAAAGCATTGGCGTTGACTACAAAATTGTAGAAGAAGACACCTACTCTATTGTTAAAGACAAAATTCCAGAGGGAAAGACAACATGCTCTCTCTGTTCTCGCTTGCGCCGTGGTATTTTGTACCGCACGGCAAAAGAGTTAGGTGCGACTAAAATTGCATTAGGTCATCACCGCGACGACATGCTAGAAACGTTTTTCCTCAATATGTTTCATGGTGGCAAGCTTAAGTCTATGCCGCCAAAGCTAGTCAGCGACAACGGTGAACACATCGTTATTCGTCCATTGGCGTACTGCACAGAAAAAGACATCGAGAAATATTCTCAGGCCGCTGAATTTCCGATTATTCCGTGTAACCTTTGTGGCTCACAAGAAAACCTACAGCGCCAAAACATAAAGGCTATGCTTCAAGACTGGAACCGTCGCTTCCCAGGTCGTATAGAGTCGATGTTCCGTGCGCTTCAAAACGTAGCGCCTTCACACTTAATCGACAGCAACCTTTATGATTTTAAGGCTATAGCTACACAAGAAGGCCCGGTAGAAGACGGTGATATCGGGTTCGATGAACCTTCTTTCACTACAGAAAATAGTACGGACTTCAGTGATGAAGATAATGCTATTGAAGTAATAAACATTATGGAACCTAAGTAAATGAAAATTGGACTTGCGCTAGGTGCCGGTGCCGCAAGGGGCTGGACTCACATTGGCATAATTGAAGCATTAGAAAAACTCGGCGTAAAAATTGACGTTGTAGCGGGATGCTCTATTGGTGCCTATGTTGGTGCTGCCTACGCAAGTGGCAAGCTGGAAGGATTGAAAGAGTGGGCCTGTTCCCTCAGCGACTGGCAGGTACTTGCTCTTATGGGCGTAGGACTTAGACGCGGCGGCATTGCAAGCGGACAGAAGGTTTTCGACAAACTAGCAAGCGAGTTTTGTGAATCGACTTATGAAGACATGCTTAAGCCATTTGCGGCTGTGGCTACCGACCTTTATACAGGCCGTGAAGTGGTGTTTAACTCTGGTCCTATTGGAGACACCATTCAAGCATCCTGCGCTATTCCCGCACTTTTTGCGCCCGTAGCACACGGTGATCGTTGGTTGGTAGACGGTGCCGTTGTAAACCCTGTACCGGTGAACTTATGTCGCCAATTAGGGGCCGATTTTGTAATCGCGGTTAACCTTAACGCCGATTTCCGACCACTTCGTCTTGAAAAGTTGAGACAAGATCATGAAGAAAACCAGCGCAAAACTGAGGACTTTTTTACAAAGAGTCAAAACGTACTACGCCAATGGTTCTCCCCTGACAACAAAGAAGAAAAAGCCCTAGAGAAAAAAGATGAAAAAGACAGCGTCTCGGCTGGCAATGTAAAGACTGAAGAAGGCATTGCTTCTGATGTGATTGAAAAAGTGGAAGAAGAGTTGACCGAAGTCCCCGCTAAAGTGAACAAGCGAAACCCGCCGGGAATTATGAGCGTGATGAGCAGTTCACTTGAGATACTTCAAGCTCGCGTCACACGCTCACGCTTGGCTGGCGATCCGCCTGACATTCTTATTGAGCCTCAGCTTACCGACGTGGGTATTATGGAATTCCACAGAGCCGAAGAGCTATGCGCGAAGGGCGAAGAGACCATCGCGCGTTTAGCAGAGCAAATAAGGTATCAGCTTCTTACCTAATCCCAAATATGCATTTAGCTTGAAGCCATAGCGGTAACACGTAGCGGCGCATGAGGCAGTGTTAAGCCTTTTGCGTCGTTGATCCAATCTTGTTCTAGATGCAATACGCCGTTATTGATTTGCACACCTTGTGGTGTAATGAAATCTAAATTCTTGTCATCAAACTGAATCATCAAGCCCTTTACCGAAGGCATCATGAAAGACAAAAAACTTCCCATTTCATTAAAGAAAGCTTCGTACTGACCATACAAAAACGTAAGGTCGTCTTTTGTGTAATACTGCTTAAGATATTCCGGCTTGGTTTCAAGTTGTACCGACATATCACACACGTTCGCGCGTTCGTTTAAATCGATGCGAACCAGTGCGTTGGCAAGTTTCAGGGCCTTTTCAGTAGGCACCGTGAATCGCCCTTCACCACTCACTTCTAAGGGCATTGTTTTCTTATCGGTTACGATAGACGCTCCGTTAACTTCACATAAACGCCCTTCGCCAACACGAACAAACCCGAATGCAAACTGAAGTGCTTGGGTATCTTCATTATCCAGCTTTTTAACATGGCTATAGAAACGGCTGTACTCAACATCTATCGTTTCAGCAGCAACGGAAGAACTGCCTACACCAATAAACAGAGATGAAGCAAAAAATAAAGCAGCGCGTATCATTCGGATAAAAACTCCTCGTTAAATAGGATCATAGTTTGAAGCTCTTCAACATAAGCGGCTCCTCGCTCAGAATAGTTCATTAGCCCTTCAGCTAACGCAACACCAGTAATAGGAATTTGGTTTGCACGCAGTCGACTGCGGATCTCTCTTAAATCCGCATACGCGTCGTGGCGGTTTAAATTTCGCATGTAGGTGTACGTTGCACGCGACAAACTGTCGAATTTGGCAACTTCATGAGATGCCCCATCGTTTCGACGGTTAGGAACAAAACCACACCCCTTAGAGAAACACCATAAGCCAAAGAAGTTATAGCCCTTTCTTGCGAACCGGCTGGTGCCCCAAGCTGACTCATTCGCGGCTTGCACGAGCACGAGTTCGGCTGGTAGAACATCAATCTTTTGTAGCAAAGCTAGCAATTTTGATTTTAGCGGCTGCGTTGGCTTAACTCGATATTCCTCTTCTAACCATTCAAGCCTTGCCATATCTTCTTCAGAGAGCGTCTCGTTAGCTAACGCCTTTCTATATAAGGTTTGTACGTAATGTCTTAGCGTGAGTAGATACGCATTCTGCTTCTCTATTTCGGGGCGTAAATAGTTAAAAAATGCCTCTTTCTTCTCTTTTACATCTGTATAGGCAGAGAAGTTAGGCACCGGCTTTTTAGCTTCAACCGTTTGCGGTATATCTAAAATATCCGGTTCGTCCTCAGTAAAAATTATGGCGTTAATGACGATTACCGCCAATACGCCTAACGTAATAAGGACAATTTTAAAGGTTTCACGCTTATGCATCGAAGCTAGACTCATTCACATCGTTTTCAGATGCTTCCGTGCTTACTCCCTGCTCGCCAATCAGTTCCTGATAGAGCAAGCCCATCATACTAAAATAAAAAGGTAATACCCAAATAAGTGAAAAGCCCAGCGTTAATGGCACCGACACAAACAGTAAAAAGAACACACCAAATATGCTGGCAATTTGAGCCCAGTATGCATTAAATACGCGACACGACAGGATGATCGCACTAATTGGCGTTAACTTTCTGTCAGCAACCAACATAAGTGAAAAGGACGATGCTAAATAAAAATAAACGCCGGGTATAATAAGCAACATCATACCTAGTTGAACAAGAATACTGTTCACTAGCTGAGTTAGCGCCAGCAAAAATATCAAGGGGAAAAACTGGAATACGGTAAATACTGAAGTTTTAGTGCCGCGGGCAACAAAAACGCCCATCATATACAACCCCGTCAACAGCGGGGCAACGATGCAGATTGCAACAATTTCTATGATAGACTGATGCTCGAATACATAGGTCCCATCGTCATTTATTGTGATGTACTGCTGAGCAAATACACCTAACACGACAAACGTCAAAAATAGAACAACACTTCCCTGCAGCAATGATGAAAAGTTTGCCTTTGTTAAACCGGCAGCGCGGCGCAATAGACCTTTGGTATCAAATTGATACTGTTTAGACAACGTATTGTTCAGGCGGTCTTGGTTTACGTCTTTCACACAACTCTCTTATCTTTTTGAAAAATCGGCGGGATTATACCAATTCACAAAAACAAATGCCTGTTTGTAAGGTAAACAAACGTTAACCTAGTACTAATTTCGCAGCTAAACCGACGAGTAGCACCCCCATCGCACGGTCTAACCAATACCCTTTTTTACCAATAAGCTCAGCTACTTTACTGGTGCTCAAAAGGTATGAAAGAAAACAGAACCACAGTCCAGTAGCTATAGCTAAATAGATACCGTAGCCAAGTTTCACTGTAAATGGAGTATCAATACTAATAATTGCAGTAAACAATGAGAGGAAAAATAGCGTTGCTTTTGGGTTTAGTCCATTTGTGAGAAAGCCCATCCAAACTGCGCGCTTTGCAGATATGTGGGATGTTTTCTTTTCAGCGTTAACTGCCTGGTCCTGTTTTACAGGCCCGCTTCTAAGCGCACCAAACGCAAGGTACAGTAAATAAGCTGCGGCGGCATAGCTAAACGTGGTGAATAACCATGGAGTAGTTGCAATAACCACACTAAGCCCCACTAACGAGTAAGCCACATGCAGTAATATAGCTAAGCCAATCCCTATACTGGTGTACATGGCGATACGTCTGCCATAGGCCACGCTGTTTCGAACAACCACCGCGAAATCTGGCCCTGGGCTAGCAACAGCCACAAGGTGTACCAACGCAATGGTAAGAAACTCATTCATATACTGCATGTCATGCGCCTCCTACAGTGCGTACTTTGATATTAATTGATCAACCCATTGTGGGACGATGTGAGAAGCAGGGCCTGTTAGCGATTCATCGAACAATGCATTAGTTACGCCCGGCTCCAAATTTGCCTCTATGGTGTGTGCGCCACTTTCTTTAGCGATCTGAACAAAACCCGCGGCAGGATAGACATTACCTGATGTGCCAATGGCAATAAACACATCAGCCTTTGAAAGCGCATCGTAAATCTCTTCCATGTACATGGGCATTTCACCAAACCACACGATATCCGGTCGTAAGGTTACTCTGTTGCAACACGGGCATTTAGTGGTGTGATCAAAACTATCACTCCAGTCAAAAGTCTGCTGGCTTATAGCGCAGCGCGCAGATAGCAGCTTGCCATGCATATGGTAAACAGACTGGCTTCCACCGCGCTCATGCAAGTCATCCACATTTTGAGTAACCAACATCAGGTTGCTACCGAACGCTTTCTCAAGTTTGGCCAGCGCCTCATGCGCTGCATTAGGATTCACGTCGTCTTGCTGTAACTGCGCACGTCGAGCGTTGTAAAAGCGATAAACTAAGCTAGGATTTTGTTCAAAAGCCTCTGGGGTGGCCACCTCTTCTACGCGATGATTTTCCCAAAGGCCGTCATTATCCCGAAATGTCTTTAATCCAGATTCAGCGGAAATACCCGCACCGGTAAGAATAACAATATTGGGTAGAGATTGATCAGATGGCATCAGGTTGTTCTTACTCTGTAGTTATAGCGCTAATTATACGATTAGCATGTTGTATATTTACTTAGTTAAAAGCCGCGACTCTTTACATACCTTTGACCACAGGATATTGAGTATCAGCGCCCCACTCTGACCAAGAGCCATCGTATACTGAAACCTGAGTAGCGCCGCACAATAATGCCGCCACACCAATTATGCAGGCGGTAACGCCAGAACCACACGTACAAATAATAGGTTTGCGTAAATCGATATTAGCGCGGTCAAAAATAGCCTTAAGCTGCTCAACTGGCAAAAAATGCCCGCTTTTGAGTAAGGTGTCAAAAGGAATATTAAACGCTCCAGGCATATGACCTGAACGTACTCCTTCACGAGGCTCTGACACTTCTCCTTTGAATCGCGGCGCGCTACGCGCATCAACAAGTTGTACTTCAGTATTTATTGCCTGAAGAACTGCACCGGAATTTGCGAACCAACCAGGCCTAGGTGTAGCTTGATAGGTTAATTTTCCGTATTGTTGTTGTTCTGAAACCGGCAGCGCTGCTTTTTCCCATGCAGGCTGTCCGCCATTTAATATATAAACATCTTGGTGGCCCAACGCTTTTAACATCCACCACACTCTTGGCGCAGAATATATTCCACGGGTATCGTATACCGTAATAGGTGTATTCGCTGTTATACCCTGATTACCAAGATAAATTGCAAGGTCATTTGCAGAAGGCATACTGTGAGGGAGACCTGTAGTGTGATCGCTACCTTCACTATCTAAGTCAAAGTCGACTGACGCAGGTAAAACCATTGCCGTGCGCGTATCTGGTGTTTTTGAAACGGGGTCGTCCATTAACGCTCGTACAAGCGTTACCGGCTTTTGTTGCATTACATTGGCTAATTCACCAACTGAGAGCAATACCGATGCCATTATATTCTCCTAAAAGGCACCCACATCAGTGAGTGCCCTGTAATACCCCGATAAAACAAATCGGTACTTATTCAAACACATTACATAGTTAGCTAACCAACTAACCTATGTTGCGGATCTACTTAGCTAAGAGCTGCGATAGCCGCGTCGTAATTCGGCTCTTCTGTTGTTTCTGCAACTTGCTCTGTGTAAACCACTTTGCCTTCGGCATCGATAACCACTACTGAACGAGACAGCAGCCCAGTAAGCGGCGCTGATTCAAAGGTAACACCATAGTCATCACCAAAGCTTGAGCGGAAAGTCGAGCCTGTAAGTACATTTTCAATACCTTCAGCACCACAGAAACGACCCGCTGCAAACGGAAGATCTGCCGATACACAGATAACTGTAGTGTTATCCAATTTTGCCGCTTCTTCGTTGAATTTACGCACAGACATTGCACATGTTCCCGTGTCGATAGAAGGGAAAATGTTTAATACCACATTTTTTCCTGCAAGCTCAGACAGTGTTACTTCACCCAAATCTGCTTTCACTAATGTAAAGTCTGGTGCAGATGTACCTACTTCAGGAAGCTGACCCTTTGTCGTAACTGTATTGCCTTGAAAAGTAACTGATGCCATTCGCTTTCTCCGTGTTTAGTTAATATGAAATAGTGGATGTAAAACAATACTTTCGCAAATAAAAGTGGCGCTTTTTAAATGTTACTTTTAACCTGCGACTCTGCAAACGCAAGCTTATGCTGCAAATGCGGCTTACCTTTTAAATATTCCCGTCTAAACACACTGAAATAATGCGCTAAGGTTTGCGCCCCTTGCTTCTGCTGCGCAAGGTCTAAAACGCTAATACCAACTTCAGCAGTACAGTGTTGGAAATCATGGGTAGATTCGCGTAGTAAATAATCTGACGCTACGTCCATACTCACGCTCAACACAGGAAAGTCATGCAAGTAAGGGCTCTTCACGAACATTTTTTTTGCTTCACGCCACGTTCCATCCAAGAAAATAAATAGTAACGTTTTCCCAGTATTCAATGGTGGCGTATCAATACAACGTTCAGCTGCAGCATATTCGTGTGGAAATACCACGATAGGAAAATATTTTTCGTTGCGAAGTAACGCCAATAGCGCCTCTTCTGGCTCGGTGCGCTTCCACAAAAATGCGTGGTTATCTTTAACCACGTCCGCAATTAAACGACCGGTATTAGTAGGCTTATAATATTCGCCTTTGTACATCAAGAACAAAACCGCCACATCAGTGCCAGCCTCAGGCTTAAATTCACAAATACAGTTTTGCGTTGGAAGCAGACATGCGTCGCAGCGAACTACTTTACTCCCACGAGCGTGGAATGGACGTTCAGCACGAGATAACTCGTCTAAACGAAGTGACATAACAGAATTCAAGATAGTACGTCTTTGCCAAAATTTTTATGGATTTTACCATAGTAATTTGTGATAAAAGAGCGCAATTATTTTATCAATTTTTTGATTAAAATTTGGAATGTTTGGGAGTAGATAAATGGTGCCCGGGGCCGGACTTGAACCGGCACGCTGTTACCAGCGAGGGATTTTAAATCCCTTGTGTCTACCAATTTCACCACCCGGGCATCGGGTTGCTTTTCAGCAAAGGTGTCAGGCGTAGAACCTGATGCTGCGTTGCAGCGTTTGGAGGCGGAACCCGGAGTCGAACCGAGATAGACGGATTTGCAATCCGCTGCATAGCCATTCTGCCATTCCGCCAGATGCGTCTGGCGCGTGATTAAAACTCATCTCTAAGATGATTGGAGCGGGAAACGAGATTCGAACTCGCGACCCCGACCTTGGCAAGGTCGTGCTCTACCAACTGAGCTATTCCCGCATGTCTTAATCGACCATTTCGTTTGGTTGATGTCCTCTCGAAATGTGGGGTGCATTCTACCTACCCATTCAAAACTGTCAACACAAAAAAGCGTTTAAATTGAGATAAATGCGGTTTTTTATGATCGTTTGCTATTTTTTTATTCACTTTGATTAATGTACGATCAATTTCACTTTACTGCGCCACTTCGAAGGTGTGGCCAGGCCGCTTTTGTATAAACAAACATTGACCAAATTGACAGCACTGCTGAGAAATATAAAAGAATATAACCTAAAGAAACCCAATAAATAGTTATGCCCATAAAGGTTTCTAATCCCGACAACAAGCCAATTAAGGCTAACATTTGCGCAGTGGTTTTTGCTTTACCTATAAAAGACACTTTAACCGCATCCCTTACACCATTCGAACCCATCCATTCACGTAACGCCGACACATAAATTTCACGAACCAATAGCGCAATAGATGGCAACGTGATCCACAGGTTTGCATAACTATGAGTAATCATAAGAAGAGCAGCGCCCACAATGAGCTTGTCTGCTACAGGATCTAAGAATGCACCAAAGGGTGTAGACTGCTGTAGTTTTCTTGCTAGATAGCCGTCAAACCAGTCCGTTATTGCCGCAAGCCAAAAAATAAATGCGCCTGCCTCGTGCGCCCAGCGCCAATCAAGAAAATAAACAACTACAAATACAGGAATAAGGATTACTCGGAATAAAGTAATACAGTTTGGAACAGTCCACATAAAAAGTACGTCTCGGTGTTATGCCTCTATGGGCGTTTTAGCGCGGTAGCGTATAAGCTCTGCATCTTTCATTTTTGTAACACATTACCTTAATTTGTAATGCATTGCTTGTTACTCATTCATTTATTGATGAAGGTGGTCGTAAATAGTTTCCGCCAGTTCAGGGCTTATACCAGGTACATTTGAAATTTCATCTTTACTGGCTTTCTTAAGACCCTGCAAGCCCCCCATGAATTTAAGCAGTGTTTGTCTGCGTTTAGCACCAATACCAGGTATGCTTTCCAAACTCGACGTGGTTTTAACTTTCTGGCGTCGGTTGCGGTGCCCAGTAATGGCAAATCGGTGAGATTCATCGCGAATATGCTGAATAAGGTGAAGCCCTGGCGAATGGCTATCCATCGGCAGAACCTGATGGCTACCTGCCAGTATTAGTGTTTCTAAGCCAGGCTTACGGGTGGTGCCTTTTGCCACGCCTAACAGCATAGGCTTTTTATCATGGGGCCAATCTTCAAAAAACGCTTCTGCTTGGGCAAGCTGTCCTTTACCACCGTCTATTAATAGAAGGTCAGGTATTTTTTGCACTTCTTTCACTGACTTGTAGCGACGTTTTAACGCCTGTGCCATGGCCGCGTAGTCATCACCTGGGGTGATGCCTTCTATATTATATCGGCGATAGT
This sequence comes from Alteromonas sp. CH_MED4-4, assembly GCF_037029575.1. Taxonomy (NCBI): domain Bacteria; kingdom Pseudomonadati; phylum Pseudomonadota; class Gammaproteobacteria; order Alteromonadales; family Alteromonadaceae; genus Alteromonas; species Alteromonas sp. CH_MED4-4. The sequence goes on along the minus strand of NZ_JAYMEU010000009.1, from coordinate 146,649 downwards.
CACTTTTGTGCGGTCCTTCACGATTAAATACCACACACGAAGCCACCGTTTGCTGGCCAGACGTATGTGATATATCAAAACACTCCATGCGTTGAATAGGCGTATCAACTTCCAGTGCCGCTTCTAAGTCGAGATAGCGTGCAAACACAGACTTTTGCTGACTGTATTGAGCATCTAACGCAGTTTGCGCATTTGACTGCGCCAACTGCAGGTACTTGCGCTTCTCTTCCCTCGCCCCTTTGAAGAACTGGACCTTGTGTCCCGCTTCACTGGCTAGTACATCTGCTATAGCGTCTTCGTCAGTTAATGTATTGCTAAGTACTATCTGCTTGGGAATAACTTTGTTACCCGCCAGATAGAACTGTAGGAAGAAAGATTCAAAAACTTCTTGTTCATCGGCAGTGTTGGGTACTTTGGGAAAATAGGCCTTGCTGCCTAACAACTGCCCTTCACGAATAAACATTACCTGAATACACGCCATATTGCCTTTGAACGCAAACCCAAACACATCCATTTCGTCTTGAGTACCGGCAACCCACTGTCGTTCTTGAACTTTTCTTAGTGCATTAATCTGATCTCGGTAACGGGCAGCAGCTTCAAAGTTGAGTGCCTCGCTGGCTGCTTCCATCTTTTCCACCAGCCCACCAATGACCTGCTGGTTTTTACCTTTCAAGAACAAGCGTGCAAAATTGACCTGCTCTTTATATTCTTCATCGCTCACATAGCCTTCTACACACGGCGCACTGCAGCGCTGCATCTGATACTGAAGACAAGGTCTACTGCGTGCTCGGTAATAGCTATCTTCGCACTGACGTACGGGGAAAATTCGCTGCATTGAACGCAAGCTTTCTCGCACCGACCACGCACTGGGGTATGGGCCAAAGTATTCGCCCTTTTTCTTTTGAGGGCCGCGATGAAAAGAAAGCCTTGGATGTTCGTGATCGGATAAGAAGATAAAGGGATAAGACTTGTCGTCACGCATGACCACGTTGTAACGCGGTTTGTATTTCTTGATGAAGTTGTTCTCAAGCAAAAACGCTTCGGTTTCGCTGTTTACAACCGTGACATCCATGTTCGCAATCTGACTAACTAGCGAACGCGTTTTGGCGTTATCAAGATTACTACGAAAATAGCTTGATACGCGCTTTTTAAGGTTTTTGGCTTTTCCTACGTAAATAACCTCTTCCTGACTATTGTACATGCGGTACACGCCAGGTTGAGAGGTTAGATTCTTAAGAAATGCTGCTGAATCAAATGCAGACATAATCACTTTGACGTTGCGCGTCTAGTGACGCTTAAAAGGTGTTAGGATTGATAAGCTTATGACGATAGGCCAAGTGCGTTAGCTCTACATCAGAATTTACGCCTAACTTTTGAAACATTCGATAACGGTAAGTATTAACCGTTTTTGAGTTAATACTGAGTTCTCGGGCTATATCCGGCACTTTGTGACCTTCGGTTAATCGCATTGCTATTGTAAGTTCTCTACTCGATAGCTCGTCAAACGGATTATCCGAACTAGGCAATAACTTACCGATGGCTATGCTATTGGCCACTTCTTGATCAACATACTTTTGTCCTGCCGCAACTTTATGGATAGCGCGTATTACTTCGTCTGGCTCTGCATCTTTTGTCAGAAAACCGTATGCGCCTGCGTCCATAACTTGCATTGGAATAGGACTTTCCTTGTGCATTGAAACACAAATAACACGCGTATTTTCAGACATACGAACAATTTTCTTTGTCGCTTCCAGTCCGCCAATACCGGGCATATTTACGTCCATGAGTACCACATCTGGCGCGTTTTTTCGGCACAAAAGTACCGCGTCTTCACCGTTCTTCGCTTCTGCGAGGATAGTAAAATCGTCTACGTCTTCCAGAATCCGGCGTATCCCTGTTCTGACCAAATCATGGTCATCTGCTAGGATTATTTTTATCACTCTAGTATCTCACTGACTTCAGTTTTACATACAACTGGAATAAAGGCTGATAACGTTCATTAATGAGAAGTATTACCAGCCTTTAACCTTATCCAAGTCATCATACCACGAGATAAGAATTCGTGAAGTAGAGATACACAATTTGAAACTAAATTATTGATCTAGATTACTTTTAGGCAGCTATTTAGGTAATTCAAACCACAAGGCCACACTTTCCTCTGAGGCTTTCAGACGAATGATGTCTTGCTCGTAAATACCCAAAGCATCGCCTGCCTCTATTTCAAATGCATTCGTTTCACTGTCTACCACAGCCTGTACATTACCGCTAATCATATGAAGGTAACCCTTTTGGTCTTCAGTGCCATGCTCCCATGTTTCGCCAGCTTTCAAAGTTAAACGGCTGATTGCCGCATTTTGCTTAATGCGTAATGACCCTTCCCTACCGTCATCACTTACTAATAATTCAAGCTTTGAATCATGGTTATTTCCACCCGCCTGTGTGCCAAAGGTTTTTTGCGCATAGCTGGGCGTACCGCCTTTTTCTTTGGGCACAATCCAAATTTGCAGAAAGTTAACAGGCTCTTCAGTAGAAGGGTTAAACTCTGAATGCATTATACCCTTACCTGCACTCATTACTTGCACGTCACCCGCAGGCACTACGTACTCATTACCGGTATTATCTTTGTGCTTTAAAGCACCGCTCACAACATATGAAATTATCTCCATATCTCTGTGACCGTGGGTTTCAAAACCTCTGCCGGCCTGAACAACATCGTCATTGATAACCCGTAGCGCTGAAAACCCCATATGTTTTGCGTCATAATAGTGTCCAAACGAAAAGCTATGTTGGCTTTTTAGCCAGCCAAAGTTCACTTTTCCTCTTTCATTCGCTTCTCTCAAATACATCATCTTGCATTCCTTATAACCGTAAGCCGTCACTGACTCTTCTGCCCAACAGGAGTAACGCTGGGCGATAGAACATGTGTCAAGGGCTAATTATTTAATAAGGCCATTTTAATCCTCTTTAATAGGAATAAAATGTCATATATTTGAGCTTATTATTCTAATATTTAGAATTAAACTAACTGTCGGTCAACAGATGCGGGTTAAGCTACGCTAAGAAATAAAGCACAGTCTTTGCAGCGCGGTTTCTACAACCGCAGGGTGACAGGCTAAATTTAGCCTAATATGGTGTGGAGAACCAAAGGTCGCACCGTCGTTACCTATCACGCCTCGCTCAATACATCCTTCCACAGTGGTCACGGGTGAATATTTGAGAGGTTGACGAGAAGCGTCACCTAAAGGAGCTTCATCCACAGAAGCGATACTGTTCGGCTGTGTTAAATGCGAAGGGAATGTTGAAAGGTCTAGCCACAAGAAATAGCCAGCGCTGCCCATTGTATAATTAACAGATAAACCATAGTGCTCAAAGAAGCGCACAACAAGCTTTCGGTTGAAGCTCAACGCACTTTTTACGCTGTCTAACCAAGTACTTCCCTTCTCATAGGCGGCAATCAACGCAACTTTTCCTAAGTTACTTGCGTTCAGGTGCCTGCTATTAATAGCTTGGGAAAACGTCTCTCTGATCGTTTTATCCTTAATGACCGCATACGATGCACCTGGAATACTCGCTAGGTTAAACGCCTTGGACACGCTATTAATGTGGATAATTCGCGGCAGTTGATGAGTATGGATGTTACCACCATTTAGACTTTCTTGGCGACCCTTGCTCTTATTGCTTACCTCTGCACCAAACATGGGGATTAGCGTTGGTTCATTTGACGAGTTAAATGCAAACTCGCTGTGCACCTCATCAGTGATCATTAAAATATCGTTCTTGGCGCAGAAGCTCATAATAACACGCTGCTCTTCTGCACTTAATACTGTACCTGTAGGGTTATTAGGATGGCAAATCACGAATGCAGCCGCAGCACTATCGAAGGCTGAAGTATCTATAGTTGAGTAAGAACCTTCGACGTCTTCCTGACGACTCTTGTCGCTACCCTTTGTCGCGGCAACTTCAGAAAGCTTAGTCTGAATTTGAAGCGCGTTTTGAATGACTGGAATAGATACTGGTGTTAAGCCGTTATTTTTAATAGCCTCCGTTAAAGGGGAATAAGTTGGTGTTAATACCATGACTTTTTGACCAGGTTGGCAAAAAGTGTGAAGCGCAACGTCTATTGCTCCTATTACGCTCGCAACATCCACAACATCGCCACTTTCTACTTTAAAGCGACTACTTTTTTGCGTGGTACGCTCAAAACGTTTTGCTACCGCGTCACCGATATCAAGGGACTGATATCCATAAGTAGAGCGAAGGTTTTGTGTAATCGCGCTGAGAATTTCATCACAAGGCGGGATGTCCATATCCGCTATCCACATTGGAATAGGGTCTTGCTGAGACGCGACAACGTTCGCTTGAGATGAAGACGCGCCCTGAAAGCGGCGAAATATCGCTGAATATTTAAGACGGGTTTGATCGAGTTTCAGGTGAGAAGGTGCCTGCCATACATCCTTGTAAGGCATAAACTCGCTTTGCATAGCGTTGAACACGGGGAGATGGCTTAGCGCGTTGCTCACCTTCACATTATCCTATCTATATAGCCTTACGCATTTACTATTGGCTAAAGGCCTTCTGAATTCTATTATATTTATAAGCGCGAAACACGCGTACCGCGCTCACTTTATGCTACACACACTTTAATAGACACCGTGTTATTCTATCTTTTCAAACACGTTAAATTCAGAAAGCGTATGTTGGTATTTCCGCTTTGTTTCTCGAATGACAAATGGAATGTCTTTAGGTTCAGCAATTCGTTTAAAGCTCTGACCTAATGCATCTTCAAGCGCCTGAGTAGAGCTAAGCGTTTCACCATTTTCATCTTTATAGCCGCCCAACCATTCACTTCTTTCGGTATACTCTTCCAACCATGTAAAGGGGCTGGCGACAACGAGCAATCCACCTTTATTTAGCCGCGTGGCCATGTCCGTTAATACCTTTCTTGGACTATACACTCTATCAATAAGGTTGCCTAAGAAGATCAAGTCGTAGCCTGTGAATTGCGGCTTCAAATTACACGCATCACCTTGTGCGAAAGCAACGTTGTCTACACTGTCATCTAAACCGAGCGCAGAGAGCTTCCGCGCCTTAAACGACGTAAGTTCACCTTCTTCTATAAGGTTATAGCGTATTTCACCACGCTCTTGCATCTCAAACGCTGTTTTTATAAAGCGTGCAGAAAAATCGATGCCATCGACATGATCGAAGTATTTTGCAAGTTCAAAGGTAGACCGACCAACGGCACACCCCAAATCTAACGCTTTATCGTGTTGACGCCCTTGCATAGCGTCAATACAAAACTGCGCACTGGCTTTAGCAAAATTAGGGACGCCGTAGTACTCGTCGCCGTAATGGAATTCACTGTATTGCGAAACCTGTGTATCACTTTCATAATCAAAATCGTTCACTGCTATAACTCGCTTTCCTTGAACATACCGAAACCCCGCGTGCTGAAAGAAGTGGCGCCTAAAAGCGTAACGACTATCTTTCATTGCTTCGTTACCTGTAGATATCCAACTACCGCCTTTAATGAGGTTATGCTTATTGTCGAATGTGGGTGTTGTAAAGTCGTCATATAAAGGATGAACGTTAAAGCCCTCAAACGGATAGATGGGTGTTTCTGTCCATTGCCATACGTTGCCAACAACATCATAAAATTCGCCGGACTTATTAACATTAACAGGTTCACTCGACGCATACTTTTGCAGCGCTATGTTGAACCCTTCGCTGTATACGGTTTGTGTTACACCAGCCTGCTGTCGTAACGCTTGCCATTCATTTTCAGTCGGCAGACGAATAAGATCACCCGTTTTTTCACTCAAGTAGTTACAAAACGCTTTCGCTTCATGATAATTCACATCCACAGGCCAATCTAAAGGTAGTGGATGCTCTTCAAGCATGCTGCGATATAAATAATCATCACCCTTTTCAATCCAAAATACAGGGTGCTGAGCTTTAGTGTATTCACGCCACTTATTGCCTTCAGCCTCCCAGTATTTTGCGTTGTTATAGCCGCCGTCTTGCACAAACGATAAATACTCACCATTACTTACAAGAAATTTAGACGCACTGAACTCGCTAACGGATTCTTGCTGAGAACCATATTCATTGTCCCAGCCGTAATAAGCACTGTCCCACGCTTTGTCATTTATAACTTTCTGTGCCGGAACGGTCATTAAAACATTAGCCTCTAACGCTTCAGCATTAGTTTGCATAGTGCTACATGCAGGCCATTCTGGGCTGGGGCGTACCGATGCAATGGGTAGCTGTCTGATTAGAACAGATGAGGTTTCTAAATGAATACGTTCATGCTCTATTCCCATTACAACGGGCCACATTGGGCTTTCCCAGTCAATAGGCATGCTAAAAGACATGGTATCTATTAAATCGCATACCAATGTGCGCACTTGATTACGATATTGACACACCTCTTCCACCTTCGGCCAGTCGTAATTTTCATCGTTAAGATCATCCCAACTCATTTCATCAACACCAATGGCAAATAGCGATTCAAATTTTGGGTTAATGCGCTCGTTTATCGCCTTAGACAGTACTAATTTATTGATAAAGAAAGTAGCAGTATGACCAAAATAGAAAATTAACGGATGGCGCAACTTTTCAGGTCGTTGATAAAATACGTCATCATTGGCAAGACAAGAGAAAAGCGATTCGTAGGTATCAAAGGAATCGAGGAAATAAGCCTTTATTTCCTGTCTTTTTTGCTCAACTGTTCCGTCCCGTAAATTAAGTGTGGGCATTGCCTGCATAATGTCCTCTCGATTTTTGTTATTACTACCAACTGCGTAGGACCAGCGCCGTAAAAATAAAAGAAGAGCGCTTTAAAATGCCGTAATGATTTCAGTTGATTGCTAACCCTTTATGTATACCAAGCTTTTATGAATAAAGCGCGACATAACTAGGTTTTTATGGAATGTCCTGTAATTACAAGATACAGACAGGATGAGATCAGAAAATATTTCATAACAAACTTATGCCTGCGATGATGCTGTGAAACACCGTTCAACTTAAAGCTCGTGATCATAAAAAGCATGGAGATACCGTTGGTTATCATGTTACGTTTACCTAGCTTACTAAATGCCCGATTCAACGTTGGCTAATAAGCTGCGTCGGTAAACAGCATACTTATACGCTTATACCTTCACACCTTCAGAAACGAAAAAGGATTTTTCTTAACATGAAATCAGTAATTTACATAGCAGTAACGCTGCTCTCGTTGTACGGTTCACCCGCGACTGCAGCTGACAACTATACTAATGCGCTTCTCAATGAAGCCGTTCGCAAAGGCAATAAGAGTACCCCTTTAATTGTAAACCCAACACTCACTATGGAGCGCCTATCAACCAGTGACGGAGAGATCACTTATCACTATCGCTCTATGACGTTGACTCAAAACAAAGGCGTTAATCAATTTGTAGAGGAACAACAAAAGAAGCTCTATCCGTATGTGTGCACTTCACCCTCGCAAGAAATTTTTAGGCGACATGGAATTACAGTTAATTATTTGTACAACGATAAGAATAATGATTTTTATGCGGTGATAAGTATCGACACTACAACGTGTAACGAGGTTGGTTGAAGACGTTCTAGCAGCACGTTTTTATTTGACCCATAAAAAAACCCGCAACTAAGTGCGGGTTTTTCGTATTTGGCGGAGAGTGAGGGATTCGAACCCCCGGTGGGTTTGACCCCACGTCTGATTTCAAGTCAGGTGCATTAAACCGGGCTCTGCCAACTCTCCTGAAGTGACGCTTATCTTAATGATTTACGTGACGCTGTAAAGCACTAATTTCAATTAAATCAATCAACTGGTGAAATATTCACCTTTTCGCAAGAATAATAACCATCTTGGTAGAAAATGACCTGCGTTCTCATTATTTAAAAACACTATTAGCGTTAACCTACTATAAATGCACGTAAAACTTAAAACGAAGTTTTTTAAAAGCGATTGAAGTTCTCACTCAAAAATTCTCATTAGGTATTCTATGCACGTCGACAGTTCATGATGCCAAAATGATAATGTTCGTTTAGCTTTGAACAATATAGTTTTGCGTAGGTTTCACTCTTGGCTATAGCCATATACTAAAGCGCGTAAATTTAGCCCATAAAAAAACCCGCAACAATGTGCGGGTTTTTCGTATTTGGCGGAGAGTGAGGGATTCGAACCCCCGGTGGGTTTGACCCCACGTCTGATTTCAAGTCAGGTGCATTAAACCGGGCTCTGCCAACTCTCCTGAAGTGCTGCGTATCTTAATGATTTATGTGGGACTGTAAAGCACTAATTTTAACATTTTTACTCAAACGACCAATTGATAATCAAAGTGTTCAAAATTTAATTGCTCTCGTTTAACGCAGGCGTTTTTCAATCAGGTGTTGCACTGACGCGGCAATGTGAAGCACTGGTCAATCACACCACATAAACATGCTTGCAGGTTTGGTTAGAAGCGTTAAAGACAGAGCTTTATCAGCTGCTCTATTATTAACGCCATAACAAACATGGAGTGGAAGAAGGTGCTCTTCTCTAGGATGGGCGTATCGGGCATCCGGCGCGCTGTACCATTCAACAAGACGAGCTTTGCGTTCATTCTCGCTGTAGGCACTGGTCTGCATAGTTGTCTGAAGCCAGTTATTAAAGCGCGTTGCTTTTCGCATTGCATCATCGGAGCTATCAAAAAAGCCCTGCATATTGTGAAAAGAAGACCCCGAGCCCAATACTAAAATATTCACTTCGTTCTTTGCTTCACTATTTACAGGCTCTACCCCGAGTTCAACAGCTTTCCTAATTGCTTCCCCCAATAGCACATGCTTTTTAGAATCCAAATCAGACGTAATGGATAGTTGAATACAGGGTACATCGGCACTGGGATACATAATACTTAGGGGAATGAACATTCCATGATCGAAACCACGTGCCCTATCCTCCAATACAGCGATGCCTTGCCCTGCTAAACGCTTTAGTAATAAAGTTGCGAGTGCTACTTCCCCTTTGGCCGGATATTCAAGGGAATACGCCTCTTTAGGGAAGCCATAATAGTCATAAATCAAGGAAGGTTCTGGGTGAGTAGTTACACAGACTTCAGTATCTTCCCAATGGGCACTAATCACTATGACTGCATCAGGTTTGGGTAAATCTGTTGATAATGCTTTGAGCGCTTCAATCATTTCAATGTGATAGGCAGGCATTCTCGCCTCTCCTACTGACTGCATTTCAAGAAGTGGAAGCGGCCCTCCACCATGAGAAATATAAGCGGTGTTAATTCTCACAGACGGGCGAGTTTGCGTTCGCTGTTGCATAAAACCATACCTTGTTAGATGTAGAGAATACCATTCCTGCACTCCCACGCTTCGCTAGGAAACTTGCCAGCGTCTTCTGAGTGGGCAATTATCTATGCGGATTGATATAAGGGCTCTATAGCCATTGAAACCGGCGCATTTGGGCCGGTTTCGTTAGTCGTCGAATCTCACAACCGCTATTTATTAAGCTTGTGACTAATAAGAGAGTCGATTGAAAGTTTACCGCCACCTTGAATAGCTAGCGCACCTGTTGCAGCAAGTAACGTTAGTGCAAACTCGTAACCGTTGTTAGTCATAAATAAACCGTTTGCTGCATGTACACTAAAAATCGCAATCACCATTGTGAATGCACTTACTAAAGCGGCTGGGCGTGTTAGAAAACCTATAATAAGCGCTAGCCCGCCAAAAAACTCAGCGCTGCCGGCCAGCAATGCCATTAAAAAGCCTGGCGCTAAACCAATGCTTTCCATCCACTGACCTGTGCCTTCTAGTCCATAACCACCAAACCACGCAAAAAGCTTTTGTGCGCCGTGTGCGGTAAGAATAATGCCCACAGGCACACGTAAAACCAAACTAGAAATACTGCTGTTAGAAGTAAAAATGTTTTTCAGAAATTGCTTGTTCATTGTTGAATCCTCAAAGTCTCTCGTAATTGAAAATGTCATATCTAAAAGTGATGAACGCTCCGCCTGACTTCATTGAGTTGGCACAGCGCTAACCTGATGCATATAGAATAGTTACCAACACCTATTGAATAAAGCAGTTAAATATTGAATGATTACCAACAATTTGTTGTTTATTGAGACGAATGGCTAAACGATGGATAAATTATCGCTACTGAAAACCTTCTGCGTTGTTGCGAATGAAGGGAGTTTTACAAAAGCTGCAGAAAAGCTAGACACGTCAAATCAACTCGTAAGCAAGTATGTTGCCGAATTAGAGAAGCAACTTGATACGCGTTTATTCAATCGCACTACAAGAAAAATTCACCTAACCGAGGCTGGTCAGCAGTGTTTGCAACATGCAAATCATATTCTAGAAAGCGTAGCCGATATGGAAAGTCAGCTTGGGTTGCTCAATACGGAAGTAAAGGGAGTTCTGCATGTAAGTGCCCCTGTCTCTTTCTCAACATTACATTTAGCGAGTGCACTCAGTGCGTTTCAACAAGCACACCCTCACGTATCGATAAACTTGCAGCTAAACGATAGAAAGATTGATGTGATAGACGAAGGGTTTGATGTAGCAATACGTGCAGGTCACCTAGCTAACTCGTCGCTGGTGGCCAAGAAAATCACAACGATAAAGCTGGCCCTGTGCGCTTCACCAGCCTACCTGGAAAAATATGGCACACCGCAACATCCAGCCGAATTAAAACCAGAACACTATCTTGAGTACTCCTACGTCAACTATGATAACGATAAATCAGTGCTTATTGCGGCGCTTAAAGCAAATGCCCAGACTGTGACGCCCAAGCTAACCGCGAATAATGGAGAAGTCCTAACCAATGTAGCAAAGCAGGGTGAAGGTTATGTACTTCAACCTACCTTCATTGCCGGTGAAGCGCTCAAAAACGGGGAACTCGTGTCCATACTGGACGATTTCGTACCGCAAGCTATCTCTTTGTATGCGGTCTATCCTCATCGTAAGCTCATTTCTAATAAGCTAAGGGTTTTCATTGACTTTTTATCAAGCTATTTTGAAAGTACGCCCTACTGGGACAAGTAAATCACGGTACGCGTAACGCTTAATTTATATAGTAGAAACATAACTTCAGTGGATGAGGGATATCAGCTTAATAAATTAAATAAAAACGGCGTGGAGAAACACCTCCGACGCCGTTCGCGTAATAGCCTATCTGGTTTCAGTGACTTAAACTTTAAAGGAGTAACCTTACCCTAAAGCCCTCATCACATTCTGAAGGTTTCCATAATCGCGGGCACCCCCGGGAACATACCAATTAGTGCCATAACGGTACATAACACCAAAAACGTAATTCCTGGAATTAGCCAGCGCCCTGCTTTGCCGAGCTCTCCAGCTCTATCTTTACACCCAACGAGCCCCAAATTATCCAAAAGCATGGTAAAAGACCATCCGAATACTGGATTAACTAATACAGAGGAGATCACTACCAATGCGGCAGATTGCGTCGTTTTACCTTCACGCGTCATTTGCATACCGGCTTCCATTAGCGGCAGAAAGACCCCAACAATAAGCGCTACGCAAAGCACTGGCGGCCAAATTGCTAGATCCATGGGGTAACCCCAAAGTGCCGCTACAACGCATAAAAAACCAGTAACTAATGCACCACCGGGTATGGGTCTGCGCGCGATTGAAGCCGGAATAATGTAGGTCCCCCACGAAGATGAGATATTCCCCCCTCCCAATAGGCTTCCCACTGCCTGACGACTAGATGCAGCAATCATGGTGTCATCTATATTCATGTGCGCTCGTTCACTTTTCTTAGGGTAGCTAAGCTTTTGGAAGACTTGATGACCTAAGAAATCTGGCGACCACATAGACACAGCTAGCACAGCAAAAGGCAGCACAGCAATGAAATGTGACCAGTCTGGCAGGCCTAGTTTCCAACCTGTGTCTTCCCCCCACCAATAAGCAGGGTTCAAGTTAGGCATACCCGGCGACGTTGTGAACTCAAATGGCGCACCGAAGGAAAACGCAATGACGGCCGCCATCACCGCACCAAGCGGAATGGCTAGCCAGCGCTTTTGAATATGCTCTAGCCATGCATACATTAAGATAGTGGCAATGATCACCACGAAGGCTAAGTAAGCCATATCGAAGCTTTCTGCCCACGCAAAGAGTTTCTTCACCTGGCCTGTAATGCCAATAAACCCTAAGTACAACAGCAACCCACCGCATACACCGTTACTGGTTAGCCTAGCAAGCACACTGCCGCCCTTCGTTATTCCTAAAATAAAACCAAAGAGTCCAATGAGCAGACCGAGCGCCATGGGATGGCCGCCAGATGCAACAATAAGGGGTACCAAGGGCAGTAAGGGGCCGTGTGTACCTGCTAAATTAGCTGACGGGTTCAGAAAACCGGAAATCAGAACAACGAACAAGACTGCTGCAATGAGTAATTCAAAGCGCACGTTTTCAATAACAAACTCAGGAGATAGCCCTAGCGGTGCTGCGAATGCACCTACTACGGCGGCAACCATAACGATTTTTCCTATGGTCGCCGCCATGCCTGGCACGAAGTCTTCCCACTCAACGCGGTAGTCTTTACCAGGCAGGTTCAACCGCCAACGTTTTGGAGAAAGTATTTGAAGTTCGTGATTTAAATATTCGTCTCTTGATTTAAAACTACTGCTCGGTTTGTGAAGATTTTGATAAGAAGAACTTTCTTGTGACACATAACACCTTTAGATTGCGCGAAGAAAAGCGCAAGCCTAAACATGTGAATGGAATGTAACAATGCGACTGTGGTCTTATACGAAAGTCTAACGTGGAAGACGGGCATAAAAAAACCCGCAACAATGTGCGGGTTTTCATAATATGGCGGAGAGTGAGGGATTCGAACCCCCGGTGGGTTTGACCCCACGTCTGATTTCAAGTCAGGTGCATTAAACCGGGCTCTGCCAACTCTCCTGAAGTGCTGCGTATCTTAATGATATTTTTATGACTGTAAAGCGAAAAATTAAAAAAGTTGTCTAAGTGCCGAGATTTCAATCAAATAGACTGTTTAGCACGTATAAGAGATGTTTTTATATTCACCTGACACCATTTTCATCTGAAACTACTTGAAAATGGGAACTAAAACCCATACAACATACACTAAATAATTGTGTACCATTTTGGTCATATCATAAGTCCTGTTGGAGGAAACAATGGATCAACGTTCGATGTATTCAAGTGCATCTCAACCATCGGTATTGCAGACGAACAAGGTTCTACGCAACACCTATATGCTGCTTGCGATGACACTGGCGTTTAGTGCGGTTTGTGCTGGTATAGCAATGGCAGTAGGCATTTCTCCTATGATGTCTCTTGTTATGACTATCGGCGCTTTTATTACGTTATTTGTAGTTCAGAAAAAAGCTGATTCAGCATCTGGTATCTACTGGGTGTTTGCATTCACAGGTTTAATGGGTGCATCACTAGGTTACACGCTTAATTTCTATCTAGGCGTTGCGGGCCCAGGCTTGATCATGGAAGCGCTAGGTGCAACAGCCCTTGTGTTCTTCGCGCTTTCTGGCTACGCACTTACCACTAAGAAAGACTTCTCGTTTATGGGCGGATTCTTGGTAGTAGGTCTAGTTGTAGTGCTTGTAGCTGCTATTGCGAACATCTTTTTCGCAGTTCCAGCGGTAAGCTTAGCAATCAGTGCAGCGATTGTGTTTATTATGTCAGGTTTCATCTTGTTTGATACAAGTCGTATCATCCACGGGGGTGAAACAAACTACATTCGTGCAACAGTTTCGCTATACTTGAACATATACAACTTGTTCACGTCTATCCTTCACCTTCTAGGTGCGTTTGGTGGCGACGATTAAAACAGCGTTAAAGGTTTAAAGAGAAACACCCCTTAACCGGGGTGTTTTTATTTGTATGGCAGAATATTCAGTACTTATCACATCATCACCGTTTCAAGGCGATACAGCGTTACGCGCCCTCTCCTTTGCACAAGGTGTAATCGATAATGGTGATGTAATAAACAACGTTTTCTTTTATAGCGAAGGTGTTCACCACACCAATAACTTAATGCTAAAGACGGGCGACGAGCTGTTCGTACTTGATAGCTGGAAGACTCTAGCTACTGAGCACAACGTGAAATTACTTGTATGCATTACCGCCGCCGTTAAGCGAGGTATTGTTAGTGAGTTAGAGGCGAAAGAGAATGGGTTGTCTCAGGCCAACTTAACCGCGCCTTTCGAGCAAGCTGGCTTGGGCGAATTCTTCACTGCGCTCCACGATTGCAACAGGTTGGTACAATTCTAATGGCGCAACTACTTATTAGGTTTACGCAAAGCCCTTTTTCCAATGCTAAAAGCCAAGACGGTTTAGATTTTGCGCTTGCTGCAACAAACTATGGGCACGATGTTAAAGTGCTTTTTGAAAGCCAAGGTGTACTGCAGCTTGTTAAGGCAGCGTCTACCAAAGGACTAAAAAATCACACCAAACGTTTAGCTAGCATGCCGTTTTTCGATATCGAAGAATGCTTTGTGTGTAAAGCAAGTGCAGATACCTACGACATTGAGCAGGTTCTTTCTAATAACAGTTTAGTTGATGAGTTAGACTGTGAGTGGATAACCCCAGAAGAAAAGGTCACGCTTATCCAAAGCGTAGATCATGTGGTGACATTCTAATGCTTATTACTATTTCAACGCCAAATTTGAGCACTGAATACAAACAGCTTATTGAAGCCACTTTTGAGCAATCGACTTCTACTTATGTTGTATTTGTTGGAGATGGCGTTTATGCCCCTGCATTAAACACCGCGTTTTTTGAGCAGCTGGCCAATACGGTAGAAAGCACTGTAAAAGACAAATCAACGCTAAACCTGTCGTTCTTGAGTACAGATGCGGATACCAGGGGCGCAAATCTTCCCGAACATATTAATCCTATTTCTCACAAAGAACTTGCTGCAATATCAGCAAAAAATCAGCACTGGATACCCCTTTCATGACACAAGAAACCTATAGCTTCAATTATAAAGGGCAAGCGATCCCTACAGACAAAGCCGGGTATTTACTCGACTATACCCTTTGGGAAGAAGATATGGTTGAGTTGCTGGCGCAAGAAGAGAACATTGAATTAACAGAAGCCCACTGGGAAGTGGTGCGCTTCGTACGCGCATTCTATGAAGAGTACGAAACCAGCCCAGCGATTCGTGCTTTGGTGAAAGCTATGGCCAATAAGTTTGGGCCAGAAAAAGGTAATAGCCGCTACCTGCAGCGACTCTTTAAAAAAGGCCCGGCGAAGCAAGCCACTAAACTAGCAGGATTACCTAAACCTGCGAAATGCTTGTAAAGGCGATCGCACATTATATTTAAAGTGCTAGCGCCCCCGGTTAGCCTTCTGCTAAAAGCACTTGTTGATTTGCTTCACGGGTTGAAACCCGATTTAAGGTAGCTATCAGAAGAGCCACCCTATTGTTAACTGTTTTAGCCTTGGTGTTGATATTGCAACTCCCCTCCTACATTGGCGTTTTATCTCGGGTTTCAGGCATATTTTTCATACTTGCCTTTTACCGAACACCATAAACGTGAATGTTTTACATAAATGGACATAGGAGGCTGTATGACAGTTCAAAAACACTACGTAATTGTGGCCAACCACGACGACGCCACAGCTTACACCTATACCAACCACGGAAGTGCACTTGTTGAAGTAAAAAAGTGGCATAACGAGTTTAGTGGCGCGAGTGACCAAGACATTTATACAGATAAACCCGGCAGACAATCGGCTCCCGCTTCGCAAGTACCAGGCGTTGATAGCATGAATCGAAAAGATGCCGCCGAACTCGAAGATGAAAGATTTGCTAGTGACATTGCTGACTGGCTAGATGGTGAACGTAAACGAGGTGCGTTGGGCTCGATAGATATTATTAGTGGGCCTGGATTTCTTGGTAAATTGAGAAGCGGAATGTCATCTCAATGTTCAGACGTCGTCGACAAAGAAGTGAAAAAGAATGTTTTAGGCGCGGACGAAGAAACCTTGCTTTCCTACCTTAAATAAAACGTTATTTAGTAGTTAGATTGTCACAGGCGGCTGTTTTTATAGCCGCCTTCCTTTGCTCACTTAGCAGTTAAAGCTAGCGGTTTTCGTCAGCTTTTAACACATTAACCTCACCGATTGCCTCGGCGCTTTTAAACGTCTTTACTCGCGTGACTTCAAGATCGGTATAAACACGAGGATTATTCAAAATATATTCTACCTCATTGTTCAATGAGCCTTGTGTGTCAGCCGCTAACCACGCATTTATCGCATGTGCATTATGTGGAAGAAAGCAAGGAATAGATTTTTCATGATACTGACTAAACCCCTCTACGGGTGGGCGCGTCACTACTGCACAGGAAAATAGGCCATTACTAAACCGCCGGTATACCGCGCCAATGAGCAATGCACCAGTAGCCGGTTTCATTAAATAGTGCGCTTTTCCTTTACCAAGCGGGTTTGACTCCCCTACTGCAGTTGCGACAACCACAGCGCGTCGTTCACGAATGAACTTGCTCCAATAAGGGCTATCGAGATTTCGAGCGTTAAATGTTGTTCTATCACCTACGGTAAGCGCGTTTCCATTAGGTTTTGCGTCAAACCACCACGTTGCATCGATGGTGCTATCACCAGATACAATTAAATTGGTAATTTGTCGTTCTGGCACTTTTCCAAATGCAGGATAAAAGTTAATAACATTGCTTGTGGAAGATTCATTGACAAAAAGCGGAATGGTTTGTGTAAGCCCGACTTCTTCAAGTAGCGCAATAACGTCAGGTGAGTCAGTAATACGCTGTATAAATCCGCACATGTAAGAAAGCCTATGAGTTTGTACTCGCTTCAAGGTACAGAAATTATAAGGGAAGTAACACAAAAAAGAGCCACCACGTTCACGTGGTGGCTCATCGTTTTAGTTAACGCTTATTCGAAGCGAACAGTAATACCTGCATTCAACCTGCGACCAAGTAGGTCGTATAGCGGATCGAACGTGTAGCCAGGTGGTACTTTATTGAATGCGTTTCTTAAACCCACATATACATCAACATTTTCGTTGTAGGTATATTCAATGCTGAAGTCATGAGTCCAAATACTTCCAACAAACGCTGGAGACACGTCTTCAGGTGAATCCGCACCAGGTGAAACGTCAAATAGCGCAGAACGATCAATAAAGCGGCTCGTATAGTTGAAGTTCCACTCATCAATACGGTAGTCAACGATGGTTCTGAATTGATACTCAGGGTCGCCAACTTCGCCCACTTCTACGTTAATCTCATCTGGACGGTCTTGGAAAGCGTATTCTTCAAGTTCGTTAACTTTGTTCCCTTGAAGGTTTAAGCGAAGCTCACCCGGTAGACCTAAATCGCTGAGCTCAGTAGTATATCGGATCTGAAACTCAACACCCGATGTTTTAAGTGCAGAGGCATTAATAAAGCCAGAGCGTACAACTTCAACATCGTTATTTTCGTCGCGGTCAATCTGAGAGCAGAACCCTGCATCAGGACCACCTGAAGCATCCACACAGTTATCGAGAATATCTTGTGCACCGACTTCTGTGATCGCATCTTCAATCTCAATGTCATAGAAATCAACCGTGACAGAGAAGTTTTCTAAGAACTCCGGTGTCCATACAATGCCTATCGTTCTCGACTCACTGCCTTCAGAGAAAAGGTCAGGATTACCGCCTGAGACTGTCTCGATACTTACGTTATCATTTGCTTCAAAACCAGCAGGAATACCCAGTGCTAGACAATTTGCGGCGCGATCTGGATCATCGTTAATATTGTCGGCGTCACACGGGTCATTGATGTTTGCAAAGCCTGGCGATTGAGGAGAAAATGCTTCGTCAACATTAGGAGCACGAACAGCTTCACCTACGGTACCGCGGATTCGCACATCTTCAATTGGAGCCCACATAAAGCCAACTTGCCACGCATCCGCATTACCCGCGTGTGAATAGTCCGCTGTGCGATATGCCGCATCTAATGATAGTTCCTTAGCCAGCATAACGTCACTAAGAAGAGGTAAGCGAAGCTCAATAAAGAACTCACTCACATCATAGCCACCAAAGGAGTCTGGCGTAGCAGCGTTGGTAAAGACCCCTTGTTTTGTTAATTCATCGGTCGTTGTCTCAACGTCTTCTTCACGATATTCGTAACCTAACGCAATACCTAATGGCCCACCAGGAAGTTCGAACCACTGACCTGAATCGAACGAAAGTGTTCCACCAACCATCTCTTGAGTGATTTCATCTTCTCGTTGAACATCACCAGCTATAAAGTCGGCAGATGCTGCACTTGCTTGACCAAAACCAAATGGATTAAATGGTGCGCAGTTTTCCGGGTTTACTAACGCTGGGTCTTCATAGTCTTCCCCTTGAAGCGCTGGAACTTGGCTGCGGCACGCCGCTTGCCCTGTTTCAGGATCAATGACCGAATCAAGCGCAGCCAGGAAATTTGTAGGAATTAAATCATTTAGCGTACGACGTACATTCGATACTTCGCCGCGAGTGTAGTAAACATCGTAGTCGAAATCAGTATCACTCAGAGTAAAGTACCCTTCAAAGCCACCGATGAAGCGAAACAGCTCACGATCGTTAGACGCTGTTCGGTTACCAATATCGGTGAAGAAACGCGACATTTCAACCACTGATTGACCGCCATCAAGAAGGCGTGAGCGAGTAGACTCATCTAAGAATGCATTATCTTCTACATCAACGAAAATACCACCAAAACGGAAAGACGGCTGGAATTGCTGCTCAATTTTCTTATCTACGTGTTTGACGTCACCGTAAAAGCGAATGTTGTCTGTGATGTCATAGCGGAACGTACTTGCTAGGGTAACTGTTTCTTGATCAGGAATGTAGTTAACGTAATCTTCGCCGAAGAAAACAGAATCGTAACGTTGATCGAAACTACCAAAAGCGAAGCTATTATTTTCCAAGCGACTTACTTGATCCATCGGCGAACCGTCTGGCATAAATGTAATCCGAGGACCACCACCAAATGGATTAATTACGCCAAACTGGTTAATCATTTCTGAACCAACAAATGGAACGCGTAGTCTATCTGCAATACCATCGTTTTCACCAGTATCTAGAGGGTTTACAATAGTACCCCATGCAGCGGCCTGTTGAAGGTCAGGCTCCATAACTTGGTTAATGTTATTTTTTTCAGCGAAAAAGGTGATATTGCCTTTTCCATCATCGGTAGTGTGACCGTATAATGCACTAAAATTATTGGTTCTATTTCCAACACCTTCTAGGTCAGTGGTGCCATCAAATCTGAACTCAAGGCCCTCATAGTCGTCTCTAAGGATAACGTTGATAACCCCTGATACAGCATCAGAACCATAAATAGCTGACGCGCCACCAGTAATTACTTCAATTCGCTCAATCATAGCGGCAGGTATAGAACCTGTGTCTACCGCATTAGAAAACGGTGAACCTGCTACGTGTCGTTTACCATTCACAAGAGTAAGTGTTCTATTTTCACCAAGAGAGCGTAGATCTGGCGAGCTTAGTCCAGCGTTAGCATTGCTATTGTTGTTACCAATTAGAGTAGAGCCTGCGGCTATCGCGGGAAGTTCAGCAAGAATACTACCTAAGTCAGGCGTACCGAAGCGCTTAATTTCTTCTGCGCTCACAGAAACTATTGGCGCGGGCGTAGAAAGCTCTGTTCGCTTAATACGCGAGCCAGTTACTTTGATTTTTTCAACAGATTCTTCATCAACTGGAGTTTCTTGAGCTAAGACAGGATAGGCAAGTGAGCCTACAAGACCAACTAACGCTGCATTTCGCAACGTCCTGGTAATGAGGTTTTTTTTAAACATGTGTGTTCCCTGGAATTTCATGTAAGGGAAAGAGAAATTCCAAGAAGGACATTTCCCTTATCCTCAAACATCAATATTTATTGATATGTAACTTTTCCTAGACGCGATACGAAATACGATTTTTCAATAACTTGCGTCAACCGAAACATTAGCCAAAAGTAGGGGGTATGTAAAGAAATGTAAAGACAGGTAAAGACCTATCTTTGATGATCTTATCTCAATGAAAAATAAAGAATAAATTCTTAATCATCGCAACACATTTACAATTTGAAACATCTTTTTCACAACCAAAAGGCTGATTATGAGCCCATTTAAATATTAGCTATTCATTACATTTTAAACAATTACTCCATTCTCTCATCACAGTATTCTCAGTAATACTTTATGCTAATCAGGTTTACTAATAAAAAAAATCCGACACCTTTCGGATGCCGGATTTTCATTTAAATTCGCTTTGTGCAGTAGTTATCGCTCAACTAAATAAAACTAATCCTTAAAGCTTCTGTACTTTACACGCTAGTCGCTTTGATAACCTCTTGGCCTGCCATGTAAGGCACAAGCGCCTTTGGAATCGTAACGCTTCCATCTGCCTGCTGATTGTTCTCTAAAATAGCTACAAGCGTACGCCCTACCGCTAAACCAGAACCATTCAATGTGTGAAGAAGTTCAGTTTTATTCGTTTCTGGGTTACGGAATCTAGCCTGCATGCGTCGTGCTTGGAAGTCCAACATGTTTGAACATGAAGAAATTTCACGATAGGTATTTTGCGCAGGCAGCCATACTTCAAGATCGTAGGTTTTACATGCACCAAAGCCCATATCACCAGTACAAAGCAACACTTTGCGGTACGGTAATTCTAGCTTTTGAAGAATAACTTCGGCGTGTCCTGTAAGTGCTTCTAGCGCGTCAAAGCTCTCTTCCGGCTTAACTAACTGTACAAGTTCTACCTTGTCGAACTGATGCTGACGAATAAGTCCACGGGTATCTCGACCGTACGAACCAGCTTCTGAGCGGAAGCAAGGCGTATGTGCTGTCATTTTCACAGGCAGTGATTTCGCATCTAATATTTCATCGCGTGCAATATTAGTTAGCGGAACTTCCGCCGTTGGAATTAGGCTAAGCCCCTGTCCTTCTTCAGTTGCTGGCTTGGTGTGAAATAAGTCCTCACCAAATTTAGGCAGCTGACCTGTGCCATAAAGGCTGTCAGCATTAACCAAGTAAGGCACATACATCTCTTGGTAGCCATGTTCTTGTGTATGGGTATCTAGCATGAACTGAGCAATTGCACGATTTAGGCGAGCAATATCGCCGCGCATCACTACAAAGCGGCTTCCCGTAAGCTTACTTGCGGTAGCGAAATCTAAGCCGTTGTTTAAGCCTTCAGCCACATCAACATGATCTTTAACTTCAAAATCAAACGTGCGTGGTTCGCCCCATCGAGAAATCTCAACATTGTCATCTTCGTCTTTACCCGCTGGTACAGACTCGTGTGGCAAATTAGGAATGCCTTGCGTAAGGGTGTTAATTTCTTCCAACAGTTCGCTAAGTTCCGCTTTAGCGGCGTCAAGCTCGTCACCAAGCTTACCCACTTCAGCCAATAGCGGTGCAATATCTTCGCCCTGCGCTTTTGCTTTACCAATGGATTTACTTCGTACGTTACGCTCGTTTTGCAGATCCTGTGTTCTGGACTGAAGTGTTTTTCTTTTTTCTTCAAGCGAACTGAAAGCTGCTACATCGAGGTTAAAACCACGGGCAGCTAATCGCTTAGCTGTTTGTTCTATATCGCTTCGCAAACACTTTGGATCTAACATGTGTTTCTAATTATCCTTTCATCAATTGAATGGCTAGCCAACCTGCTATTAGGCAAGCGCCAACGTTAAGAAATACATTTGCTGCGGCTTTAAGCCACAACCCGTTTTCTAATAAAGTTAAGGTTTCAACGGAAAATGTTGAGAATGTAGTAAAGGCACCTAATAGCCCTACACCGATAAGCGCTCGGTAAGGAGAGTCGCTTAAATCATGACGTTCGATAAAACCGTACAGTAATGCGAGTGCAAACGACCCGACCACATTCACCGTTAGTGTACCAAACGGCATGTGTTTTCCAAATAAGGAATCAACACTTGTGGTAACAAAATAGCGTAAACAGGCGCCGGTCGCACCGCCAGCGGCAATAAAACAATACAAAGCTAACCCTTGAGGCACGAAAACTCCCTAGCGCATTTTTTATTAACTAATTCATATAATCTGAACTAGTTGAGTTACTTGTCTGCAACTTTACCTTTTATTGTTACTTCTCGCATTAAGTGAATCGAGAAATTCACGCTTGGCTTTCAAAGCTTTCTCTAAACCGCGTTCATTAGGGTTATACAAGCGAGTTCCGGTAAGGCTTTCCGGAAAGTAAGTCTCACCCGCGGCAAACGCGTTTGGCTCGTTGTGAGCATAGCGGTAACCATCGCCATGACCGAGCTCTTTCATTAGCGACGTAGGCGCATTGCGTAAATGCATGGGAACAGGTGCATCAGAGGTTTTACGTGCCAATGCTTTTGCTTCGTTAAACGCCATATATACTGCGTTACTTTTTGCAGCTAACGCACAATATACCGCAGCTTGAGCAATAGCGCGCTCGCCCTCTGCAGGCCCTACTCGGTGAAACGTGTCCCAGGCATTAATACAAAGTTGCATTGCTCTTGGGTCTGCATTACCAATGTCTTCAGACGCGATAGCAAGTAAACGTCTTCCTACATACAGCGCGTCTCCCCCGCCATCAAGAATTCTTGCGTACCAGTAAAGGGCTGCGTCTGGATCTGAGCCTCTAACAGATTTATGAAACGCGGAGATTAGATCGTAGAAGGTGTCGCCTTTATTGTCGTAACTAGCAACTTTCTCGCCTACCGCATGGTCAACATCGCTTACGGTTATTTCGTTTGCTCCGGTGAAGTCGGCAGCAAGCTCTAAATAGGTGAGAAGACGACGTGCGTCGCCGCCACTTAAATCGATAAGCGCGTTTCTGGCTGCTTCTTCAATACCAAGGGCTCTGTCACCCAGACCTTTTTCAGTATCGCTTAGCGCTCTATCAATCAATTCAGACAGTGCTTCGTGTTCGAGTGTTTTTAGCACATAAACACGTACACGAGATAAAAGCGCTTTATTTAATTCGAACGAGGGATTCTCTGTCGTTGCGCCAATAAAGGTAACAACGCCAGACTCAACAAATGGAAGAAACGCGTCCTGCTGACTTTTGTTGAATCGGTGTACTTCATCAACAAACAACAAGGTTCGCTGGTTATAACGGGCGTTTTCTTCAGCCGTATCCATGGCGGCTCTGATGTCTTTTACCCCAGAGGTAACCGCAGAAATACGCAATACAGATGCGTTGGTGTATTGAGCAATGAGTTCAGCAAGGGTAGTTTTACCGGTACCGGGCGGCCCCCACAAAATCATAGAATGACAGTGACCCGCCTCTAACATTTTACGTAGAGGCTTACCTTCGCCAAGTAAGTGTTCTTGACCGCTGTACTGCTCTATGGTGACTGGGCGCATTCGCGCCGCGAGGGGCGCGAAATCTTGATTAACGCTGGTCATCAATTATGAAGCTGTCTGGAATATCAACTGAGAACGTATCAGCGGGCACTGGAAAACGCGTTTCAATATTACTGAACACCAAAGTGCTGATTTGCTGTTGCGCATCGAGCATATTAAGCGAAGCGAGTTCACTGTCTTGGTTAAAGGTTAATGTAAGCGTTGCGATTTGGCCGCCTTGTTCTTTAGGCGTGATTTGGTAGCTTTTTGTTGCGCTCACACCATTGATGTTGTCTGCCGCGCCATTTTCACGTGTTACGGCCGATGAACCGCTATTTAATTGACTGATAGAGAACTTTGACCACGTTGCTTCATCTGTCGATGTAAGCAAAACAATAGGGTTATCTTTAATCGCATTGTCTTGAGATAGGACTGTTACCTGCTCTACGAAGGTATCCACATTCCAAACCGCTTCGCCATCGGCAACCAAAAGGGTTTCATCAGGAAACGTTGTTTCCCAGCGAAGCTTATTAGGGCGGGTCATGGTCAGCGTGCCTTGTGCTTCGTGAACGACATTTTGCTGTGCATCGACTACTGTCTGCGCAAAGCTTGCACGAAACTGCTTCATATTGCTTAACAAAGCCTGCAGTGAAGTACTCGCAGAATCTTTGATAAGCGATGAAGTTTTAGGCTGACTAGTGTTTACTGTGGCATTAGCCTGAATAGCGTCATGAGCACTGACAACCTCGTGAGCATTGTTGTTGCCTATATTTGAACCTGTTGTATCTAATTCTACCGCAGCGTTAGCAGCAGTCATTGCTGTACCTGCCGTTACCAATGCACTCACAAAATAAACCGAAACTGCTTTATTCATTTATTCAATCCATTCGTTATTCTTTGTGGGGCGGCGGTGCAAGAACCTCACGGTTCCCGTTATGCCCCTGTGCACTTACGACACCACTCATTTCCATTTGTTCAACCAAGCGCGCAGCCCGATTGTAACCAATTCTAAACTTACGCTGCACACTCGACACACTAGCTCGACGTGTTTCAGTAACAAACGCCACGGCTTCATCATAGAAGGCATCAAATTCTTGATCCTCACCCTCAGGCTGTTCGCCTGGCAGTAAGACTTCAGCCGTCGCTTCGCCATTCAGGATCTCATCAATGTATTCAGGCTCACCACGTTTCTGCCAGTCTGCAACTACAGCATGTACTTCGTGATCATCCACAAATGCACCGTGAACACGGGTTGGCACAGGGCTACCAGGAGGCAGATAAAGCATGTCACCCATCCCTAGCAAAGTTTCTGCGCCTTGTTGGTCTAGAATGGTTCTTGAGTCTATTTTACTAGAAACTTGGAATGCACAACGGGTTGGAATGTTGGCCTTGATCAGACCTGTAATAACATCTACAGATGGACGCTGTGTGGCAAGGATAAGATGGATGCCCGCAGCACGTGCTTTCTGCGCGATACGTGCAATAAGCTCTTCTACTTTTTTGCCCACTATCATCATCATGTCGGCAAATTCATCGACCACTACCACGATAGCAGGAAGTTTGGCTAAGTCAGGCGCTTCAGCATCCATACTTTCTTCATTCTTCCACAGTGGGTCCTTTATTGGTGTGCCATTAGCAATAGCTTCTTCTACTTTCGCGTTATAGCCCTTTAGGTTACGCACGCCAAGAGCGCTCATTAGACGATAACGACGCTCCATCTCACCCACGCACCAACGAAGGGCATTGGCGGCTTCTTTCATGTCGGTAACCACTTCAGCAAGCAAGTGAGGTATGCCTTCATAAACGGAAAGCTCAAGCATTTTCGGGTCAATCATGATCATGCGAACATCTTCTGGCGTGCTCTTATAAAGCAAACTAAGAATCATAACGTTCACACCTACAGATTTACCTGAACCTGTAGTACCCGCAACCAAAAGGTGAGGCATTTTGGCTAAATCGACCACCACTGGCTGACCTGAAATATCAGCGCCCAACACCATGGTTAATGGTGATTTATTAGACTGAAAAGTATCGCAGCTAATAACTTCGCTCAGCCGCACCATTTCACGTTTTTTATTCGGCAGTTCTAAGCCAATTACTGACTTACCCGGAATAACTTCCACTACACGCACCGAGATAGCTGACATAGCGCGGGCTAAGTCTTTCGACAGTCCTGAGATCTTGCTCACTTTTACCCCAGGTGCTAAATCAAGCTCAAACCGGGTAATAACAGGGCCTGGGAACACGCCAACCACCGTCGCTTCAATGTTAAAGTCAGCCAGTTTTTCCTCTACCAAACGAGAAATACCTTCAATCTCTTCTGGCGTAAGCGGGTTTTCATGTTTGTCGGCACGTTCAAGTAAATCAAAGGACGGCATAGGTGGTAAATCAGGATCTAACTCACCTGCCCTCGCCTTCACGGGTTTGGCACCTAGTGCAGCAGGCGTAAATGCTTGGTTAGCACCTTGACTCGCTCCCTGAGTTTCAACAGTTTGCGACTGTAGCGTTTCCGTATTTGGTTCGCTACCTTCAACAGATGGCGCGCTGTTATTTGCAGAAGTTATTGGCTTGCTTCCAGTTTCGTAAGGCAAGTCTTCATCAAACTCTTCTAAGTCGTCGAAGTTAATATGCGGACTTTGCTGCGCTTGGTGTTTATGCTCATGTTGACTGCTATCATCTTCTGACTGAACTGAGTCATCTTGGCTCGATTTACCCAAACCCACTTTGTCTTTAAAGCTACCAGTAACCGCACTACGCATACCTGACAATGAGAACGACGACTTTTTCGTCTCAGCTACATCTGCACTTGATGTCGCATCGTCTTCCTCGGCGTTGACAGTATCGTTGGGATTAGATTGAACAGACTTGTCTCCGTCATAGGTATAAAACGGCGGTTCATCATCTACATCGTCAATGCCAAAGGTAGGCTCACTGCGTGATGGCGTAGTTTTCTGTGTCTGTGATGGTTTTGTCTGTGCAGTAGAAGCCAAAGGTTCAGCGCGCATACTAGTAATATCTAGCTCTGCACCTTCGTCGCCACTTTGATTAGACGATTTGTTAGCTAGGGCTAGTCGCGGCATTTCAAATGCTAACAAACTCTGAGGTGCTGAAAGAGTCTTACGTCCTAACCACAGCGTACCTTCACCTAACCTGTCGATAATAGTGAGCCAGCTAATACCAGTTAGTAAGGTAAAGCCCGTACAGAAGAAACAAAGAAGTAGCAAAATTGTGCCAGCTGTATTGAAGTAAGGCACTAGCGCTGAACTAATTACGTCGCCAACAAAACCGCCGGCTGAAAAGTTGTAGATGTCGTCAAAATTTATACTGGCGATGCCCGTTGCACCGAGGGCCATCAACAGCCCACCGATAATTCTTAATCCAATAGTAAGGTAATCGAATTCATCGAGTTCTTTAATGTGTTGGAATAGAAACCACCCTAAGAAGGCGGAGCCGAAAGGCAGCAAATACGCTAAAAAACCAAATGAGAATAGCAGAAGATCAGCGACCCACGCCCCTGTTGCTCCAACCCAGTTGTGAACGTCGAGTTGTAATCCAGCCTGACTCCAACCTGGGTCTCCTGGATGAAAAGATGCTAGTGCCAGCAATAAGAAGAAGGCGAAAACACAGGCGATAATCATACCTGCTTCCCACACTCGCTGAACCCCTGTTAATCGCGCCATAACCCTAAAAAACCTTCAATTTCCATCGCATGTATTACCGCAGATAGCTTTTTACGCTATGCGGTAACCGCAGTACTAACCGCAACAAAGAGCTTAGCGAACTCTTTGCTATTCCTACATAATTATTATTGATTTACTTTTTGGTAAGTTACTGAGCGTACAACTGAATTAATACACCCATCCCCTACCCTGTGCTTTAGTGTGCTGTTAATCCTTTGGTAAAACACAAACACTGTATTTTTGCACAGCCTACCACAAAACCACGCTATTGAGCCACGCTTTCATTACTTCAAATTAATGCGCAGCGACGATGTACTTTTTACTTCTTCCATCACAACGTACGTACGCGACTCACTTACTCCGGGCAAGCGCAGTAAAGTATCACCTAATAATTTCCTATAACTTCCCATATCTGCAACGCGTGCTTTAAGAAGGAAGTCAAAATCTCCGGACACCAGGTGACATTCTTGTATATCGTCATGCAGTTTTACCGCAGCAGAAAATTCTGCAAAGATATCTACCGATGTTTTCGTTAACGTAATCTCTACGAACACAAGCATAGCTGCGCCGAGCTTTTCTGGGTCAACGACAGCATGATATCCTTTTATATAGCCCTGAGCCTCCAGCCTCTTAACTCTCTCAAGACAAGGGCTGGGGCTTAATCCCACTTCTTTAGCAAGTTCGACGTTTGATATACGCCCGTTTTTCTGTAACTGTACCAGGATATTCCTGTCTATTCGGTCTAGGTGTTTTGGTGTCTTTACCAGCATATAAAATATCTTAAAAGCATCTTTTAGGAGAATTATATGCTACAAACGCCCATTCTTCAGCAGATAGTTCGTTTTTTTATCACGTATACTCCGCAAATATGTTCACGTGCTTCAAAGCCGAACACTATTTATCAAAAGTTCAACCAGAGCCGCTTAGAAGCTCACTATAAGATTGAGGACTATACATGTTAGTTGGTGTACCAAAAGAAATTAAGAACCACGAATACCGTGTTGGCTTGACGCCAGCAGCTGTAAAAGAGTTTGTTAGCCACGGTCACAGCGTTTTAGTAGAAACTAACGCAGGTGACGCAATAGGTTTCACTAACGAAATGTATGTCGAAGCAGGCGCAGCCATTGCATCAACGGCTGAGCAAGTGTTTGCTGAAGCAGAAATGATCGTAAAAGTTAAAGAGCCTCAGCCTAACGAGTGCAAAATGCTTCGTAAAGGCCAGACACTATACACCTACCTACATTTAGCGCCTGATCCTACGCAAACAAAGCTGCTTGTGGAATCTGGTGCAACTTGTATCGCATATGAAACAGTGACTGACGACCGCGGTGGGCTTCCACTACTAGCACCAATGAGTGAAGTAGCTGGCCGTATGTCGGTTCAAGCTGGCGCGCACTACCTTGAAAAAGCACACGGCGGTAGCGGTACACTTCTTGGTGGCGTTCCGGGTGTAGCACCAGGTAAAGTACTGGTTATCGGCGGTGGTGTTGTTGGTACTAACGCAGCAAAAATGGCACTAGGCCTTGGTGCTGACGTTACTATTCTTGACCGCTCGCTTCCTCGTCTTCGTCAAATCGATGATATCTTTAACGGACAAGTAAAAACGGTTTACTCTACCGTTGACGCTATCGAGCACTACTCTTCAAAAGCTGACCTTGTTGTTGGTGCGGTACTAATTCCTGGTGCAGCAGCTCCGAAGCTTCTTACTCGCGAACAAATTAAGGCAATGAAACCTGGTTCAGTGCTTGTCGATGTTGCTATCGACCAAGGTGGATGCTTTGAAACATCGAAAGCGACCACACACCAAGACCCTGTTTATGTTGTTGACGATGTAGTTCACTACTGTGTTGCAAACATGCCTGGTGGCGTTGCGCGTACTTCTACGATGGCACTTAACAATGCCACATTGCCATTTGGTCTAGCCTTAGCTAACAAAGGACCAGCGAAAGCAATGCTAGAAGACAAGCATTTGCTTAACGGCCTAAACGTGCACGAAGGTAAGGTAACGTACAAAGCTGTGGTTGACGCGCTAGGTGAAGAACTAGGCCTTACCTATACACCAGCTGAAGTAGCGCTTAAAGGCGAATAATTTCTAAAGATTAGTCTCGGGTAGGGCTGTGGCCATACCCTTGAATAAGAATATCGGAATAAAAAAGCTCGGTATGTGAACATCACATCCGAGCTTTTTTGTATTTGAAATAAGTCTAACCGTTTATTGATGCGTTTACTGCTTTCAGTACGGCAATAGGGTCTTCCGCTTTAGTGATAGGTCTTCCCATAACTAAATAGCTCACGCCAGCTTTCATAGCATCGGGAGGCGTCATGACGCGCTTTTGATCACCAGCATCTGCGCCTACTGGGCGAATACCTGGTGTAACTAGCAGAAAATCGTCGCTGTGTTTTTCGCGTAATGCGCTGGCTTCCTGTGCCGAGCAGACAATGCCGTCTAATCCTGCTTTTTCTGTTAGTGCCGCCAGACGCAGCACTTGTTGCTCTGGTGTCACACCGCTTACTACATCCGCCAACTGCGCTTCATCCATGCTGGTAAGAACGGTAACCGCAATAAGTTTAGTTTGAGGGTTGCTGCTTGTTGCAATCGCCTCTTTAGCTGCTTGCATCATAGGTAGGCCGCCCGATGCATGTACGTTTACCATCCATACACCCAGCTCCGCCGCTGCTTTACACGCTTTCGCTACAGTATTTGGAATGTCATGGAATTTGAGATCTAAGAAAACGTCAAAGCCTTTAGCGATTAGCGCTTTTACGAACTCCGGTCCAAATAAGGTGAACATCTCCTTGCCCACTTTTAGCTTGCACAAGCTTGAATCTAATTTATCAACAAACGCCAATGCAGTGTCTTTATTGTCATAGTCTAATGCAACAATAACGCGTGGGTCATGCATGTTCTTTTATTCTCCGTCTAGCCCTTTGATAGGTTTTACTACGCCCCACTTTTTACAGCTAGGACATAACCAATATAATTTTCGACCGGAAAAGCCACAGCTGCCACAGCGGTATTTAGGGCGCTGCAACATTTGCTTTTCCACCAATTCTTTAAGTAAGCGTAAGCTATCAGCCGTGGTTTTATCTGAAAGCTGGTCAATGTAAAGCCCCATAAGGGTTTTAAAGCCGCGCATAGTCGGGCGTTTGCGAAGTTGCTCAAGTAAGTATTCAGCCGCCTGTGCCGTTTCACCGCGCTTCATAAGCACATCAACCATGGCTAAATAGGACGTAGCACACTCTTGCCAGTGCGCTTCTAAGTTCTTCTGAAAACTTTCCCAGTCGTCAGTTTCTTCAGCAATTTTTTCCAAACTAGGTACGGCTTCGCTGAACCAGTTGATATCGCGTTCGGCCACTTGCGTAAAGTACGCGTTGGCATCAGTAAAGCGTTTTTGATCAAGCGCTATATCACCTAACATAAGCCACGGCCTAACCGCATGTTCGTCGGCGTTTACCGCTTTTTGTAATAAGGTCAATGCCGCCCCTTGGCTATCGTTCTTTAACTCAACCGATGCTTGTTCACAATAAAAGTGTGCAAGGCGTTCGCACAAATCATCATTGTCACCATGACACTGCACCATACGTTCGGCTAATTCGATGGCTCTTTCCCACTCTTTCGTGGTCTGGTAGATACTGAAAAGTTGCTGTTGAGCTACAAGGTAGTGTTTATCGCTGTTAAGCAGTTGAAGAAAAGCATTTTCAGCACGCTCTAGAAAGCCCGCTTGTGTGTAGTCGTGACCAAGCTCCCTCAGAGCATTTTCTCGTTGAGCCGGCTGGAGCTCATCACGGCTAACTAAATTCTGGTGGACTTTAATTGCGCGGTCTATTTCGCCTCGGTGACGGAAAAAGCTCCCCATCGCGATATGCGTCTCTACTGTATCGCTATTCACGTTAATCATTTTGATTAGCGTATCGACTGCTTTATCAGGTTGGTCTGAAAGAAGGAAGTTTAGCCCCTTGTAATAATGCTTAGATAGAATGCTAGACTGCTTTCGCTGCGCTTGACGGACACTATTTCGACCCATTATCCAGCCGTAACCTGCCGCAACAGGCAAAAGGAGAAACAGCAGTTCGAGCATTAGTGTTCTTGTTCCAGACTCTGTATTTTAGACTGCGCAGACATCAGCTGAACACGCAATTTTAGCCAGCTCATTAGCATTACCAAAATACCAATACCAACGCCTATTGAAAGTGTTATCGCTATTAACGTTGATAAGCGAAGATTCGCCTGAGCAATTAAATAATTAACTGTTACTTGTGCTTCATTTTGAGAGCCAATGACAAACGCGATCGCGAGCAGCACCAAAATGATAAGAAACGTTAGGATCCCTTTCAACACTCAACCCTTTTTTGTTGATTTATTTACAAGAATAGCAAAATGCGAAAAGAGATAACACTAAAAGCGTAAGTGAAATGATGTTATACCAATCTGCATCGATAATTGCCCATTCAGAAGGCTCTGGCATTAAGCCGCACCTTCGCTTTCTAGATCCTGTCGTTGGGGTTTGGCAATAAGATTGTCTACCACTAAATCGTGGTGAAGGGCTGACATATTAGTAATAAAAATACAGTGTGTATAACCCGCCTGCATCGTTTCGAGCTTGTCATACATGGCTTTGTCTAGCTTTGATAGCTGGGCAAGACGCTTCTTAGTTAACGGCGTTATCGCACCGTGACATCGAATAGCAGTGACATCTGTGGCGCTGAGATGTATTTTTTCTTCATCTAACTGAGTTTTTATCTGTGTTCGCAACTTAGAAAAAAGGAAGTCGCGTTCTTTTATATACACTAAGCGGCTATCGCTCTTTCTAACGCAGTGAACCACTAACGCTTGTTCAGATGTTTCTTTAAACATCGCCTCTAGAATTTGTGACTTGGGCTTAGCCTGCCCTTTGTCTGCAAAAAAGCCGTGCAATGGGATAATATTTTGAGTGCGCGAAAAAGGATAAAGATCATCAGATGCGTCACTTTGATACACCGTTTTGAGCCTGTCTAACGTAAAGCGGTTCATCACACATAGTACCGATAAAGACGGCATATGCCTAACCGCCAATTCCCAGATATAACGGTGAGTTGAGCGTTGAATACGCGCAATATCTCTTACTTTGAAATACGCGGTATTTTCTTCAACCATATGATCGACGCTCGAGCTCACTTTAGCCTTACGTGTATCTTCAACAAGACACAACCTCACCACGCCCGTTTCCGCTTGGTAGTGCACAACCTTATATTTTTCACCTTTAATTTTCAGTTCCGGTACTGAAACACGAATTTCCTTTTGTAGCTCACTTTTCGGTGCAACGATTAACTTCATCCCGCTTGCACTTAGATCAGCAACCCGCGCATCAATCGATGTCAGCAGTCCAACTTTAATAGAGGCAGGTTTATCAATAACGTAACGTGTCTCACTACGTCTATCTAAATCCTCTTCCATTACATAATCAATTCGCCAATTATTGCCGCTAGCCCTCAAGGTTTTTGACAAGGGTTTGAAATCGCATTTTGCTGAAAGGGTCAGATTAGTAAGATAAGCAGACACGTCTTTACAGTAAAGAACATGGGAGATCTGCGCCAGTTGCTCAAATTCTTTACTGGCAATATCGTGAATAGCAAACGCTTTTTGTTTATCTTCTCGCGTCACGCTATCAAGTCGACAATGGGTACAGATGAAGTCGCCACTTTTGGCAAGAAGATAAACCAACGCGTTAAGCTGTTTTAATGCCAGCAGTTGTCTATGCGTCGCTGTTATTTGAACGTTACCATTTTTGGTTTTGATGTTGCCATGAAAGACATAAGCTTCATTATACTTGCGCAGCTCGTCAACTAACGTCGCGAAGATAGGCTTATCTTGTAGGCTAGCCAAGAGTTTTTCGGCGTCGTTATGCTCGACATTGGCTTTGGTAAACAGGGCAATAATGGGCTTAAGCGACTTCTTCTCTGGCGCGAGAAACACGGGCAACCACGGGCTATTTTCAAGTATTCGGTCGCGTTCTAGTTCTTGCATGGCGCGTTCTATTTCTAAATCACGCTGCAAAGGCTGTTTATACGCGGTAATCGCTACATATCGTTTAAGGGTTGCAAGAAAGCCTTTATCCACGTCGTCTTGAAAAACAAACGATGTCTCATACTTCCCTAAGTGCTTGTTGTATTTTACCGACTCTAGTTCAAGTGTTATTTCAGTCGGTTCTTTAGTAAGTCCTTTAACTTCAGGAATAGTGAACGTAATAATGTCACCAGTAGAAGCGTTCGGTGGCCTTTTCGTTTCAAGAGCAATGCCTTTGTGTGACATCGAACTGATTGAACAATGACGGCCTTTCTCAAAATCGGGGGAAGAAATAGTAAAATTTGGGCGAATTGCGATGTCATCGCCGAAATCTATATCAGTAAATGATTGGCTTTCAACATTAAAAGCATCGACAATTTTTTTGAACTGTTCTTTTTTTATTTGGTTTTGGTAGAAGTCTGAGTTCATTACTGACTCAAACACGCCTACCGTATATCTGTCTTGATAAAGCGATGTTTCGTTTTTGAGTATCTGCGCGCCGACTTTATCAAGGCGCATTTGAACCCCGAAGTGCTTGAATTTCATGACGGGGAATTGAGCAAAGGCAGAGTTATCAGCAGGTGCGTCGGTTAACGACGTTAATCGAACAACCTCCTCTTTTACTACTTTTCGAACACTACTAGGTAGACGCTTCGAAAACTTGTTAATTCCTTCTAACAGCTTGTTTTGTTGTTCATAAGGAATTAACGCGCGAATGAGCGGCTGGTATTGTTTTATTATTGCTTGTTCGTCGCCGGCTGACATTACTTCTATGAATACCGTTTATTATTATTTGAACAATATATAACCCTATTCAAGTTGGGGTCAATAGGTATCAAAAATTAAACGAAAGTATATCAGCAATAACGAGCGTCTTATTTTAGCTAAGGCAAATAGACTATTGAATTTTGCTAAATAACAATAAGGCAGCAGACACAAAAAAGCCGCTTTTCAGCGGCTTTTAAAATGCATTATGCGATTGAGGCGTCTACCCTTTCGCGAAGTTCTTTACCAGGCTTAAAGTGCGGTACATATTTACCGTCAAGTTTCACTGTCTCACCCGTTTTTGGGTTTCTACCTACGCGTGGAGCGCGGTAGTGAAGAGAGAAACTGCCAAAACCTCTAATTTCAATACGCTCACCCTTTTGAAGAGTTTGTGCCATTTGCTCTAGAAGTTCTTTTATCGCCAGTTCGAGTTCCTTCGCCGGAATATGACGCGCTTGATCCGCGAGCCGTTCAATTAATTCAGACTTGGTCATGCTTAACCTCATTGTCAATATTATTGTTTAAACAGCTATCGCGAATTGGGTGTGCATCTGCACACCCACAAAAGCATTATTCGCCTTTAGCAGCTTTAAATGCTTCTGCCATCGCGTTAGCGAAACCAACATCTTCTTGCTGGTTAACTTTATCGATAGCTTCTTTTTCGTCAGCCTGATCTTTCGCTTTAACAGATAGGTTAACAGTGCGGTTCTTACGGTCAACGCCCATGAACTTCGCTTCGATGCTATCACCAACGCTTGCTACTTCTGTTGCGTCTTCAACACGCTCTACAGCAAGATCTGCAACGCGGATGTAGCCGTCAACTTCTTCAGCTAGGTTTACAGTAACGCCTTTCGCATCAACTGCTGTTACTGTACCAGTAACGATAGCACCTTTCTTGTTATCTGTCAGATACTTGTTGAAAGGATCTTCTTCGATTTGCTTAACGCCAAGAGAGATACGCTCACGCTCTGGGTCGACTTGAAGTACAACTGCAGAGATTTCGTCGCCTTTCTTGTAGTCGCGAACCGCGTCTTCACCAGACTTGTTCCAGCTGATGTCAGAAAGGTGAACTAGACCGTCGATGCCGCCGTCAAGACCGATGAAGATACCGAAGTCAGTGATTGACTTGATCTTACCAGACACTTTGTCACCTTTTTCGTGTGACTCAGCAAATGTTTCCCAAGGGTTAGCAATGCACTGCTTAAGACCTAGAGAAATACGACGACGCTCTTCGTCAATTTCAAGAACCATTACATCTACAGTGTCACCTAGGTTAACAACTTTAGATGGGTGGATGTTCTTGTTAGTCCAATCCATTTCAGAAACGTGAACAAGACCTTCAACGCCGTCTTCGATTTCAACGAAGCAGCCGTAGTCAGTAAGGTTAGTAACCTGACCGTTGATCTTAGTACCTTCTGGGTAACGAGAAGCAATTTCTTGCCATGGATCGTTGCCCATTTGTTTCATGCCAAGAGAAACACGCTGCTTCTCTTTGTCGAACTTAAGTACTTTAACGTTGATTTCGTCACCAACATTCACAATTTCACTTGGGTGCTTAACGCGCTTCCAAGCCATATCAGTGATGTGTAGAAGACCGTCTACGCCACCAAGGTCAACGAACGCACCGTAATCGGTAAGGTTCTTAACGATACCCTTGATTTCATGACCTTCTTCAAGGTTAGCAAGAAGCGTTTCGCGCTCTGCGCTGCTTTCTGCTTCGATAACTGCACGACGAGAAACAACAACGTTGTTACGCTTAGCGTCAAGCTTGATAACTTTAAATTCAAGCTCTTTGCCTTCAAGGTGCGTAGTGTCACGTACTGGACGTACGTCAACAAGAGAACCAGGAAGGAACGCGCGTACACTGTTAACTTCAACAGTGAAACCGCCTTTAACTTTACCGTTGATAACGCCTTTGATAGTAGCTTTATCTTCGTAAGCTTTTTCCAGCTCAACCCACGCTTCGTGACGCTTCGCTTTTTCGCGAGAAAGGATAGTTTCACCGAAAC
The DNA here is from genome assembly GCF_037029575.1 of Alteromonas sp. CH_MED4-4. Classification (NCBI taxonomy): domain Bacteria; kingdom Pseudomonadati; phylum Pseudomonadota; class Gammaproteobacteria; order Alteromonadales; family Alteromonadaceae; genus Alteromonas; species Alteromonas sp. CH_MED4-4. Next base: position 110,812 of record NZ_JAYMEU010000009.1, on the reverse strand, counting down.
CATCTTCAACTGCATCTAGTGCAACGTCTACTTGGTCACCGATAGCGATTTCTAGTTCGCCTTCAGCGTTCTTAAATTGGTCAGCTGGGATAGCACTTTCTGATTTCAAGCCTGCATCAACAAGAACGATGTCTTTGTCGATAGAAACAACAGTACCTTTTACAATTGAACCAGGACGTGTTTCTAGTTCTTGTAAGCTTTCTTCAAAAAGTTGTGCAAAATTTTCAGTCATAAGTCTCAAATAACTTTTAAGTTGATATCCACGCTTCTTATCCGGATAACGCGGGGTTATTAAAATTAGTCGCCACTTCCTGTAGCAACACTGCTTTGGATGCGATCAGCTCTCGTCATTAAAGGCGTGAGGAAATAATATCCATCGCTTTTTCAAAGACTTGGTCAATATCCAAGTCCGTTGAATCTATAATTACTGCATCTTGTGCCGGTACCAAAGGAGCCACTGCACGTTGTGTATCGCGCTCGTCTCTTGCCTTGATATCGGTTAAAAGGCGCGCAATATTAACATCCATGCCCTTCGCTTTCAACTGGCTATAGCGTCGCTCAGCACGGGCTTCTGCGCTTGCTGTAAGGAAAATCTTTACAGGCGCATCGGGAAATACCACCGTACCCATGTCGCGACCGTCAGCAACAAGACCAGGATCTTGTTGGAAAGCGCGCTGTCTGCGAAGTAATGCTTCGCGAACCCGGGGTAATGCCGCAACTTTTGACGCCACGGCGCCAACTTCTTCGGTGCGAATATCGTCAGTAACGTCTTCGCCTTCTAAGATTATGCGAGTGGTATCGCCATTCGTCTCGAAACTAACATCGAGACCGGTTGCTAGAGGAACAACACATTCTTCATCATCACACGGAAGGTCGTGGTGAAGTGCAGCAACTGCTAATACGCGGTAAATTGCGCCGCTATCTAGAAAGTGCCACCCTAATTTCTTTGCCAGCAAGCTACTTAACGTACCTTTACCAGCACCACTAGGACCGTCAACCGTGACTACGGGTGTGGAATGCATACCTGCTCCATCGTTTAAATTACTAAAAATCGCGCGCAATTATACGCTTTAGTGAGAGATAAGCAATGCCGCCTCTAATTGGCGGCATTGAACATCAGGTTTAACCTGATTCAGATCAATGGGGCAAGTAAGGCGATCACCGGCATTGCCTACCATTATTTATGAGGAATATTTTTTGAGCCTTTACGCGCTATACAGTGTTTTAAAGCGAGTAAAATAGTCTGGGAACGTTTTGCGCGTGCAGCCCGGGTCGTTTATTGTTACCGGCGTATCGCTTAATGCAACAAGCGAGAAGCACATGGCAATGCGATGGTCGTTATACGTGTCTATCTCAGCATGTTTTAGCGAGTCAGTTGGCCATACTTTAATATAGTCATGCCCTTCTTCCACTTTCGCGCCCAACTTTTGAAGCTCGGTGGCCATAGCCGCAAGACGGTCTGTTTCCTTAACACGCCAGTTATAAATATTGGTCATGGTCGTTGGACCTTCAGCAAACAATGCCGTAGTCGCGATGGTCATGGCCGCATCTGGAATATGGTTCATATCCATGTTCACGCCTTTAAGCGGCGCACCGGTTACTTCAACATACTCATCGTTCCAAACCACCGTTGCACCCATGGCCTCAAGTACATCAGCAAAACGAATGTCACCTTGAATGCTGTTCTGGCCAATTCCGGTTACGCGTACCGTTCCACCTTTAATGGCACCGGCTGCAAGGAAGTAAGATGCTGACGATGCATCGCCTTCTACCATAAATTTACCCGGCGCAATATACTTAGCGTCACCAGAAATCGTGAACGTTTGGTAGTTATCATTTTTAACAGTAACGCCAAACTTCGCCATGGTATCTAACGTGATATCGATATAAGGCTTAGAAACCAACTCACCTTTTATGCGAATAGTCACATCGCCAGAAAATAACGGCGCAGCCATTAAAAGGGCTGTTAAAAACTGGCTAGATACACTGCCGTCCACCGACATTTCGCCACCGTTTAAAGTTTTACCTTTAATTTGAAGCGGCGGGAAACCTTCGTTTTTGAGATAGGTTACTTCAGCATCAGCTTCGCGCAGCGCATCCACTAAATCACCAATTGGACGCTCTTCCATGCGTGGTTCACCAGTAAGTACTGTGTCGACATTACTAGCAGCGAGTGCCGCGCATAAAGGACGCATTGCGGTACCGGCATTACCTAAGAAAAGCTCAAGAGGCTCAGCTACGTTGAATGCGCCTCCGTTACCTTGTACAACGCATTGCGTTTTATCTTCGCTTAAGCGATAACTAACACCTAACTTAGTAAGTGCATTGAGCATATGCTCAATATCTTCGCTATCAAGTAAGTTAGTTAATTCAGTTTCACCTTCAGCTAACGCGGCTAGCAGTAGTGCGCGGTTAGACAGACTTTTTGAGCCAGGTACATTGACCTCTCCCGATACTTTTGCAATCGGGTCTAATGTTAACTGCTCCATTTTATCCATTCACTCTTTCAAATTCGCGCATAAATTCAACTAGCGCAACAATGCCCTCTACTGGCATTGCATTATAAATACTGGCACGCATGCCCCCTACTGAACGATGCCCTTTAAGAGCAAGTAACCCTGCTTCTTGTGACTGTTTAAGGAACAATCCGTCAAGTTCAGCATTGGCTAAATGAAACGGCACGTTCATTTTTGAACGGTTGTCAGGGTGAACTTTACTTGAATAGAAGTCAGAGCTGTCGATAGCTGAATACAATAACGCCGCTTTTTCAGCATTGCGTTTAGCCATAGCGTCAACGCCGCCCATATCTTTAAGCCATTCAAATACAAGCCCCGCTAAGTACCAAGAGAACGTTGGCGGTGTGTTGTACATAGAGTCAGACTTTGCCGCTAGTGCATAATCGAAGATAGAGGGCGTTTCTTTACGTGCTTTGCCAACCAGATCTTCGCGAACAATAACAACTGATAAGCCGCTTGGGCCGATATTCTTTTGTGCGCCAGCGTATATAACGCCATGTTTTGCTACATCTAACGGCTGAGACAATATAGTCGAAGACATATCAGAAACCAGCGGAACCTTGCCCGACTCTGGTAGCCAATCGAAAGCGATTCCGTCAACGGTTTCATTTGGACAGAAATGGTAATACGCGGCAGATTGATCAATATCGCTCAACTGAGGCTGCGCAACGTAGTGACAGCCGTCTTTTTCAGACACTTCACCCACCACTTTGGCGTGGTTGTATTTGTTTGCTTCGTCAACGGCACCTTTAGACCAAGAACCGCTGACTAGGTGAAGACTGGTATCGTTAGCGTTGGATAAGTTGAGTGGTACAGCGGCAAATTGCCCACGCCCACCACCGTGCGTGAACAGCACATGGTAGTTGGAAGGAATAGACAGCAAGTCTCGTAAATCTTGCTCAGCTTTTGCCGCTATTTCAATGAAGTCTTTACCACGATGGCTTACTTCCATTACAGAGCAGCCTAGATCGCGCCAATTTGTAAATTCTGATTGTGCTTTTTCCATGACTTCTTTTGGAAGCATAGCCGGGCCAGCACTAAAATTAAAAACCTCTTTCATCGCGTTTTTCAACACCTGTAGATAATTACCGTTTAACTCGCTTTGTTTTGAACGTTTTGCGGGTCTATTAGGTAAACAAGCGGCTTAAGCCGCTTGTTTGAAAGAACACTGATAATGCGCAAGTATGAATACCTGCGCCCTATCCCTACTCTTCTGTCGTTGAGCCGTCACCGTCTTCTGCGGTGTTCTCTTGCTCTTGAACAGCAGTTTCTGCTTGTTCTGGCGCATCGTCTGAAATGATTAGGTTACCGTCTTCGTCGAATTCTTGTAACTCTTCCACTTCTTCAATGCGTTGTAAACCTACAACGTGCTCACCTTCTACTGTACGTATTAAGCGAACGCCTTGTGTGTTACGGCCTACTACTGACACTTCGCCTACACGGGTACGAACCAGTGTGCCTTGGTCACTAATAAGCATAATTTCATTGGTTTCGTCTACTTGAACCGCGCCAACCACTTTACCATTACGCTCAGACACCTTAATTGATACAACACCTTGTGTCGCACGGCTCTTCGCAGGGTAATCTTCAAGCGGAGTACGCTTACCGAAACCATTCTCTGTTGCTGTCAGGATTGGGCCGTCGCCTTTAGGAACAATAAGTGATACCACTTTTTGACCATCTTGCAGACGAATACCGCGAACACCTGTGGCTGTTCTTCCCATAGGACGAAGTGCCAGAAGCTCTTCACCCGTCTCTGGGTCACGCTTAACTTCACCGGTTTCGCTGTCGCGAAGCTTCTCGTTGAAGCGAACCACTTTACCTGCATCAGAGAACAACATTATGTCGTCATCACCGTGAGTGATATCAACACCAATCAGCTCATCACCTTCGTTCAGGTTAACGGCGATAATACCGCTTGAACGTGGGCGAGAATATAGGCTCAGGTCAGTCTTTTTAACCGTACCGTTTGCCGTCGCCATCAGTACAAACTTGCCTTCTTCAAACTCTTTAATAGGAAGAATAGCAGTAATACGTTCGTTCTCTTCAAGCGGTAGGATGTTAACAATTGGGCGTCCGCGCGCGTTACGGCTAGCAAACGGCAACTGATATACTTTCAACCAGTACAAGCGACCACGGGTTGAGAAGCAAAGTATGTGATCGTGGGTATTAGCTACCAATAATCTTTCGATGAAATCTTCATCTTTCATCTTGGTTGCTGATTTACCACGGCCACCACGACGCTGTGCTTCGTAGTCTGTAAGCTTTTGATATTTCACATAACCTTCGCGAGAAAGCGTTACTACAACATCTTCTTGCTCTATAAGATCTTCAATATCAATATCGTGACTTGCTGCCGTAATTTCAGTACGACGCTCATCACCAAATTCATCACGTACTTTTTCAAGTTCTTCTTGAATCACTTCCATCAAACGCTCTGGGCTGTTTAGGATGTGAAGAAGTTCTGCGATGATCTCTAGAAGTTGCTTATACTCTTCTAGAATTTTCTCGTGCTCAAGACCTGTTAGCTTGTGTAAGCGAAGGTCAAGAATAGCTTGCGCTTGCTGTTCTGTCAGGTAGTACTTGCCGTCGCGAATACCAAATTCTGGCATTAGCCAATCAGGGCGTGCAGCGTCATCGCCTGCGCGCTCCAGCATTTGCGCTACATCACCTAAGTCCCAACCTTGTGCTACAAGCGATTTCTTGGCGTCTGCTGGGCTTTGTGACGCTTTAATCAACTCGATAATTGGGTCGATGTTCGCAAGCGCTATCGCCAAACCTTCAAGAATGTGAGCGCGGTCACGGGCTTTACGTAATTCAAAAACAGTACGACGTGTTACTACTTCACGGCGGTGAAGAATAAAGCATTCTAGCGTTTCTTTAAGGTTGAATACCTTAGGCTGACCGTTATCAAGCGCAACCATGTTAATACCGAATACCGTTTGAAGCTGGGTATTCGCGTATAAATGATTAAGTAGGACTTCGGCAGATTCGTTGCGTTTAACTTCGATAACAATGCGCATACCGTCTTTATCAGACTCGTCTCGCAGTGCAGAAACGCCTTCGATGCGCTTTTCTTTTACCAGTTCAGCAATCTTTTCAATAAGACGCGCTTTGTTAACCTGGTACGGGATCTCGTTAACAACAATGGTTTCTTTACCGTTGCTGTCAGTTTCAATTTCCGCCTTAGCACGAAGATAAATTTTACCTCGACCTGTGCGATACGCATCTTCAATTCCCTTGCGCCCGCTGATCATCGCCGCCGTTGGGAAATCTGGACCTGGAATGTGTGTCATCAAGTCATCGATGGTAATAGACGGGTCTTGAATTAACGCTACGCAGCCGTTGATTACTTCGGTGAGGTTATGTGGCGGAATATTCGTCGCCATACCAACCGCGATACCCGATGAACCGTTAACAAGAAGGTTAGGAACCTTCGTTGGTAATACTTCAGGAATATGCTCTGTACCATCGTAGTTAGGTACGAAATCTACGGTCTCTTTATCTAAATCGGCAAGTAACTCGTGCGCAATTTTAGCCATGCGAACTTCGGTATAACGCATCGCAGCAGCAGAGTCGCCGTCTACCGATCCGAAGTTACCTTGACCGTCTACTAGCATATAGCGAAGTGAGAACGGTTGGGCCATACGAACAATAGTGTCGTAAACTGCAGAGTCACCGTGAGGGTGATATTTACCAATTACGTCACCCACCACACGGGCAGATTTTTTGTATGGCTTGTTAAAGTCGTTTTTCAGTTCGTTCATTGCGAACAGCACACGACGGTGCACTGGCTTCAAGCCATCTCTTACGTCAGGCAAGGCTCGCCCGACAATAACGCTCATCGCGTAATCAAGGTAAGAGTTCTTTAACTCTTCCTCAATATTAACGGGGAGGATTTCTTTAGCGTTATCAGACATAAACTGCTTAATCCCTTTATCTTGGTTTGTTCTGCGTTATCCAGCACTTCGCTTCACATCATTGTGAAAACAAGGCGTGGGAGCGCACTGTTATTATTATGTGGGTCATAATCGTGCTTCGAGTGTACCACTTGATGACAGAATTATGTAGCGCTTAATTACGCTTATTAATCAACTAAAAGGCAAGCGATTATTTTTCGTTCGACCCTTCTTATAATTTGTCTATTTCTGTTTAAAAACAGTGAAACACAACCTCGATTTACGATATCTTAAAAAGAGATAGATTAAGGATTGTTTTACTCATGACGAACGTCGATCAACAAGAAATCAATAAGTTCTCTGAACTCGCTTCACGCTGGTGGGATCCAGAAGGCGAATTTAAGCCATTGCACCTTATTAACCCACTTCGCTTAGACTTCATTAATCAACACAGTGAAGGCCTGTTTGACAAAAAAGTCGTCGATATTGGCTGTGGTGGCGGTATTTTAGCAGAGTCTATGGCGCGTGCAGGCGCGACGGTAACAGGTTTAGATATGGCAGAAGCCTCGTTAGAAGTAGCGAAGCTGCACGGTTTAGAATCAGGTGTAAAAGTTGACTACGTATGTTCAACTGCCGAAGCATTCGCAGAAGCAAATGCGGGACAGTTCGACGTGGTAACCTGTATGGAAATGTTAGAGCATGTACCCGACCCGGCTTCTGTTGTATTGGCCTGTGCTAAGTTGGTTAAGCCTGGTGGCCATGTTTTCTTTTCTACGCTTAACCGAAACCTAAAGTCGTATCTGATGGGGATCGTGGGAGCGGAATATATCCTTAAACTGGTTCCAAAGGGCACCCACGATCACAGTAAGTTCATCAAACCATCTGAACTTATGGCGATGACCGATCATGCTGGTTTGCTGCCTCGAGATATGACAGGTCTACACATGGACCCAATTTCTCAAGGCTTTTATCTCTCTGCGAATAATGTCGACGTTAACTACTTACTATATACAGTAGCGCAAAGTTAATTTAACACTATATATTGGGTTGCGGCGATATTTTAAACACCATATATCGTGTTTATATAAAAACTATTTTCTAAGAATAAATTAATTTTTATGTCGAAGAAATAATTAAAAATGCTTGCAATCCAGATATTTTACGCTTGTAGAACGCTAAAAAGTTAGTTGTTACTAACATAAATTTCATGCCAGATTGAGTGCTTGAAATACCACCAGATATTGGGTTGCATTAAGACTAAAACCTCACTATCTTGTGTTTAATTCAGCACGTGATCCCAATGCAGATTTTCTGGGATCGCACAGATCGCTAACGAGATTATGGCAATGCCATATGCAGTGTGTGACATCAACCTCGCTGAAAATATAAATGCAGTGAAAAAATTAAATGAGCAGTCTCTACTTTGTACTTTCGGTATTGGTTTAGGCCGCTTTCGTGTGTGTTGTTATCTGGCGTGAGCCAATGGTGATAATGTCACTCACACTCAATAAATTAAAAATGAAAATGGGCATAACATAGCCCACGCATCAAGCGCTAACAGACAAACGGCCAGTAACATGAACAACAACTTATTAGTCACCAAACGCAACGGTGAAAAAGAGTCCATCGACTTAGAGAAAATCCACAAAGTCGTGACATGGGCAGCCAAAGGACTTAAAAACGTTTCCGTTTCACAAGTTGAAATCAAGGCACAAATCCAGTTTTATGACGGTATCAATACTAGCGAGATCCATGAAACCCTGATCAAATCAGCGGCAGATCTTATTTCTACCGATGCGCCAGATTATCAATACCTGGCTGCGCGCTTGGCCATTTTCCACCTTCGCAAAAAGGCATATGGTCAATTTGAGCCGCCTGCCCTGCTTGAGCATGTAGGTAAGATGGTTGATATGGGCAAATACGATAAGCACTTGCTTGAAGACTACACGCCTGAAGAATTTGCTGAAATGGACTCGTATATCGACCATTGGCGAGACATGAACTTCAGCTACGCTGCAGTTAAACAGCTTGAAGGTAAATACCTGGTTCAAAACCGAGTTACAGGTGAAATCTACGAAAGTGCACAGTTCCTATATATCTTAGTGGCGGCATGTCTTTTCGCAAATTACGATAAAGCGACGCGTATGGACTACATCCGCCGCTTCTATGATGCCGCTTCAACATTCAAGCTTTCATTGCCTACACCTATCATGGCTGGCGTACGTACGCCTACTCGCCAGTTTAGCTCATGTGTACTTATCGAAACCGGCGATAGCTTAGACTCAATCAATGCAACCGCAAGTGCCATTGTTAAATACGTAAGCCAGCGCGCTGGTATCGGTGTAAACGCAGGCCGTATTCGCGCACTAGGTAGCCCTATTCGCGGCGGTGAAGCATTCCATACGGGTTGTATTCCGTTCTACAAATACTTCCAAACAGCCGTTAAAAGCTGTTCACAAGGTGGTGTTCGTGGTGGCGCTGCTACGCTGTTCTACCCTATCTGGCATATGGAAGTTGAATCACTGTTAGTGCTTAAGAACAACCGTGGTGTTGAAGAAAACCGTGTACGTCACCTAGATTACGGCGTTCAGTTCAACAAACTAATGTACCAGCGCATGATGAAAGACGGCTATATCTCACTATTTAGCCCGTCTGACGTTCCAGGTCTTTACGATGCATTCTTCGCTGACCAAGAGAAGTTTGAAGAGCTATACGTTAAATACGAAAACGACGACAGCATCCGCAAAAAGCAAATTAAAGCCATGGAGCTATTCAGCTTGTTCATGCAAGAGCGTGCAAGCACAGGTCGTATTTATCTACAAAACGTTGACCACTGTAATACGCACAGCCCGTTTAACCCAGAAGTTGCGCCAGTTCGTCAGAGCAACCTGTGCCTTGAAATTGCGCTACCTACTAAGCCGCTTCAGCACGTTAATGATGAGAACGGTGAAATTGCACTATGTACGCTGTCAGCGTTTAACTTAGGTGCGATTAAGTCTCTTGACGAGTTTGAAGAGCTGTCTGATCTTGCTGTACGTGCCCTAGATAACCTGCTTGATTACCAAGACTATCCTGTTCCTGCTGCATATAACGCAACAATGGGACGTCGTACGCTGGGTGTTGGTGTTATCAACTTTGCATACTACCTTGCTAAAAATGGCGTTAAATATTCTGATCACAGCGCGAACGGTCTAGTTCACCGCACGTTCGAAGCAATGCAGTACTATCTACTTAAAGCGTCGAACAATCTTGCTAAAGAAAAAGGTGCGTGTCCTAAGTTTAACGAAACCACCTATTCTCAAGGCATCATGCCAATTGATAGCTACAAGAAAGATCTTGATAGCGTATGTAATGAACCACTTCATTACGACTGGGATGCACTTCGTGAAGAAATCAAAACTCACGGATTGCGTAACTCTACGCTGTCAGCATTAATGCCGTCAGAGACGTCTTCTCAGATTTCTAACGCGACAAACGGCATTGAACCTCCGCGTGGTTTTATCAGCATTAAGTCGAGCAAAGATGGTGTTCTTAAGCAAGTTGTACCTGAGTACGAAACGCTAAGAGACCAATACGAGCTACTTTGGGATATTCCTTCAAACGATGGTTACCTACAACTTGTTGGTATCATGCAGAAGTTTATCGACCAAACTATCTCAGCGAATACCAACTACGATCCAAGCCGTTACGAAGGTAACAAGGTACCAATGAAGCTTCTTCTTAAGGACCTTCTTACTACGTATAAACTGGGTGTTAAAACACTTTACTATCATAACACTCGCGACGGCGCGTCAGACACATCTGCTCTCGATGCTAAAGCGAGCGAGCCTATGCCACGTCAAGAAGAAGTGGTTGTAGAGGAAGATGATGATTGTGCAGGTGGTGCGTGTAAGATTTAGAACACGCCCCCTGTTTAAATGGCAAATGCATAAAAGGAGTTAACTGCATTTGCCATTAACGTTTCGCAGCAAGAACACAAACAATAATACGCGTTAATCATTAAGTTTTTAGTTAGGCCATCATGAAATACACTACGTTTAATCAGCAAAGTACTAATCCATTGATCGAGCCGATGTTTTTCGGTAACCCCGTAAACGTTGCACGCTACGACCAGCAAAAGCATGCCATATTCGAAAAGCTTATTGAGAAGCAAATTAGCTTTTTTTGGCGCCCTGAAGAAGTTGACGTTTCTCGCGACCGTGTTGATTTCCAAAAATTGACCGACCCAGAAAAGCACATCTTTATTTCAAACCTTAAGTACCAAACCCTGTTAGATTCGGTGCAAGGCCGTAGCCCGAACATCGCGTTCTTGCCCATTATTTCACTACCAGAGTTAGAAACTTGGGTTGAAACATGGTCTTTCTTCGAGACTATTCACTCACGTTCGTATACCCATATTTTGAGAAACTTGTTCTCAGACCCAAGCGAAATATTCGAAGATATCGTAGTGAATGACGAAATTAAGCGACGTGCTGCTGATATTTCTAAATATTACGATGATCTCATTTTCGCCACTCAGCTTTGGCAGACACAGGGTGAAGGCGTACATACAGTGAATGGTGTTGCACACACTATCAACATGTATGAGCTTAAGAAGAAGCTTTACCTATGCATGAACTCGGTGAACGCACTGGAAGCAATCCGTTTCTACGTGTCTTTTGCCTGCACATTCGCTTTCGCTGAGCGGAAGCTGATGGAAGGTAATTCTAAGATTATTCGTTTGATTGCCCGTGACGAGAATCTGCACTTATCTTCAACACAGCATATCCTTAATTTGTGGGCTAAGGGTAAAGATGACCCTGAAATGGCGCAAATTGCAGAAGAATGTAAAGAAGAAGCGCGTGCTATCTTCATGAACGCTGTCGAGCAAGAAAAGCAGTGGGCTGACTACTTGTTCCAAAACGGCTCAATGATTGGTTTGAATAAAGAAATTCTTTGCCAGTACGTTGAGTACATTGCGAATCAACGTATGTCTGCTATTGGTCTAGACACCCCGTTCGAGATAAGCAGTAATCCACTTCCATGGATGAATAACTATTTGAATTCAGACAACGTGCAAGTGGCACCTCAAGAGTCTGAAATCAGCTCTTATCTTGTTGGTCAAATCGACTCTGCCGTGAGCGAAGACGACTTTGCTGATTTTGAGCTGTAAAACTACAGCTTAATGAGCAGCAACGATAAATCACTCCGCATCGACGTTGTCGATGTGGGGGCGATTATTTCCCCTTCTGATTCCACTATCTTAAACGCCCTTGAAGCAGCGGACGTTCATATTCACTACCATTGTCGTGAAGGCTTTTGTGGTGCATGCCGCACAAAGCTAATTGAAGGCGAAGTTGAGTACACCACAGATCCCCTCGCCTTCATTGACGACGATGAAATTCTTCCTTGTTGTTGCGTGGCTAAATGCCCGCTAAAAATAAAAGTACCGCTGTAAAATCTTCATTCATCGTTCTCACTATCACACTCACAGTGTTTCTGCGCGTTAGAGTAATCCACTTCAATAGTTTTACGTAGCAACTTAACACTAATCAAACGTAAGGATAATGTTATGAGTGAAGTTTCTGGAAAAGTTGTCATCATTACAGGTGCAAGTAGCGGGCTTGGAGAAGCAACGGCGAAAATGCTTGCGGATAAAGGTGCTAAATTAGTGTTGGGCGCCCGCCGTGAAGACCGTCTTAAAAAACTTGTAGATGAAATTGAATCTTCAGGTGGCCAAGCTACTTATCAAACGGTAGATGTCACGAAAAAGGATGAAGTCAAGGCGCTTGCGAAAGCGGCCATAGATGCCTATGGGCGTATTGACGTGCTCGTCAACAATGCTGGTCTTATGCCACTCGCTCCGCTTGACGAGATGAAAGTTGACGAGTGGGATCAGATGATAGATGTAAACATAAAAGGCGTTATGTATGGAGTAGCAGCTGTATTAGGACAAATGCGAGAGCAAAAAAGCGGGCATATTATCAATCTTTCCTCTGTGGCAGGTCATGTTGTGTTCCCTGGAGCAACGGTTTATTGCGCAACTAAATTCGCTGTTAAAGCAATAAGTGAAGGCATTCGCAGGGAGTCAAATGGTGAAATTCGCTCTACCAACATCTCACCTGGTGCAGTGGCGACAGAACTTACTGACCACATTTCTCACAAAGACTCAAAGCAAATGGCAGATGATATGTATGACGATGCTATCGATGCAGATGCTATTGCACGTGCAGTAACGTTTGCCATAGAGCAGCCTGGCGACGTAGACATAAACGAAATGATCATCAGACCTACCCGTCAGGAACTCTAATACAACTCATTGCTAACGTAATGGTATTGTTTGGCCATCTAACATCTAATAATTAAGCCTGCAAAAGCAGGCTTAATTTATTTCTGAATTTAAAGTACTTTTTCGATGGCATACAATTCTTCATCAATGACCTGTAAGCGAGATGCAACAACGACTCTCGCGTCGTTTACGCCTTTATTATAAAACGATGCGCCCATTTCTTTACTAATGAAGTCGAGAAGAAATTCTCCGTCAAATTGACCAAGTTCCACGCTTAATTCATCATCAAAATATCGTTGCAGTTTAGCGACTAGCGCGTCTTTTTCCTCACGGGTAAATGCAATATCACTCATTGTCATCCTTCATTTGTCACTTATAAAATGTCACGTTCTTTGTTTTAGACTCAACTATCGTTTTTCTTGCTCGTTAGCAATTATAAACGTTTTAACGTTAACACGCCGCACGCCTAATTTTAGATTTTTTAGCATGTAGGCTCAGCCTGGTATGATTTTCGTATACACCTTGTGGGCTTCTCTATTTTTAATTGCTGATTGTCTAAAAACAACTTTTTTAATGCAGAGTCTACATGCCCTTTTGTTCAAAGCACTATCGCAATAGTTTGCGTAGATAATTACATCAAAATGGAGCATCGCTTTCACGTAATTTGCGAGGTTAACAATGAAAGTTCTACCTATTATCGGAATAACAACCGTACTAGCAGCAAATAGTTTACCTGCTTGCGCCAACCCTAACCCTCATAAAGATAAATCACTCCCTCCGGGTATAGAGAAGAAGTATGAACGAACAGGTGAATTACCGCCGGGTTGGGACAAAAAGCTAGCCGTTGGAAATCGTTTAGATCGTGATATTTACAACCATGCCCGCATCATTGTGCCTCTGGGAGAAGACGGGTTAGTAACAGTTCGCATTGAAAACAAAGTGGTACGCCTTATTCAAGCCACAAGGGAAATTGTAGAGATTTTAGATTAAGCCTGCTCATATCTGAAAGAGAGCTTCTGATATGGAGCTCTTAGCTCACTTTTACTTATGGCTTACTATCAACATTTGAAAATTGACTTGCCCTCACTCGACAGTAGTATCTGGATTCAACCATAGTTTTTTAGTTGGGTAGCCATCATGTTATTCCTGCAACACATCACGCAGGATATACTAGAGCCAGTTATTCTTTGTTGTACATCAAGACTCAACAATCCCCAACTTAATGACTTGTTTAACACTTCTATAATAATGGCGGCGTTTCATTTTCTATGATGAAAGTACAAACGGCCCCAATTGCAATAAAGAAATCAGGAACAAAAAATGGCAGCTAACGCACTGTTTAAGCCTTACTCAAAGGGCAACTTATCGTTAACCAACCGAATTGTTATGGCCCCCATGACTCGTCAATTTTCGCCTAACGGCGTACCTACCAACGATGTAGCTGGTTACTATAAACGCCGCGCTCAAGGTGGCACAGGTTTGATTATCACCGAGGGCACTACAGTAAACGATAAAGTCGCTACGATGGATGCAAATATCCCTCAATTCCATGGCGATGAAGCGCTAGCCGGTTGGAAAAATGTGGTAGATGAAGTTCACAGTGTCGGTGGGAAAATTATGCCTCAACTATGGCACGTGGGTATGGCGAGGGTAGCGGAAAAAGCGCCTTATCCTGAACTTCCAAGTGCAGGGCCTTCAGGTTTATTCAAACCAGGAAAACAGGGCGCTGAACCTATGACCGTTGAACACATTGAATCCGTAATTACTGCCTTTGCACAAGCAGCAGCAGATGCCAAAACTATCGGTATGGATGGAATTGAGATTCACGGTGCTCATGGTTATCTAATCGACCAGTTCTTCTGGGAAGGCACAAACCAGCGAGCTGACAGTTGGGGCGGTAACATGGAAAATCGTGGACGATTTGCGGTTGAAATAATTAAAGCCATACGTGATGCAACCGGTCCCGATTTTCCGATCGTACTGCGCTATTCGCAGTGGAAACAACAAGATTACACCGCTCGTTTAGCGCACACGCCCCAAGAACTAGAACAGTTTCTTCTTCCGCTAAGTGAAGCTGGTGTAGATGTTTTTCATTGTTCTCAGCGCCGCTATTGGGAAAACGAATTTGAAGGCAGTGATTTAAACCTTGCAGGCTGGACGAAAAAATTAACTGGCAAGCCCACCATAACGGTAGGTTCAGTTGGGCTAAATGACGACTTCTTCGGCGCATTCAAAGGGCAAGATTCCAGCACTCGCTCAGTCGATGATTTACTTGAACGTATAGACGCTGGCGAATTTGATCTGGTTGCTGTAGGAAGAGCGCTACTGCAAGATCCGAACTGGGCAAACAAAATAAAAGAAAACCGCACCAACGAACTAGAGCAATACTCTGGTAAAGCCTTGGCAACGCTGTCTTAAGCCCGATTAAATTAAGCACTAGCGCGGCAAAGTTGCGCTAGTGCCTCTCCCAAAAGGACTCAAAGTCTGATTTGCTGAGCGGTTTTGCAATGAAATAACCCTGCGCATAATCACAGCCCATGCTTTTTAGAATATCGTATTGTTCTTGTGTCTCGACACCTTCCGCTACTACCTTTATTCCGAGTTTATTCGCCATCACAATAATGGCTTCGCACAGCACCTTATCATTGCTAACGTCAGTCATCGACTTCACAAAGCTCCTGTCAATCTTGATAAAGTCTGTAGGAAAGCGCTTTAAATAAGAAATAGAGCTGTAACCTGTACCAAAATCATCCAACGCGATATCAACGCCTGCTTGCCTAAACTGGAAAAGCTTCTTGGACACCATCTCGTTGGCTTCCATTAATAAGTTTTCCGTGACTTCAAGAAGTATAGAACGCGCAGAGATCTTCTGGTCTAAAAGCAGGTTTAACCATTGAGTTATATTAGATTCTAAATTGAAGTAGTGGCTAGGTGACGTATTAATACTCACCTGCAGCTCTTGACGGTTTTGGGCTTTCCATTGTTTGATATTGGCACAGACTTCATTAAATACCCAATTACTGATATCAATGATGAGTCCAGATTCTTCCGCAAGTGGAATAAATTCATCTGGTGTAATTCTCCCCTTCGTGGGATGCTGCCATCGAAGTAACGCTTCAGCTTTCATCACTTTCTGGCTGCTGAAACATGCAATTGGCTGGTACTCAATAAACAATTCTTTGTTCTTAACTGCATAGCGCAAATCATTCAACAAGGTCATTCTCTTGATTGCTGCAGTTTGCATGTCGTGGGTATAATACTGATAGTTGTTTTTACCGAGATCTTTAGCACCGTACATCGCTTGGTCGGCATTCTTTAACAGGCCTTTGACATCTTTTGCGTCGTCCGGGTATAAGGTGACACCTAGGCTCGCGCTAGTATGCACACGTTCCAGCTCTAAACTATAAGGTTTTACGATCTCGCCAAGTAGCTTTTGTACGACCAGTTCTATAGAACTTAGGCCTTTAATGCCGTTTAGGATAATGACAAATTCGTCACCGCCTAATCGGGAAACGGTGTCATCTGAACGCAAACACTGCTTTATTCTTCTGGCGCACTCAATTAAAAGCTTATCACCTATATCGTGACCAAGCGTGTCATTAATATCTTTGAAATTATCAAGGTCCAAGAATATCACCGCTACCTTATCGCTCTCTCTATCGGCAGCCTTAATGGCTAACTGTAAGTGATCCAACATAAGGTTTCGGTTAGGAAGTCCTGTCAAAGAATCAAAGTTGGCTTGCTTCCATATAAGTTGATTCGCCAGCTCTCTTTCAATAGCGATGCTAGCGATATGCGCGAACTGTTCGATTAAGCGCATTTCGTCCGCTGTCGGTACTGCTCTTTCTCTATGATAAATTGCAAAAGTACCAATAGCGTCACCATTAGCTCCTTGTATTGGCTGTGACCAACAAGAACATACACCAGCGCGCAATGCTAAATCTTTCCAATCGGTCCAAAACGGGTGCGTACTGATATCTTCAACAATGGTCGGTAAGTTCGTCGCGGCTGTATTTCCACATGATCCCCTGCCTACACCAAACTCAACGCCATCGATAGCGTCGTTATAAAAGTCGGGTAAAGAAGGCGCAGCACCCATTTTCAGCTTGCCATCTTCTAATAGCAGGATACTGCAAATTTGATCTGTGTATTCGGCCTCTATAGCATTCACAATGTCGTGGAGTACGGTATGCAATGACTCTGCATTTACCACTTTCTCTAAAATAGCGCTCCTCACACGGGTGATTTTTTGTGTTTGAGCTAGCTTAAATTGGTACTCTTCCAACTGAGTTGAGAGATCATTGAATTCTTGTCGCTGTAGTTCCGACTCTACAAGTTTTGCAAGCTGCTCTAATTGCTGTATTTGAACGCAATTGAATATTTTTGGATTATTATCCGACACACATAGCGTTCCCACCGCAAACCCCTCTATCATCAGCCTAACACCCGCGTAAAAACCAATGTGAGGATGACCAACCACAAAAGGATTGCTTTTGAAGCGAGGGTCCTCTTGAGTATCTGGAACGACTAAGGTTTTGTCCTGCGCTATAGCATGGGCACAAAAGGCGACATCCCATTCTGTTTCAGTCATATCGAGATTAATAGCCGACTTAAACCACTGCCTACTGTCATCGACAAATGTGACCGATGCGAATCTACAATCAAAAATGCTACTCGCTAGTCGAGTAATACGGTCAAAGCGCTCTTCTGGTGGGGTATCGAGCACTCTCAGTTTGTTGAGTGCAGCTAGCCTCTCATGTTCATTTACAATAGTCGGGGGTGTGCGCACAACTCACTCCTAAATCCAACACGGTCGAATTGCGCACATTGTGCAACACGCTTTCAATAGCGAGGTTAAGCCAGTTGGACATTATTTCTGCCGCTCTCTTTGGCTTTATATAATGCGTCATCGGCTTCCGATAGTGCTGACTCAATAGTGTCATGATGTTCTTTTACATAAGATACACCCGCACTAACAGTGATATCAATAAACTTCCCGTTCACATCTAGAGGGTTTTTACTTATTCGATCTCTTAACTTTTCAGCTAACTTGAAGGCGCCTGCGCGGTCGGTATCAGGCAATAAAAGTACGAATTCCTCACCGCCAATGCGCGCTACGCAATCTGCATTACGCGAAGACATTTTTAAAATTTTTGCTACGTGTTTAATCGCTTTATCACCCATGTCGTGGCCGTGAGTGTCGTTGATACGTTTAAAAAAATCGATGTCGATCATCACCACTGACAGCGATCGCTTGTAGCGGTGACTAGCCGCTATTGCTTGTTGGGAAACAATCTGAAATGCCCGTCGATTTAGCAAACCAGATAGGTAATCAAAATTAGCGTCTCGCTGGAGCTTAGTGGCAAAACGACTTACCTTTGCCACCATTGGACGAAATATGAAAAACGCTTCAACTAATATGGTGAGGATAATAATGCCCAACACTACGTTTTGTGCATTTCTAAGGTCGTTTACTTTTTCCAAACTCTCTTTTTCATATTGCCCAACAATGTTGTGTAACGGTGTTAGCAGGTCGCTTTCTGCGAGTTGTAAAAACATCAAACTTCCGTTAGAAAACTGGACAGCGCCAACGTTACCATTTTCTGAAAGTGCGGCCCTTATCTCGCCTTCAAATAACTTTATTTTCTTATCTACATCAGAGGGAGGCATAAAATAGAGGTTATACAGTTCTTCAGAAAGTGGGCTGGGTTGACCTTTTGATAATGCTTCAAAATGTGGTGCTAGCAGAAACTGATGGTTTTGCTTCATTTTCTCAATCGCAGCTATAGAGAGTCTTTTTGATTTTTGAGCGCCAGTTTGCAAGTAATCGACCGCAAACATACTGGCTCTTTGCGAAAGCATGCGTTGCTGACCACTTACGTTAACAATTTTGCCAGTATTGTTCTGCTCTGAAATGACTTCATCTAACATGAAGTGAACAACCAGAGACAGTACCGCAATCACTGAAAGCGAAATAACATAAGTTAGCGTTAACAATCTGCCTGGATTTCTTATCGTTATTGGATCTTCTGCGTTCATAACTGCGTTCCCATTATTTAGTGATCTACTACGTTAGCACTGTTGGAAAATTCAAATATTGCTCTTTAGTCTGGAAATATGCGTTAACGCTCCCCCATTAAACTTTATAGAACTATTTCGCCACGGCGGAAAATAACGCTTTTTCTGTTTTAAACGTAGCGTATAAAACGCTATTTTTTTATAACCAAGTAGATGCCACCCAACGTAGCTATTGAAGCAACCAGGATCTGCATTGTGAGTGGCTCACCAAGCGCTATCCACCCCATCAGCGATGCTATGACAGGCACGCTCAGTTGCACTGTCGCGGCGGTGGTCGATTTGATAAGGGGAAGCGCGCTGTACCAAATAGCGTATCCGCAACCCGATGCAAACACCCCTGATGCAAGCGCGTAATAAACACCCTCGCTATCTAAGACAAAATTATCTGCGCCCACGAAGCAAACCACACCAACCAAAGGAACACAGAAAAACGCGGCATAGACAAAATTACCCGATGTAGATAAAAGGGCTGAGCTACTTTTTTTACCCAAAAGCGAATAGACGCCCCAAGCCATACCCGCCAAAACCATAACCGCGCCAGTTAAAAGAGGCGGTGCTGCCGCGCTAGGCAACAGTAAGATAACAAGGCCTAAAAATGCCAACACAAACCCCAACCACTGCCATTTTTTAAATCGCTCGCCATTGAACAACCCTACGGAAATCATAGTGAGTTGCACGGCACCAAATAATAAAAGTGCCCCCGTACCCGTGGACATTGAGATATAGGCATATGAAAAGCAGATAGCGTAAACGAACAACGAAATGCCACCGAGTACGCTGGCGTTGGTTTTTAGGCCATGAAAAAGGCCTTGAGAAGGCACGCTCTCACTTTTGAAATAAGAAGACAAAAGTAACAGCGCTATCGCCCCGCTCGCTAAGCGTAAAATAGTAAAACTAGCTGGATCTATATCGGTGTTAGCAAGAGCCATGCGGCAAAGTAGCGAATTAGCAGCGAATGCAATCATGGCAATAGCGACCAATACAAAGGTTTTCAACAAACCGAATCTCCCTAGTTTTAAACGCAAAAATGCTTAGCAGTACACTAACTTATCCCGTAATGCATCGAAAAGTAAATGCTTAAACGCAAGAGACAATATTTTACAACGACGTAGACAGGTCAAACTGCCTAAAACGAAAAAGAGGACCGAAAGGTCCTCTTTAAATTAGTTATTACTTGATGAGGGTTTTAAAGCGATAAGCCTAAGCGCTCAGCCACTTCAATATAGGTCTCGACTACAGAGCCCAAACCTTGTCTAAAGCGGTCTTTGTCCATCTTTTTACGGGTTTCTTTATCCCACAAGCGACAGCCATCTGGTGTGAACTCATCACCTAGTACGATATTGCCATCTTTGTCGACACCAAACTCTAGTTTATAGTCTACAAGCAACATACCCGCGTCATCAAAGAGTGCTTTCAAAACACTGTTAACCTTGAAGGTCAATGCTTTCATTTCAGCAATTTGCGCTTCGGTTGCCCAACCAAATGATAAAATATGGTAGTCATTTACCATTGGGTCGTGAAGTGCATCATTCTTTAAGAAAAACTCGAAAATAGGTGGGTTAAGCTCTTTGCCCTCTTCCACACCCAGTCTGCGAACTAAAGAGCCAGCAGACAAGTTTCTCACCACACACTCAACAGGGATCATGTCAAGCTTCTTAACCAAAGACTCAGTGTCAGAAACCAGCGCCTCAACTTGCGTTGCAATGCCTGCTTCTTCAAGCTTTGTCATAATAAAGTGATTAAACTTGTTGTTTACTTCACCTTTGCGTTCTAGCTGTTCAATCTTCTCACCATCAAACGCCGAAGTGTCGTTTCTAAAGTGAAGAATAAGTTTATCGCTATCATCAGTGTAATAAACAGTTTTTGCTTTACCGCGGTAAAGCTCGTCGCGTTTTTCCATTCTCAGTCTCAGTTATATATCAAGGTTATCTTCTGACATGACCTCAGCAAATGCACTGTAAAGGTCGGAAACCTGATTTGCTTCAAACGGTACACTTTCATTATTCATGAAGGTAACTGACGTGCGATCTGCACCCGCTCTTGCAACTTTCAAACGATAGTCACCTTTCTTTAGTAACTCTTTATCGCTTGAGAATAAACCATCCCACCAACTACCTTGATCACCATTGTAAGTGACAAATAATAGGCCGTTTGATTTATCTAAATCTTTAACGTCAAAACCAAGCTTACGCAGTACTAACAGCATTCTTGGCCACGCTACATCATACTTAGCTTCTACGATATACGCCGCATCACCATCGGCATTAAAGCCCATCTCGGTATTGATACCCTGACGGATACGAGCAATTCTTCGTGTCTCTGCTAGCTGAATTTGGTACTCATAGTGACCAACAACTTGGTTCAACACCTCAACTTCTTCGCGACGTTCTTCCATTGAAGAGACTTCTGCAACCACGTCGTTGCCCAATGTTTGCATATAGTCCTTTAATTCAACAGTAAGCGCAGCACTACGGCCGTGAGGTTTAACGTCTAAGCTGAATTCAAAACGTCGACCGATTTCGGTTTCTTCATCTATAAAGCTATACCAAGGACCTTCGACTTCTTTAGTTATCACCATCCAGTCAGTAACCAGCACTTTCTCTTCTGGACTAAAGCTATCTACACCAATACCTTGTTCATCTAAGAAACTTAAAAGCGAGTTCCAAATTGCTTGGCTTAGCGGCTGACTATCGTCAACCTGGTCAAACCAAATGGTTGCTGAACTCTTACCTTCCTCAATGTGAGAACCTGTAACTAACGGTAAAACTAATGCTGGAGAGCGAACCATCAACGACTTGCCCACCAAATTTGAATCGGCCTCTTGACCTAACTCAGGTAATACAAAATCACGAGAAAAAGCAGGTGCATCTAAGTCAGAAGGTACTTTTAGCGATTCTTGTTCTTTAGTTTTTAAGTATTCGTAGCTGCCAGACGCGGTTTTTCTATCTATTTGGCTTGAACAACCTGCAAGTGCAACCATCGCTACTGAACTTGCTATAGCCAGCGTTCTTTTCATCTGTGTTCCTTATTAACCAGAAATCAATGCGTATTTTTTTAGTAGTTCTTCGATACGTTTTTGGCTTGATAGTTCCGGTAAAACCATAGGTAATCGCATAACTGCGCTTTCCATCATGCCCATTTTATACAATGCCCACTTCGGCATTACTGGATTTGGTTCAATAAATAGTTCGCTGTGAAGTAATTTAATGGTTTCATCGATATCGCGACATTTATCAAAATTATTTTCTAGCGCAGCTTCACACATTTGTGCGATTGCTTTAGGCACTATATTAGCCGTTACGGAGATAACGCCATGACCGCCTTCACACATAAACTCGCAGCTTGAACCGTCATCGCCGCTAAGTAAAACAAAGTCATCGGGAACCAAAGGCTGAGTAGCCTTAAGGCGTGCAATATTGCCAGTCGCGTCTTTAAGACCAACGATATTTTTGTGCGTTGCTAATTTAGCCACCGTTTCAGGCAGCATGTCGGCTACGGTGCGGCCTGGTACATTGTAAAGAATAACAGGTAAGTCACTAGCGTCTGCAATTGCATTAAAGTGCGCGACCATACCCGCCTGTTGAGGCTTATTGTAATAAGGTACTACGCTTAGGAAACCGTCTATACCTGTAGAGCCTAATTGCTCTGTAAGAAAAATAGCCTCTGCCGTAGAGTTTGCGCCACTGCCGGCAATAACCGGAATTGCTCCTGATGCCATAGCAACGGTTTCTTTAACCACATTGATGTGTTCATCAAAAGGTAGCGTTGCTGACTCACCAGTAGTTCCAACCGACACTATACCGTGGGTGCCCTGCTCTACATGAAACTTCACAAGTTTCTCTAAAGACTTGTAATCAATATCGCCGTTTTCGAACATCGGCGTGACGAGTGCTACGTAACTACCAGTAAACATAATCTCTCCGAAAAATGTGAGCGCACATGGTAAATATGTCGGTGCTTAAACACAAGTAATAGCGCAAGTAAAATGACAAGAATTTGACAATATCTTATTCAAAGGCAAGAAAAAGGCGCTGACTTATAAAAAAACTCTGTGCTAACATCCCGACATTATTAACATTGAAGTGAAGTAGATGTCGAAACACCAACTTATCGTCACCATCTTGGGGACAGACAAAAGTGGCATTTTAAGCGAAATTGCAACGACGGTATCAGAAGCTCAGTGCAATATTCTAGATAGCAGGCAAGCCATTTACGGCAAAGAGTTCTCGTTGACCATGATCATAGAAGGAACGCAAAGCGCTATCACAAAAGCTGAATGTATTTTACCTTCGCTATTTCAGCGTCTTGACCTGCTTTCTATGATGAAGCGCACTAGCCATCACGAAAAGCAAAACCTTGCCCATCTTTTTAATGTCGAGTTTAGTGGCGAAGATGCAGCTGGCTTGATTAAAGCGGTGACCGGCTTTTTTGCCGAGCGTCATGCAATGATAAGTGCATTTAGACAACGCACATTTAAAGACAAGACATCGGGTAAAGACAACATGCGCTGCAAATTTGTTGTTTCTCTTCCCTCTAATGAAAATGTAGACGCACTAGAATCTGATCTAATGTCCCTGTTCACTTCGTTAAATGTGACAGGCAAAGTTGTAGACAAACAAAAAAAGGATCCCAATGAAAACGTTACAAGCTGGTGATAAAGCCCCACAATTCTCATTGCAGAACCAAAATGATGAAACCGTATCTTTAGCTGATTTCGCAGGTAAAAAAGTACTGGTTTATTTTTACCCTAAAGCGATGACGCCTGGTTGCACAGTACAAGCCCAGGGCTTACGCGACGTAAACGAAGAACTAACGGCGAAAAATGTGGTTGTGCTAGGAATTAGCCCAGATGCAGTTAAACGCCTGCCTAAATTCATCGAAAAAGAAAACCTAAACTTTACGTTGCTTTCTGATGAAGACCACGCCGTTGCCGACGCTTTTGGTGTGTGGGGACCTAAAAAGTTTATGGGTAAAGAGTATGATGGCATTCATCGCCAAACATTCCTCGTGGATGAAAACGGTGTTATTGAGCACGTTTTCAACAAGTTCAAAACAAAAGAACACCACACCGTAGTACTTGATTATCTAAACAGCTAAACCGGTATAGAATTTAAAAAGCCCCGATAACATTATGTTTTCGGGGCTTTTTTATACTTACTCAATTCGTATCAGTGTTTACCTATAACGCCTATTTGAATCAGTACTCATTTTGAATCTCGTACTGGATGGCGCTGACTGGTTCGCCAAATGGGAATAACTACTTTGCCTCTTCGGGTACAATAACGGGGTTACTAGACCACGCTGTAATTACCGCCTTCACGAGGGTAGCGAGAGGAATAGCGAAAAATACCCCCCAGAAACCCCAAAGACCTCCAAACACTAATACTGCAACGATTATATAAAGCGGATGCAAGCTAACCGCCTCCGAGAATAGCAGCGGTACCAACAAGTTACCGTCTAACGCCTGAATAATGCCGTACGCTATCATTAAATACCAAAATTCTGGTGAAATACCCCACTGAAACATAGCGACAACGGCCACGGGTATAGTAACCACTGCTGCACCGATGTACGGAATAAGTACTGAAAATCCCACCAATACGCCAAGCAAAATAGCATAACGTAAGTCCATCAATACAAACGTTACGCAGCTCACCGCGCCCACAATTATAATCTCGATCACTTTGCCGCGAATATAGTTGGCAATTTGAGAGTTCATTTCGTGACCAACTTGCGTAATTAAGCGTCGCTCCTTAGGCAGCAAGCGAGATATGCTGTCTAAAAAGAAAAGCTTATCTTTTAGCATGAAAAACACCATAAGCGGTACGAGGATCACGTAAACGAGCAACGCAGCTAAGTTGGCGATATTACTAAACGAAGCAGAAATAAGGGTTTCGCCCACCTCAACCAATTTGTCATTTAAACCTTCCATCATTTGATGGATTTGATATACCTGAACGTAATCTGGATATTTGTCCGGAAGCGTTAATATCCATTCTTGCGCTTTCTGCCATATTAGCGGCGTTTCTTGAATCAAGTTAACGCTTTGCTTTGATATAATTGGAACAAGGCCAATTAAGGTTAATATGGTTATAGTGATAAAGCCGAGCATTACAACGACGCAGGCGAGCGTTCTACTTACGCCGACATTTACCAAGCGACAGACTGGCCAATCGAGTAAATACGCAATCACTGCTGCAACCAACACAGGCATAATTAGCCCGCCCCACAATAGCAACACTGCCGTGGTCAAAAGGATCAAGATAAGCAACATTGCTGCATCAGGATCAGAAAATTTGCGTCGGTACCAACGACCAAAAACGCTAATCATATAAACGCCTAGAAATTACTAAGAATAGGACACGCATCATAGTTGATAGCGCTAGCACTTAGCAATAAGTAGCACTTAAGAATCTTTCAAAATCAAACTGGTATGATGTTTTTACAGTATAAGCATTAGTGTGTAGAGTGGTTGTTACAACAGTAAAAGAATAAACTGGATGCGTTTGTGTCGCATTGGTATAACTGACGTGTCATAAACGAGATGGCATAGGCGATATTGCCTTGTGTCTTCGAAAATGATGCATATAAGAAAAAAATAAAATTTGAAACTGTTTAGCAACTTAGCGCTCTAAGGATTAAGCAGTATTAACCGTATACAATGATTGTAGGTTCATGAGAAAAAAGTTTTCAGCATCTTTGGTTGCCCTTTCCTTCGTGCTCACATCGAGCCTAACGGCTGTTGCACAAGATGCCAATTACAGCAATAAAAATGCGTTACCTGAAATAGGTGTTGTTGCGTCAGACGCCATATCGCTTGATAAGGAGATGATCGTAGGCGATGCCGTAATGCGGCAAATGCGCGGTCAAAGTCCTGTAATCTCAGATCCGGTGCTGGATGAATATTTACAGGATGTTGGCAACCGATTGGTTGTCCATGCTGACAACGCCAAATTTCCTTTTGAATTTTTCTGGGTAAATAATGATGCCATTAACGCGTTTGCGTTTTTTGGCGGTCACATTGGTGTTCACACAGGTTTAATGCGTCGTGCTGAAAATGAAAGTGAACTGGCTTCGGTGCTAGCGCACGAAATTTCTCACGTGACTCAACGCCACATAGCACGACGTATGCAGGCGCAGCAGCGCTCATCTCCCCTTGCCTTGGCGTCACTTATCGGCGGGGTGCTAATTGCTATGGCCAACCCAGAAGCGGGTATTGCGGCCATGCAGGCGGGAACCGCAGCCTCTGCACAATTGCAAATCGACTATACCCGTTCAAATGAACAAGAAGCCGATAGAATTGGTATCGCAATGCTTGCTCGTGCGGGCTTCGATCCGAGTGCGGCTGCTTCATTCTTTTCTACCATGGCGGAAGAGTACCGCATGGTTTCTCGTCCACCCGCAAGGCTGCTCACTCACCCTTTAACCGAAACCCGTATTGCTGATGCGAGAAATCGCGCTGGTGACTATCCTAGACGCTACTTACCCATTAACAAGCAATTCGAGTTGGCTAAAGCACGTATAAAGGCACGCTACTCGTTTAAAGCTGATTACGCTGTAGAATATTTCGAAGCGGCCGTGGCTCAAGACGTACAGCGCAGTAAAGAAGCGTCATTATATGGTTTAGCGCTTGCTTATATGCGCGCCGAAAAAATCGAAAAAGCCAAAGACATTATGGATGAGTTAATAGCAAAAGATAGAGGAAACCTCTTTTATCTCGACGCTATGACAGATATCTATATTTCGCAAGGTGAGCCTTTAAAAGCCGTTGAAATGCTAAGACCCCACGTTACGCATAACCCTAGAAATCAAGTATTGGCACTAAACCAGGCCAATGCTTACATAAGCGCAAACAAATATGAAGAAGCGGTGTCTCTACTTAAGGATTTCCTGCTGGTTAAAAAAGATTATCAATTGGCACATCAGTTGATGAGTGAGGCGTATCAAAAGTCGAAACGTTTCTCGCAAATGCATCAGAGCAAAGCGGAAGTATATGCATTGTATGGTGCTTATAACCGCGCGGTTGACGAACTTCAATATGCGTATAATTTCGCAGGCGATGATCACCTTGAAAAACAAAGAATCAGAGCGAGAATAAAACAATTTCGCGACCAAGAAGAGCGTTTACAACGACTCTAGACCATCGCACTTCCCTGCTATTCGTCAGCGCCTTTCAATTCAGCTAGGCGCTGACGCAGATGCGCTGCCGTAATTTCTCCCATTATCGTATCCTTTATTTTCCCATCAGGTCCAAGAATAAACGTTGCTGGTAAATAAGGGGGTTTTTGCATGGGCAGTTTAGTGTCTGGCGAACTTATAATAACAGGCAAATCAATATCAAACTTCTCAGCCATGGCTTTGAGTTCAGGCTTCGTTTTAAGGTCGTAGTTAATAGCAAAAAGACGGGTATCGTCAGGTAGCGAATGATTAAATGTGACGAGCTCAGGCATTTCTCGTAGACATGGTGCACACCATGGCGCAAAGTAATTTACCACAACCCACTTCCCCTCAAGATCTTGCCAAAGGTAAGCAGTTCCATCTAATGTTTCAAAGTCATGTTGAAGACGCTGATACGTATATGCACCGGCAAACGCAACAAGCGCTAACAGCACTAGAAAGAGTATAGGCTTTATTTTTCCTGCATTGCTTTTTGGCTGTGACAACAACATATAACCTTCTAATTTTGACTATTTTTTCATAGTGCCAGATTCTTACTTCGCGCACTAACATAAATTCAACCACGCTTTTTAAACACCGTTTTCCAGAAACGATGCTGTAAATAAAGAATAGTACGAATTTATTACCCGTTATCGGTAAACTGCTTGATATTCTATGGCAAAAACGCAATAGTTCGCGCCAATCCATATAATCATGAACAAGAGTATTTATGACAGACATTACCATTATTCACAATCCTCGCTGTTCAAAGAGCAGACAAACCCTAGCATTACTTGAAGAGCAAGGTATAGCGCCTGTTATTGTTGAGTACCTAAAGCAGCCTCTAGACGCAAAAGAACTGAAAGAGATATTTAAAAAACTTAACCTTGGATCGGTTAGAGATATGATGCGTACTAAAGAAGCAGAATATAAAGATGCTAACTTAGGTGACAGCGCACTGTCTGACAATGCGCTTTTTGAAGCTATGGCTCACACGCCCAAGTTGATAGAGCGTCCAATTGTTATTAGCGGCGAGAAAGCCAGAATTGGTCGTCCACCCGAATCTGTTTTGGAAATTGTATAGTGCAACCTGTTCTCGTACTTTATTACAGCCGCAACGGCAGCACAAAGCGATTAGCTGATGCCATCGCCCAAGGTGTATCGTCATTAGGTGCTCCTGTGATAGTACGTACAGTCAAGAGTATCAGCGATGCAGCTAATGACGCGGCATCTAGTGCTGTACCCGAGGTTTCCCTTCAGGAACTCGAACAGTGCAGTGCCCTGGCGTTAGGTAGTCCTACGCGTTTCGGCAATATGGCAGCGCCAGTAAAACACTTTTTGGATTCTACAAGCAGTCAATGGTTAAAAGGCGCGTTGATTGACAAGCCTGCGTGTGTATTTACATCTTCTTCTTCCATGCACGGCGGCCAGGAATCCACATTACTTTCCATGATGGTTCCGCTTATCCATCACGGCATGGTGATTTGCGGGCTACCTTACAGTGAGCCTGCGCTACACAACACCACAATGGGTGGCAGCCCTTACGGTGTAACACACGTCGCTCATCACAGTTTGAGTGCACCAGAGCAATTGAGTGCAGATGAAAAAGCGCTATGCATTGCTCAGGGTAAGCGACTTGCAATGTTCGCTAAAAAACTAGCTGACAACGCCTAACAGTTACGTTATTTGGCGCATAAAACGTAGACCTTATAAAGAACATTAAAAAACAAATTGTTTCGGAGACATTACCATGGCACCAGATACGCGTTTTTATCGCTATCTCGCACTTATAAGCCACACCGGGTTAATCGTATGGATAACACTGTGGCAATTTACATTTACTAAAGAGCATACTTACTCTCCTTTGTTTATTGCCTTGTTTTATATTTTACCTTTATTGTTACCTTACTGGGGTATATTAAAAGGCAAGCCATATACTCACGCATGGGCCAATTTTGTCGTTTTGTTTTACCTTATTCACGGATGCACTGTGGCATACGCTGTACCTGATGAACGTTGGTATGCAGTGGTAGAGATTATTCTATGCACGGGTATGTTTGTCGGCTGTAGTGCGTTTGCTAGAAAACGTGGTCGTGAATTGGGTTTGGGCCTTAAAAAGCTTAAAGAAGAGATGCAAGAAGAAAAAGCACGCTTTGAGCAAGGTCAACAATGATCATGTAATACACAGCGAAAACACATGCTGCCAAGGGGTTAATATGACACGCCATTTGCCTGAATTTACATTAGTAATCGCATCGTTATCGTTACTTGCAGCATGTGGAGGTTCTGGTTCAGGCGATAGTTCAGCCCCAAGCACTCCTTCCATTCCTCCAACCATTAGCATTTCAGGTCCTACAAACGCCGTTGTAGGCGATGCGGTCGACTTTGCTGTCGCCTCGCCTACTGGCCACGCTATTGTAGACATCAATTGGCAAGTCTCAGGCATATCACAGCAGCCTCTCAGTGCTCACACGCAGGCTATAGGCTTTGATGTTACCTCTTCAAGTAGCTTCGATATCGCCGTAAACGTTAGCTTAGAAAATGGCACAACGCTTACAGACAGCATCACGTTACAAACGAACGAAAGTACCGCGCCGCTTGCCGCATTACGATTGGGTCATGAGGCATCCGAAGGCGGCAGAGTTTCTCTTCGCGTTGACACAGTTAACACGCAAGCGTTAACAATCTCAAATATCACGTGGCAACAAACGTCTGGACCAATCGTCAATAACTTCAACTTTGATGAAGGCGATTATTCTCATTCGATATATTTTCAAGCGCCTCGAGTCAGCAACGACACAATCATTGAAATAGAAAGTACCGTTACACTCTCAAATGGCGAGGTGTTAACCGATAGCGCGCAAGTTCTAGTGAAAAACATCGACATTAACAATAGCGGCTTTTTTGTAGATGACGAGACAAGTATTCCCGAAACGGTAAGCGCGCATATGCAGCCCTATAGAGCCGACAGCCCTTACGCGTCGGCACTTGTTGATTGTGTTTATAATAATCAGGTTTCAAACAGCTGTACGTTCTCTCAGCTACCACTGATTGGCCAAGTCACCGAAAGCCCCACTATCGATGATATTTTAGATAGAACATACGTCTCGCATCCGTGGATGGGCGATGCATTTAGAACGTATTTAGAAACTTCAGCAACCCGTGATGACATGCTTAAGTTACTACGCGCAACTAACGCGATTGTGATTTCTTACGATATCCGCCCGTCATTTTATTGGGTTGCCACTGGTGCCATTTACTTAGATGCCAACAACTTTTGGCGCACACCGCAAGAGCGAGACACGCTAAATACTCGCCCAGATTATAGAAGTGGTTTTGGTAGTGAGCTCGATTTTACGACGTCATGGCGCTACGTGAAAAACGGGGCCTATTATTTCCCTAATATCAGCACAGCGAACGTAGCAGATAGACTTCCACGTGACGTGAGCGACGTAGAAGCAGCATTAAGCTATTTGCTATACCACGAGCTAGCTCACGCCAATGACTTTTTCGACTACACCGAATGGCAACAACTCAGCAATAGCGCGAGCCCACTGTCGTCTTATGATGACAGCTCTCCCATTTCTACGGGGCTAACAACTTCATTGCCTCTTACGTCGTCACAACTCCATGCTTTGGCCGAAATTCGATACGGCGGCGCAACCGCTTCAAGCGCGCAGCGAAATTATACCGCGCTACAAGTGGCAAATTGGTTTGAGGATGATGGTGCGGTTGCTTTCTATTCTTACTTTACGGAACGAGAAGATCTCGCCATGTTATTCGAGCGCTTCATGATGCTTTACCGGCTTGAGGCAGAAGCGGATGTAGGCGTATTTACAAGAGAGACAATGGAAGACGGCAGTTTCATTCCCACTTGGGCTCAGAGAAACCGTGTTAATGATGATAACGTTACTATGCGCGTAGATTACGTATTAAGTAGAATTTTACCCGAACTCGATGTACCTGCTATTCAAGCGTCACTTCCAAGCCCTTATCTGCTTCCGAACGATATTACCTGGCGGGACTCTGCGTCTAGTACAAATCCAAACGTACAGTCTGCGAGCGATAAGTTAATGCTACAGCTCGACGGAAACAATTCGGTTACTTCCGATGGAACTCTAATGACGGTAGCAGAAGAATTTAGCACCACATCAAGCGCTCATAGTTTAAGAAAAGAACAATAAACGGCAACACAGCAGCGCTTTGACTAATTTAGGTTAAGCTCGCGCTTTGGCTAACTTAAGTTAAGCTCGCGCTTAGACTAACTTAGGTTAAGCTCGCGCTTTGGCTAATTTAGGTTAAGCTCGCGCTTAACCATGGCCACGGATAAGCGTTTTTGTTCTTGGAGTGAGCGTGTGTCTAAACGGGCTAATAGTGACATGAGGCTTTTTAGGTCTCGTTCACTATGGTGCAAAAGAAACTGTAGTGCTTGGTTTGATAGCTTTAATCCACGTTCCGCTGCACGTAAGCGCACGGCTTCTTCACGACCATTGTCATCCAGTTGGTTTACGTGATAAATAACCCCCCACGCCAAGCGAGAACGCAAGTCAGGTAAAACAAAAGCCGGGTTAGATGGGCCTAGGTGACTAGAACAAAGTACCATGGTTTGCTTAGTCTCAATCACTCGGTTTAACAAATCGAACAACGCTTCTTCCCAACGTAAATCGCCCGCTATCGCGTGAATGTTGTCAAATGCGATTAACGAAAGATTCTCAAGGCCTTCAAAAATATCGAGCGACCACGCTTCATAATTATTAAGATTTAAATAAAGGTGACTAACCGATTTTTCGGCTAGTTGATGACAAGTGGCAAACAATAAGTGGCTTTTGCCGATAGCGGTACTGCCTAGTAAAGTAAGCAAAGGCAGCTGAAGCGATGCTAAAGGCCCCAATTCAGGAGCCTCGCGCCAGTGTGGCAGCGCATCTGCAATCTGCTCAAGGACTGAAACTACTTCTTCGTTACCCGTATTGACAAAACTATCGAAGTTTTCGTCAACAGGTAGCGTGACAGGCAATGGCAGCTGCATGCTAAATTAATTGCTCCAATAGAAACTGTGTCCTTTCACGGATTGTCCGTACGAATCGGTTACGGGACGTAATTTGCTTTCTAGTTTAATACTGTTAAGTAAATCGTCCACCGTTCCAATTAATGTAAGTGAGTACGTGGCAACAGAACCAGATTGCTCTACTAGTGTAGCGTTTTCAATCACACTTAAACTATTTAAATAGTCAGTAGCGCTGGCGTAACTTTTTACCGAGCCAATATTGGCAATCGATACTTTGATAACTTCTCGCTCAGACGCTTCGATTCCTACGATTGCATAAAGCGACGATAAATAATTTGAGTAGGCATCGATTAACTGATTGCCAAGAGCTTCGGGCGAATCACCGTATATGCTGCCATAGCTAACCTTACCGCCACCAACGAACACCCAGTCTAGTGCATAGTCACCTTCATCGGCACGCTTCGCATAGTTGGCAAACTCGTTCATGGTGAACGGCATCGTTGTGCTCTCTTCCTGCGCCAGCTCCTTCGCCGAGGTTCCGTCAGCATTATTCGAGTTTTGGTTTGTTTCGTCATAACCGTCGTTTAACTGAGCATCAACACCGTTATTCATCGCACCGGACTCAACGTTATCTGAAAAAGTGCGCTGTGCGTCCGTATTATCTACACGCGGATTTCGCTCATCGAAACTTTGTTCATCAGTTTGTGCTCTAAACTGTGCTTCTTCATCTAGCACGCTATCAAGAGACTCTACTGTTCCAGAAGGCACAACGTTTTCCGGCAAATCAGGAATTGCACTCGCGTCGTTACGATAAACTCTGGCACCAATAATGTTGTCGACGCTATAGCGTGTAGATGCTTTGCGCAAAGGCTCAACAAATCGTCCCCACACATCATAAGTAGAAATATTTACATTGTCGGTAAGGTCCATTAAAGGCAAGCTTAATGGAACGCCTCGTTCTTTCGCTGTTTGTTTGAGCGTATGTTGTAATTCTGTATTGAGAGATTCGTCTAAGATGATGCGAGTTTCGTTTTCGTCTTCCTGCGCAAGCCACACTATCGTTTCAGGGCGTCTATCACCCCAGAGCGGAAGCATTTCACGCTGAAGAAGTTCATTGAGTTTTGCTTGATCGAACTCCGCAACGTAATACGTTCTACCTTTGTCAAAAGCAAATCGATAGGAACGAAGCAGCGATTGAGGCGACGATAAGGCTGCTCTAACACCGGCATTATCGAGCACGCTTGTGCTGCCCGACATCTTCACAAAAACCTGCCTTAATGCTTTTTTAAGCGCGTTTTGTTGGGTACGCTGAGTTTGATCTTCAACTTGAATCTGCGCTTCGTTGACCACAACGCGTTGAGCCGCATTTATAAAGGGGGCGTAAGTCAGCGCAGCAAGAAATGAAATGCCCAGAATGCCTTTCAAGCTAACTCTCGTTAAATTAGTTCCATTGGTGTTACGCTTTACTGCCGTTAACATTGACACTCCATACTCTCTTAAAATCAATTCCTTACCTATCGAATCGTCAGTTAATCTCGTTTACCTATATACGGTAAACTTGGACTAACCTGCGCGCAATTCACTCTACTTTTTAGAGCGAGACATTTTATCAAGCAAGATGTTCACCAAAAGATAGCCTTCTATTGTCTTTTATATTGGGTTTAATTTCACCCCTAAAATAAAAAAGATTAAAAAGCGCATAAAATAGCCTTCACAAATTGGACTTGTGACGACTTGCTGGTAGAATCCGCGGTTTTCTACCTCTTAGTTTCAGGGCCCAACCGTGAGCGAAAATAAAACCTCTTTAAGTTACAAAGATGCAGGCGTAGATATCGATGCAGGTAATCAACTTGTTGAACGCATTAAATCTGTTACCAAGAAAACCCATAGACCAGAAGTAAAAGGTAATCTGGGTGGTTTTGGTGCACTTTGTGAACTGCCTACTAAATATAAAAAGCCGCTACTTGTTTCAGGTACTGACGGCGTGGGTACAAAACTAAGAGTTGCTATGGATGCTAACCGTCATGACGGTGTTGGTATCGACTTAGTAGCAATGTGCGTAAACGACCTTATTGTTCAAGGTGCTGAGCCCCTATTCTTTCTAGATTACTACGCAACTGGCAAGCTTGACGTTGATGTAGCCGCGTCGGTTGTTACCGGCATCGGCGCCGGCTGTGAGCAAGCAGGTTGTGCTTTAATTGGTGGTGAAACAGCCGAAATGCCTGGAATGTATCACGATGGTGACTACGATATTGCAGGCTTCTGCGTAGGCGTGGTTGAAGCTGATAAGGTTATTGACGGCACTAACGTTAAACCAGGTCAAAAACTAATTGCACTTGGTTCATCGGGCCCTCACTCAAACGGTTACTCATTAGTTAGAAAGATTATTGAAGTTAGTGGTGCAGATGTAAACGCCGACCTAAACGGCAAGCCTATCATCGACCAACTTCTCGAGCCTACTCGCATCTATGTTAAATCGGTATTGGCATTGCTTGAAGAAGTACAAGTAAGCGCTATTTCTCACATCACGGGCGGTGGTTTTTGGGAGAACATCCCTCGCGTGCTACCTGAAGATGCGAAAGTGGTTATTGATGAAAGCACCTGGGAATGGCCTGCAATCTTCTCTTGGTTACAAGAAAACGGTAACGTGACTCGCCACGAAATGTACCGCACGTTTAACTGTGGTGTTGGCCTTGTAATTGTTGTTGACGAAAGCGATACCGATGCTGCACTGAATATTCTTAAACAACACGGTGAAAATGCTTGGGTTATTGGTGATATCGCAGCAAAAGATGGCGAAGAGCAAGTAGAGATCAACGCGTGAGTAACAGTGTAACCAAACTATGCGTACTTATTTCAGGTAATGGCAGCAATTTACAAGCCATTATCGATGAAATAAAAGCAGGCCGTCTGAATGCGGAAATCAGCGGCGTGATCAGTAATCGCCCTACTGCTTATGGTCTGGAACGTGCTAAAGAAGCCGGGATCAATGCGGTTTGCTTAGATCATACAGGCTTCGATTCACGAGAGTCTTATGACGGGGCGCTCAAAGCACAAATTGAGGCTTTTGGCGCAGACTGTGTTGTTCTTGCGGGCTTTATGCGTATCTTAACATCGGAGTTCGTCGACAGCTTTGCTGGAAAATTAGTGAACATTCATCCATCTTTGTTGCCGAAGTACAAAGGTTTGAATACGCATCAGCGAGCTATCGACAATGGAGACAAGGAGCACGGCGTTAGCGTGCACTTTGTTACACCGGAGCTCGACGGCGGCCCTGTTATCATTCAAAGCCGCGTACCTGTGTTTGAAGACGACACAGCAAGCGACCTAGCCGAGCGTGTTCAAGAACAAGAACGTCGTATCTATCCGCTTGTACTATCTTGGTTTAGTGCAGGCCGATTATCGATGCGAAACAATAAGGCAGTTTTAGATGAGCAAGAATTACCAGAATCTGGTTATGCAAGCGACTAAGCCTTTTGCTTTAGGCGCACTGTTAGCAGCATCGCTTTCAGTAGCCGCGCAAGCAAACCCTAGTACAGAAAATACTGATAGTGCAGAGCTACCGCTTCAGCCCTACAAGGCAACCTATACCGCTTACAAATGGGGTGACGACGTAGGCGAAGCGAATATTGAGCTCTCGAAATTAGGTGATCAACAGTATTCTCTAATTTACACGTCAAAAGTGTCTAAGTTTTTCTTGTCTGACAAACGCAGTGAACATTCTATTTTTACTGTTAATGATAATACCGTCGTACCCTCTGAGTACTACTATAATCGTTCTGGCACAGGGCCTGATAAAGAGCTTAAGGTAACGTTTAGTCATCAGGGACAAGGCAAAATTGCAGTCGAGAATGGCGAAACATTTGATTGGAACGGTGAATTTGATAACCAAATTTATCGTATTGACCTTGCAAAGCAGTTAGCGGAAGGTAAGACATCGCTAGAATACCACTTCGTGAATTATCGTGGCGAACTTCGTCACTACGGCGTTCAAGTGGTGGATGAAGAGGTATTGTCTTTACCTTTCGGTAAAATTGAAACTGTAAAAGTTAAGCTTATTCGCGACTCAAATAAGCGTGAGACGTTTGCCTGGTTTGCGCCATCACTTAACTACACGTTAGTTCGTCTGCAACAGTTCAAAGAAGGCGATGAACAGGGCGATATCAAACTGAAATCGTTTGAGACGCAGTAAAGCGTAAAGATAAACCGTTTTTGTCTCAACAACTTTTTCACAATTGTTGAATAAAGCACGTTATGAACTAGCATTCAGACGTGCTTTTTTATTTACACTGTTGCTGTCTCATCCTCACGTAACCTCTTCTCGTTTCGCAACACAATTCACATTCTAAATCAGTATTTATAAGCAACGACTATACTTATAGAGCGGATAACGCACTACCCTATTATTTATGTCGTTGTTAATAGAATATTCATGTAAAAATCTTGATCTTTGCCCTATTAAATAATAGGTTTACAGCATGCTGGTCTGACCTCGATCTGTGACTGCTTTTCATAAAGCAACTCACTATGCTCGAGTTAAGACTAGCGTAACGTTTAACGCCTTTCAGGAGTGAAGTATGGCAGATTTTATATGGTTTTTACTGGTTGTTCTGACACTAGCGGTAGCTAGTTATCAGCGAACCAGCTTGGTAACAGCGGTTGCCATGGGCGCAGGTGTTATGATTTTAGGCACCCTTTTCGGTGACATCGGCCTGCTTGGTTGGGTAGTGTTCCTTGCTTTAACACTGCCGTTCACGCTTGCAAATATCAGACAGCAGCACATCTCTAAGAAGCTGCTAGCCTTCTACCGCAAAGTTATGCCTGAAATGTCGAGCACTGAGCAAGAAGCTATCGACGCAGGTACGGTATGGTGGGACGGTGATATTTTCAGCGGCAAGCCAGACTGGGATAAATTACACCGCATTCCGAAAGGTCGACTCACTGCTGAAGAGCAAGCATTCTTAGACGGTCCTTGTGACAAAGTGTGCTCAATGGTCGATGAATGGCAAATAAACCATAAAGATGCTGATCTTTCACCTGAAATTTGGCAGTTCCTTAAGGAACACAAATTTTTCGCTATGATCATCAAGAAAGAGTATGGCGGTCTAGAGTTTTCGGCATATGCCCAGTCTCGCGTTCTTCAAAAACTTGCAGGCGTAAGCGCGGTGCTATCAAGCACAGTCGGTGTACCAAACTCATTGGGCCCGGGCGAATTACTTCAGCACTATGGTACAAAAGAGCAACAAGATCATTATCTTCCCCGTCTTGCTGCCGGTGAAGAAATCCCTTGTTTTGCATTAACCGGCCCAGAAGCTGGCTCTGATGCAGGTGCGATCCCTGATGTTGGCGTTGTATGTAAAGGCGAGTGGAATGGCGAAGAAGTGTTGGGTATGCGCCTAACGTTTAACAAACGATACATCACCCTTGCGCCTGTTGCTACGGTTATTGGTCTTGCCTTTAAACTTCAAGATCCTGAAGGTCTTCTAGGTGATAACAAAGAGCCGGGCATAACATGTGCCCTTATTCCTCGCGACACTAAAGGTTTAGAGATTGGTCGCCGTCACTTCCCACTCAATACGCCATTCCAAAATGGCCCTATTAAGGGTGAAGATATTTTCGTTCCAATCGATTACATCATTGGTGGTCCGAAAATGGCAGGTCGCGGCTGGCGCATGCTGGTTGAATGTTTGTCGGTAGGTCGCTGTATTACCCTTCCTTCATCTGCTGCTGGTGGTGCTAAATCAGTATCTCTTGCAACGGGTGCATATGCACGTATTCGTCGCCAGTTCCGTATGCCTGTAGGTCATATGGAAGGAGTTGAAGAAATGCTTGCGCGCATTGGTGGTAATGCATATTTGATGGATGGCGTAACACGCTTCTCAACGGTGGGTGTAGACCTTGGTGAGAAACCTTCTGTTATCTCGGCTATCTGTAAGTACCACTTAACCGAGAAGATGCGTCAAATCATTAATGATTCGATGGATGTTCACGGCGGTAAAGGCGTTATGCTTGGGCCAAACAATTACCTTGGTCGCGGCTATCAAGGTGTACCAGTATCAATTACGGTTGAAGGCGCAAACATTCTAACCCGTAACATGATGATCTTTGGTCAAGGTGCAATGCGTTGTCACCCTTACGTGCTTAAGGAAATAGAAGCTGCGTCTATCGAAGACAAGAAAGAAGCGTTGAAAGCGTTTGATAAAGCGGTATTCGGTCATATTGGCTTTGCGGTAGCTAATACTGTTCGCAGTATTTGGTTCTCGTTAACCAATGGCGCATTCAGCAGCGCACCGTTCACTGACGAAACGGCGCGTTACTACAAGCTACTTCAAGGCTACAGTGCAAACTTAGCACTACTAACCGATGTCTCTATGGGTGTGCTTGGTGGTGATCTTAAGCGTCGCGAGCGTTTATCAGCGCGTTTAGGTGACATCCTAAGTGGCCTTTACATGGGTAGTACAACGCTTAAACGCTTCGACGAAGAAGGTCGTCTAAAAGAAGATTTACCGCTTTTACATTGGGCAATGCAAACTACATTGCACGATATCGAGACAGCAATTGATGACTTCTTGGCTAACTTCCCTAACCGCGCAATCGCTGCAGCGCTTCGCGTTATGGTGATTCCGTTTGGCCGACGTATTGGTAAGCCTTCAGACAAGACAGAACATGCTATTGCACAAATGCTTCAAACGCCTTCAACTGCACGTAGCCGTTTAGGTTATGGTCAGTACCTCACCCGTGAGGAAGGAAGCTTGTTTGGCGATCTTGAGCAAACTCTTGATGATGTACTAGCAAGTGAGCCTATCTTCGAACGTATTTGTAAGCACAAAAAAGCTAAACTACCGTTTACCCGTTTAGATGTGCTTGCTGACGAAGCGCTAGCAGAAGGAATTATTAACGAAGAAGAAGCGAATCTACTTCGTAAGACTGAAGCTGGAAGACTTCGCACTATCAACGTCGATGATTTCGACCACGAAGAATTAGTAGCGAAGGTTAATTCCAACACCACTGCTAAGAAACGAGGTGGCAAAGCTGCTTAATTTCATACCCAAACAAAAGGGCCGCTCTCGCGGCCTTTTTCGTCAACGATGCATTCTATTTACATCACTCACCTACGTATTTTCTAGCCTTTGCTTGGCCGATCAAACAACCTGCGGAAATACCGAACAGGCGAGAGAACTCTCTTTATTAATTGCTAACGACAAAGGTCAACAACGTTCGGTACTAAAATGTAATCCTACGCTTGTTATGCTGGCTGAAACAAAAGCCAAAGACATGGCTGAGAGAGGCTTGGTGTCTCACTTTTTGGGCGGCAGTCCGAACACTCGCATTCGCAATGCTGGTTTAACGTTACCAGAATATTATGGCGATGCGATGAGCAATCAAGTGGAGGCCCTTGCTGGTGGTTATATAACAGCTGATGACGTGTGGTACGCACTTAAAACATCGACTTCACACCGTCAACACTTGTTAGCAGAGTTACCTTTTTATCAAGAACAAGATCAAATAGGTATTGCCTTTTACAAAGATTACTCAACGCCTCATGTTGAATACTGGGCTATATACTTGACCAAACTGATTGACACAGAAACGTCTAACAATGACTTAAAGGATGACACAACAACTACGCTTCTAATAAAGCGTCAAAAGAAGTTTGACCATGTCCCTGATAAAGGTCTTGGGATCGTCACGGAAAGTGGTGAAATTATTTTACAGCCAAAAAAACCGGATGATTAATCCGGTTTTTTATTAGTACTAGATAAATACTTAGTTTAGCTAAGTTGGAGTTTATCCATCAACAATACGGCTTGCGTACGCGTGTTGATCTCTAGCTTGCGAAGAATGGCACTAATGTGTGCTTTAATGGTTGCTTCCGTAACGTTCATCTCGTGAGCGATTTGCTTGTTCATTAAGCCTGCGCGTAAGTAAGAAAGCACTTGAATCTGTTTAGGTGTAAGTTCACGGAAGCGCTGAAGTAGAACTTTAAGTTCATCGTCAACTTTCTCTAGTTCTTCTTCCATACCTTCTGGAAGCCACTTTTTGCCACCAATAATGTCTACAATAGCCTGAGCAATTTCTCGTGTTTGCGACACTTTGGGGATAAAGCCCTGAGCGCCTAGGCTCATTACTTGAGCGACAACCTCAACAGTATCGCTGCCCGAAACAACACCAATAGGGATATTCGGGTATTGTTCACGCAGCGTGATAAGGCCGTTAAAATATTCACCGCCAGGCATATTAAGGTCAAGAAGGATCAGCTCAACACCGTCGAATTCGTTTAGCTTCGCCATCGCATCATCCAAGCTTCCTGCTTGAATTATCTGTGCGTTTTCAAAGTAAGGTTCCAACGCGCCGCTCAAAGCTTCGCGAAACAATGGGTGATCGTCTGCTACTAGAATTCTTGTCATTAGCGTTACTGCTTCCTTATTGTATTATGAGTATAGATTAATACTTTAGATCATTAACGAAAAGCCCTAAACCAGAAAAATCACGCAAAATATAACAAATTTGGTGTTTTCCATTGGCATTTACGTATCAAACGGTAAAATTGCGCCCCAAATTAGTTAATTGAAGACCCACTGTGAAGAAACACGACAATATATACGCAAAGGCACTCAATAAAGTAGATGACTTTAAATTTGACGAGTCTGTCGTTGATGTGTTTCCCGATATGATTCAGCGCTCAGTGCCTGGATACGAAACCATTGTTCACACCATAGGCGAATTGGCTAAAATTGCCGTTACGCCCAATACCGTCGTTTATGATCTTGGCTGTAGCTTAGGTGCTGCAAGTTTATCTGTGGCAAGAGCTTTACCTAACGATACATGTGAAATTATTGGTGTGGATGCTTCAGAAGCAATGGTAGAGCGCTGCAAACGCGTCGTACAGACCTTCACACTGCCAAACCCAATTGTTATTCAGCATGGGTTTGCACAAAGTGTAGAAATTAAGAATGCCTCTTTGGTTGTGATGAATTTCACTTTGCAATTTATCCCCCCCGCTGACCGCGAAGCGTTATTAAAGCGCATTTACGACGGGCTTAACCCCGGCGGTATGTTGGTGCTATCAGAAAAAATACGCCACCCTACCCTTACTGGCAATGAACTGCTGGTAGATTTACATCATCAATTTAAGCGCGACAACGGTTATAGTGAACTAGAAGTGAGCCAAAAGCGCGCCGCGTTAGAAAAAGTTATGCTAACCGATACATTTAACGAGCATGATACTCGCTTGAGAAAAGTCGGGTTTACCGATGTTGTGATGTGGTACAAATGTTATAACTTCACGTCTATGGTTGCCATTAAAGGCTAAACAAATCTCGCTACGTCCGTCTTTCCGCAACGCCAACACATATTAAGAACAGTATGAGCAAATTAGAACAAACTTGGTTTACCGATTGCTACAAATCGTTAATAGACAGCCCGCTATCACATTGGCTTCAAACGCTGCCGGCACAAATGGACACCTGGCAGCGAACTGCTAAACACGGTGAGTTTGATAAATGGTGCCGTTTACTTTCGAAGCTGCCGACTACGTCGCCGAGTTGTGTTGATTTAGCCTCAAGCGTTTCCATTGGCACCGAAAATGACGTAGATGAATATGTCCAAAAACAAATTGA
Organism: Alteromonas sp. CH_MED4-4; assembly: GCF_037029575.1. NCBI lineage: Bacteria > Pseudomonadati > Pseudomonadota > Gammaproteobacteria > Alteromonadales > Alteromonadaceae > Alteromonas > Alteromonas sp. CH_MED4-4. Next base: position 69,269 of record NZ_JAYMEU010000009.1, on the reverse strand, counting down.
AGGATTACTAAAGCAGTTTATGCCCTGGAGAAAAGGGCCATTTAATCTTCATGGAATTCATATTGATACAGAGTGGCGTTCGGACTGGAAATGGGACCGCGTAGCACCTCATATTAGTTCGCTGAAAGACCGAAACGTTTTAGACGTAGGTTGTGGTAGTGGTTATCACATGTGGCGCATGCTGGGTGAAGGTGCCAATAACGTAATAGGTATAGATCCTACCCAACTGTTTCTTATTCAGTTTCACGCCATTAAACAATTTATTAGTAAAAGTAGTGCGCCTTCCGAGAATATCCATTTTCTACCGATGGGCATTGAAGACATGCAGCCATTGAGAGCTTTCGACACTGTGTTTTCTATGGGTGTACTTTACCACCGTAAAGACCCAATGGCGTTTCTGCAGCAACTTAAAGACCAGCTAAGAAAAGGTGGCGAACTGGTTCTTGAAACCCTTGTTGTGGATGGTGATGAAAACACAGTATTGATGGCGGGTGAACGCTATGCACAAATGCGAAATGTGTGGTTCTTACCGAGCACTGCAGCCCTATCTGTTTGGTTAGGCCGCTTAGGCTTTGAAAATATTCGCGTTGTAGATATCAACCACACCACCCTAGATGAGCAGCGCGCAACGCCTTGGATGGAAACGCAATCTTTGAAAGATTTTCTCGATCCGGAAGATATTACTCGCACTATCGAAGGTTACCCTGCACCACAAAGGGCCGTTATTGTCGCTAACAAGAAGTAAGTCGTAAGACCACGCCTCTGTTACCCTATTGGCACAAATGTTGTTATCTTAATCAAGAAGAACGTGCGAATTCTGCATTGATTAAGGTGACAACATGGATATACATGGCTTTCTAACGACGCATCAATTGCCAAGTACCTATGCAGAAACTGCACAAAAATGGTTCACCCCATTATGTGAGCAACTGCTTAAGCACCAAGACGGTGCAACACAACCATTTATCGTGGGCATAAATGGCAGTCAGGGTTCAGGTAAATCAACTCTGACCAGTTTTATCGAGTCCTTCCTTACCTCGGTCCACAACAAAAAAGTGGTATCACTCTCAATTGACGATTTTTACTACGACCAGTCGCAGCGAAATGCGCTAGCAATAAAAGTTCACCCGCTTCTAGCAACTCGTGGTGTACCGGGTACTCATGACATTCCTCTAGCGTTAAATACGTTTCGCAGTTTAGAAAAAGGCACGCGTACATCGCTGCCCCGCTTTAACAAAGCTACAGATAACCCGTTCCCCAAAGAACAGTGGCCTGTAATCGAATCTTCACCCGATTTCATCATACTTGAAGGATGGTGTGTGGGCGCTATTGCGCAAACATCTAGCGAACTTAAACGGCCAGTAAACCACCTTGAAGAAGTAGAGGACCCATTGGGCATTTGGCGCTCTTTTGTAAACACTGAACTAGCAGGCGATTATCAGACGTTGTTCGACAAAATAGACTACCGCATTATGCTGAAAGCACCGAGTTTCGACTGTGTGTATCAATGGCGGTTAGAACAAGAACATAAACTCGCCCAAAAAGCGTTAAAAGATAGCGATGGAGTGATGTCTGATGAAGAAGTGGCAAACTTTGTGCAACACTACCAACGCATCACTGAACACGCATTAAGTCACTTGCCTGAAAAGTGCGACACCGTGTTTTATCTAGATGAAACAAGAACGATAACTAAACAGGACGTAAAACGATGACGAAAACGCTTGTTTTCACCGATATGGACGGCACGCTGTTAGACCACCATACCTACTCTTTCGAGGCGGCGAAACCGGCTTTAACGGCATTAGAAAAAAAGGACATTCCCGTTATTCCCACTACCAGCAAAACCTTTGCTGAATTACAACCGCTGCGCGAGAGTATTGGTTTAGACGGGCCTTTTATTATTGAAAATGGCGCCGCTATTTTCATCCCTCATGGCTTTTTCAAACAAAAACCCAGCGGTACGGTTTGGATAGATGGCTACTGGTGTAAGGCGTTTATCTCAAACAAAAATTACTGGATTAAGCTACTTGAAAAAATAGGTAGCGAATTTGACGGCAAGTATAAACAATTCTCAAAAATGTCGATTCAAGAAATTCAGGAATGTACTGGGCTTGACGAAAGGTCAGCGTCACTTGCTGCCAAACGCCAGTTTGGCGAGCCGGTTTTGTGGCTTGGCACTGACGAAGAAAAACAACGCTTTTTAAAGGTAGTAAAAGATCGCGGTGCTTTCCCTCTAGAAGGCGGCCGCTTCATTCATATTTCAGGTAATTGCGATAAAGGCCAGGCTCTCAAGTGGCTGGCCAATGAATATCAAAAGCAACATACCACCAAAGTTAACACTATTGCCCTTGGCGATGGTAAGAACGACGTTGCAATGCTTGAAGCGGCGCACGTCCCCATTCGCATTTTATCCCCGGTAAATCCTCCACCAGCAGTAAAAAAAGAAGAGGTCTATACCAGCACCCTAACCGGCCCTGAAGGCTGGAACGAAATGCTTACTCAATTGCTATCCCTATGATCAGGAGGACACATGGCTGATTTTTATCAAAATGGTGTGGTTACTACGTTACATAACTTAGCTCGTCGTCCTACCGAAGAGCTTGAAGCAGAGCTTCTACAGTTTTCACAGAAGCGCCCTATGGCACTTATTTTACCGTCGCTCTTTTCTGAATTAGAAGGCGACGCACTTCCACATATCGTCAACGAATTAACAGACGTGCCCTACTTATCAGAAATTGTCATCGGTCTGGACCGAGCCAATGAAGAGCAGTACAAACACGCACTAAAATTCTTCGGCAAACTTCCTCAGCATCACAGAGTGCTATGGAACGACGGTCCTCGCCTTAAAGCACTTGATGAAGAGCTTCAGGCTCAAGGCTTGGCGCCAAAGGAGTTAGGTAAAGGCCGAAACGTTTGGTACTGCATGGGCTACGTACTAGCATCGAATCGAGCAGAATCTGTTGCACTACACGATTGCGATATTGTTACCTATAACAAAGATTTGCTCGCAAAGCTTATCTACCCTGTAGCCAACCCAATGTTTAACTACGAGTTTTGTAAGGGTTACTATGCGCGTGTGGCTAACGGCAAAATTAATGGCCGTGTTTCTCGACTTCTTGTTACGCCATTACTTCGTGCATTAAAACGCATAATGGGTGACAACGAATACTTGGAGTTTATGGACAGCTTCCGCTATCCATTAGCGGGTGAGTTTTCGTTTAGACGCGACGTACTAAACGATATTCGCATTCCAAGTGACTGGGGCTTAGAAATTGGTGTGCTGTCTGAAATGCACCGCAACTATTCGCACAACCGCCTGTGTCAGGCAGATATATGTGATATTTACGACCATAAACATCAGGATTTATCGCTTAATAACGACCAAGGTGGTTTATCTAAAATGTCTATCGACATTACCAAAGCCATTTTCAGAAAACTTGCCACGCAAGGCTATACGTTTAGCAACGAAATGTTCCGTTCAATTAAAGCCACCTATTTCCGTATTGCGCTAGACTTTATAGAAACCTACCACAATGACGCCGTAATGAATGGCTTGAACTTAGACATTCACAGCGAAGAGAAAGCAGTAGAAATGTTTGCCAGTAACATTATGAAAGCGGGGCAAAACTTTTTAGAAAACCCTATGGAAACGCCGTTTATACCAAGCTGGAACCGCGTGACCAGCGCGGTACCCGATATTTTAGAACGACTATTAGAAGCGGTTGAAGCCGATACTGCAGAATATATGGAGTAAGTAATATGGCATGGGACCATCTCCATGACAAAGTAAAACACCATTTAGAAAGCATTTATGCCGATGTATCGCTGGACGTCTCGTATGAGACGCTAGCGACTGAGTTAATGAACACTATAGGCATTCAGCAGCAAACGGATATTGCTTCACCTCAGTCTCATCACAATTATTGGGATGAAGATGACATTATCATGATTACCTACGGTGATAGTGTCATTGACGAAGGGGAGCGTCCGCTGGTTACGTTAAATAAGTTTTTGCACCGCTACTGCAAGAACACCGTTAATAATGTTCACATCCTGCCCTTCTTTCCGTACAGCTCAGACGATGGGTTTTCGGTTATCGACTACTCTACGGTGAATGAAGCACTAGGGTCATGGGACGATATTGAAGTCATTGCTGAGGATTATGGCTTGATGACCGACCTAGTTATCAATCACTGCTCTGCAAGAAGCGTGTGGTTTGATAACTTTGTGAAGGGTGAAGGACCAGGATCTGACTTTTTCTTCACAGCAGATCCATCCGATGACCTCTCCATGGTAACTCGCCCTCGTGTGTCGCCTTTGCTGCGAGAAACGGAAACCGCCAGCGGTACAAAGCATGTATGGTGCACATTTAGTCACGACCAAGTTGACTTTGACTTTGGAAACCCCAAGGTGTTGTTAGCGTTTATCGATATCATCAAGCTGTATATTGATAAAGGCGCTAAAATCTTTCGCTTAGACGCAGTGGCATTTCTTTGGAAAATTGTAGGTACAAACTGCATTAATCTATTCCAAACCCACGAAGTCATACGTTTGATCCGAACGCTGATTGAACATGTGGATCCTTCCATCATAATCATTACCGAAACCAATATTCCCAACAGGGAAAACCTAACGTACTTTGGTAATGCTAACGAAGCCCATGCTATCTACAACTTTTCGCTTCCGCCGTTACTTGTAAATACATTAGTAACGGGTGATTGTACGTATTTGAAAAGCTGGATGATGAGTATGCCACCGGCGCAAAACGGCACAGCCTACTTTAACTTTATCGCTTCGCACGATGGTATTGGCTTGCGTCCGGCGGAAGGCCTACTGTCAGATGAAGAAATTTCAGAGCTTGTGCATACAATGCAGCACTTTGGCGGCAAGGTGTCGTGGCGCGCTTCTGATCACGGTCAGCAAAAGCCTTACGAGATAAACATCACCCTGTTCGACGCGCTGCAAGGAACCACCAAGGGCCCTGATAAGTATCAAGTGGACCGATTTATTTGTGCTCACGCCATAATGTTAGGTATGGAAGGTATACCAGGAATTTACATTCACAGTTTACTTGGCACATCCAACGATTACGAAAAAGTCGCTAATACAGGACAAAATCGTTCAATCAACAGAAAACGTTGGGACTTTAATGAATTAGAGGCTCTGTTAGACTCGCCCTTTTCACAGCATCATAAAGTACTCACTCGAATCTCGCAGCTTATACGTATACGTAAAGCGCAGCCTGCATTTCACCCCAATGCAACGCAATTTACATTGCAGCTTGGTAATCAATTATTTGGCTACTGGCGACAAAGTCTCGATAGAAAGCAAAGTATTTTCTGTATTAGTAATATTTCAGACGAAGAACAAACAATTTTGTTGTCTGACATAAACCTTATTGGCACAGATAATTGGATTGATCTCATCACCCGTGACGAGATAGCCCTTTCTAGTGGTTTCTTACAAATGAAGCCTTATCAAGTACTTTGGATCAGCAACCAAGATTTTGAATAAATCTTTGAGCTTATAACGCCAGTCGACCAATAAATCTACCGCGGTAAGGATACTGCGGTGTTATGCTTGTCACACGAGTTAGCAAATCAAAATTTTGTAATGCAAGAAATTAATACCTTTTTTTTCGATTTAGACGGAACCTTGGTAGATTCTGTTCCTGATTTGGCAACAGCGTTAAACCAAACATTAAACGACTACCAATTACCAACGTATAACGAGCAGACAATTAGACACTGGGTTGGAAATGGTGCTCGTGTTCTGGTGGAACGCGGATTGAGCGGCAACGCAAAGATCAGACACCATTACACATCAAACGAGATTGATGCCGCTTTAGAAAAATTTCTTTTCTATTACCGAACGCTAGATACTAAGAGTACAGTGCTGTACGACGGCGTGTTCTCAACACTTCACGCGCTAAAAGAACAAGGGTTCACGCTAGCATTAATCACTAATAAACCTTCGGAATTTATTGAGCCTATCCTTTCATCGTTCTCAATATTCTCGTTGTTTTCGCTTACCATTGGCGGTGATAGTTTACCGGAAAAAAAGCCTTCTTCCCTTCCCCTTCTGCACGCCTGTGAAAAGCTTGGTGTTTCGCCCTCACAGTGTGTAATGGTTGGAGATTCTAAAAATGACATTGTTGCCGCAAAAGCCGCGAACATAAAAAGTATAGGGCTTACCTACGGGTATAACTATGGTGAGAACATCGCAAAATATAAACCTAACTGGGTTTTCGACGACTTTGAAGAGATATTAACGTTCGCTTCTTAATTCATCTGACATAGCCGTTGATGAAACTTCAATTGCGTCGTTTACGCATACTTTCTTTTATTTCACGCTTTAACCTTTGGTATAAGGCCGCTTTTTCTGTAATATCCGCGTGTTAAATCATTTCATGGAGTTGTTGGTATGTCATCTAAATGGCTTTCACTAGAAGAAGCCCTCACTAAAGCATTAGACGCTGCAAAAGCGATAAACGACGTTGAGCAAGTGAGCATTTTTGACGCCAACAACCGCATCTTGGCCCAAGATGTAACTGCCCACGTTGATGTCCCGCCATGGGATAATTCAGCAATGGATGGCTATGCCGTAAATGCGGAAGATCTCAAACACAGTGATAAACTCAAAGTACAGGGTGTAATTACAGCTGGCATGAGTGCTGATGAGCCGCTTGAAAAAGGTAAAGCATTTAAAATAATGACGGGGGCCCCGGTGCCTGCCAATGCTAACGCCGTTGTAATGGTAGAGAATACCGAAAGTCATGATGGCGAGGTTTTGATCAATAAAATTCCATCGGCGCAAGAGAATATACGTAAAAAGGCCAATGATATCGCCAGTGGCGATACACTAATAAGCAAGGGCACGCGCCTTCACGCCGAACACCTTATGCTGCTGTCCTCCCAAGGAAACAGTAAGGTGGCAGTATTCAGAAAACTTCGCGTTGGTGTAGTCGCGACTGGTTCTGAACTTGCTGCACCTGGCGAACCCTGTAAATCGACACAAATTTTCGAGTCTAATCGCGTTGGTGTAAGTAGTATCTTAAGCAATGAAAATGTAGAGCTTATTGATTTCGGCATTGTAGAAGACGACGAAGCTTCTTTGCGTAAACTCTTCATTGAGGCGAGCGAGCGTGTAGATGTAATGGTAAGTAGCGGTGGTGTATCTGTGGGCGATGCCGACTATGTAAAAGATATCATCGCTGAATTGGGCACTATCGACTTTTGGAAAGTCGCAGTTAAACCGGGTAAACCCTTTGCACTGGGCAAAATAAACAACACGTTGTTTTGCGGTTTGCCTGGCAACCCTGTGTCTTCATTTGTTACCGCAAAATTATTGGTTGTGCCTGTTATCAAAAAAATGCAAGGACAAGTACAACCACACGAGCCGTTCTTTGTTAACGCTAGCATTACGACACCTCTTAAGCGACGTGCAGGCCGCCGAGACTTTCAGCGTGCAACCATGGTAAGAAATAATCAAGGTGAATGGGAAGTCACACCATTTAAGTCACAAAGCTCTGGCGTTATGACTTCAATCACTTCTGCTAACTGCCTAATGGTAGTACATGAAGATATAAGTGAGTTAAAAGTTGGCGATACGGTTCCGGTTATACCGCTACATTTTTAACAAGTTCGTTGTTGAAACGCTACTTCGTTAAGGCTTTTAAGCTCGTTTTTATTTTCTGCATTTTTATCGCCCTAGGCGACCCATATAGAGACACATTACCGTGAATAAGAAACGCTTTCTTTTAGAAGGAAGAGACATTTTAAAACTAGCATGGCCATTGTTGGTTGCGCAGATTACTCAAATGCTAATGGGCGTTAGCGATACTATTATGGCTGGGCGTTACAGTGCAACCGACATGGCTGCGGTAGCACTTGGATTTAGCATCACTGTGCCACTGCTTTGCTTTATACAGGGTATAGCGCTGGCACTTCCCCCAATCATTTCACGGCTGCAGGGAAACAAAAATTTAAGTGGTATTGCCGACGCAAGTCAGCAAGCTGGTTATCTGGTTTTCTTTGTGGGATTAGCGGTAGCAGGCTTAATTCCGTTTACTGAAAGCATAGTCGCGCTGTTCCCTATGGCGCCCGAGCTATTTAGCATTACCGTAGACTACGTACTGTATGTGCTGTTCGCTATGCCTGGATTTGCACTTTACCAATGGCTTAGAAACTATTGTGAAGGCTTGGGTAAAACCAAACCCACTATGATTATTACGGTTATCGGGCTGATGGCGAACATTGTAGGGAACTACCTGTTTATCTATGGTGTAGGCCCATTACCAGCTATGGGCGGTGCGGGTTGTGGTATTGCAACGGCCATTGTGATTTACACTATGCTTATAGCAACCGTTATCTATGTTCGTTTTGCCCCTGCCCTGCAAAAGTACAATTTGTTCGGACAATTGTATAAACCTAACATGGTAACCATAAATCGCACCTTCAAAATGGGCTTGCCCATTGCTATGACTATCCTATTTGAAGTGACGCTGTTTTCACTGGTTGCATTGTTATTAGCCCCTTTTGGTGCCACAACGGTAGCGGCCCACCAAGTCGCACTGAACTTCTCGGCCCTGATGTTCATGTTTCCTATGAGTATTGGTATGGCAGCAGCAATTCGCATTGGCTATCGCATAGGGCAAAATAACCCACGACAGGCAAAAATTGCAGCTCGAACCGCTATTCTGATCGGTTTTTTCACCGCTGCGTGTACGGCTAGCTTCACCCTGCTAGCAAAGGGATTCATCATTGGCCTGTACACCAGCGACGAAGCCGTATATACCTTGGCAAATGCGCTATTGATTTACGCGGCGTTATTCCAATTGTCTGATGCGGTTCAGGTGATTTCGGCTAATGCATTACGCGGCTATAAAGACACAACAGCGATGTTTGTTATTACCTTTGTGTCCTACTGGTTAATAGGTCTACCTACAGGCGTTATTTTAGGTAGAACAAACTGGATAACGGCAGAACCAATGGCCGCAGCAGGGTTTTGGATTGGCTTCATTGTAGGATTGAGTGCCGCAGCTGTTATGCTAGGTGCACGCCTTCTTTACATCCAAAGGCCCAGTGCTGTGCATCGTATCGCGAATGCATAATACCTATCCGCATAGATCATTGCCCAGTCAGAAGCTTGCCAGACCTTCCCGAAGGGCGAGTTTAAAATGTTCAATTGAACCAAAGCAGTTACCCCCTGCTTTTTAGTTTGTCCCAGTCTTGTGGCGTGTCTATATCAAATTGTGCGTTAGGTATAGACACAGCCGTTACCCTACCTAGTTTCGCATACTTCTTAATAACCGGCTTAGCCCCCATATCGCCACTTAGCGCTAGCAGTTCACTAAATACCGCTTCAGGAAAGATAGCAGGTACGGTTAATCGACTATTGTTCTCTCCCTGCTTTTGCCATTCACTGCATACTATGTGATTAGGGTTCGCATAAGAAGAGTTGATAAGGCGAACGAAGTCTTGTGCATTAAGACTCGGCAAATCGGCCAACGTGAATAGCACGTGAGTAGGTCTTGTACACAAGCCCTTTGCTGTCGGGGATACTGATTTCGACAGTGATGAAAGGCTTAAAAGATGCGTGAGTCCAGTGCGAATACTTGATGCAAGGCCTTCATCCCAATTAGCGTTGTGAACGATACTGATGGGTAGTTCAGAAACCTTACATGGAGAGTGTTTTAGCTGCGTATTTACGGAATCATGCCATTTACCCGTAACAACAGTAATGGGTAATTCACTGGTTAACGCTAAGTCATTGCGCGCACTAACTACCTCCCCCACACTGTGTTGTATAAGAGAAAGCGCAGAAATTGGGTGTTCCGATAAAAGCTTATTACCCTTGTAGCGAGCGCTCTTTCCGCCCGCCAACACCACAAGTGCTACGGCATAATTTTCCGACTTCAATTCAATATCCGTTATATCAAAGAAATAAAACGTGACACGTCAAAGGGCTTAGCGGCTTCTGCTAAGCCCTTTAATAGCAGCCGTTAACCCTTCAAGCGTAAGCCCATACATTCTGTCTTCCATAATTTCACGAATAATTTTGATAGACGAATAATACGGCCAGTAATTCTCAGCTTGCGGATTAAGCCACACAGCGTTGTTAAAGTGGTTCAATAAGCGCTGCATCCACACACTGCCCGGCTCTTCATTCCAATGCTCTACACTGCCACCTGGATACGTTATTTCATACGGCCCCATGGTAGCGTCACCTACGAAAATAACCTTGTAGTCTTTTCCGTAGCGATGAATGATATCCCAAATAGGAATGCGTTCTTTATTGCGACGAAGGTTATCTTTCCACACCTCCTCATACACGCAGTTGTGGAAATAAAAGTACTCTAAGTATTTAAACTCGCTTTGCACCGCAGAGAAAAGCTCTTGAGTACTTTTTACGTGTGGGTCCATAGAGCCGCCCACATCAAAAAACATCAACACTTTTACCGCATTGTGACGTTCTGGTGACATGTGGATATCGAGTAAACCGCCTTTTTTAGCTGTCTCACCTATGGTTGTTGGCACATCTAGCTGCTCACTTGCGCCTGTGCGAGCAAACTTGCGTAGCTTCCTAAGGGCCACTTTTATGTTACGCGTACCCAGTTCTACATCAGAGCTTAGGTTTTTAAACTCGCGTTTATCCCATACTTTTACTGCCGAAAACTTTCTGTTTCCCTTTTGCCCTATTCGCACACCTTCTGGATTGTCGCCATAAGCGCCAAACGGGGATGTTCCGCCGGTGCCCACCCATTTATTTCCACCTTGGTGACGCTTTTCTTGTTCTTCTAAGCGCTTTTTCAACGTTTCCATCAGTTCTTCAAGGCCACCGGCTTTACGCAGCGCCTCACGCTCTTCAGGGCTTAAATTTTTTTCGATTTCCTTACGCAGCCATTCTTCAGGGATATCTTTACCGAATAGATCGACAGATTCGACACCTTCAAAATATTCAGCAAACGCCCTGTCGAACTTATCGTACTGCGTTTCGTCCTTCACCATTATGGTACGCGACAAACTGTAGAACGCTTCGATATCGGCATACACCACGTGCTTTTCAAGCGCACTAAGCAAATCCAGCAACTCGCGCAGCGTGGTTTTAACCTGATATTTTCGCAGTGTATAAAAAAACTGAATAAGCATTAGCGACGCGCCATAAAGACCAGTTTTTCAAACAAATGTATGTCTTGTTCGTTTTTAAGTAGTGCCCCGTAAAGTGGAGGAATAGTAGCTTTTCCGTCTTTTGAGTGAAGCGCTTCTGGTGGGATATCTTCAGCAACTAAAAGCTTCAACCAGTCGATAAGTTCAGAGGTAGAAGGCTTTTTCTTAAGCCCTGGTACATCTCGAATTTCAAAGAAAGCCTTTAACGCTTCATCAAGCAGCTTTTTCTTTAAATCTGGGAAATGTACGTTAACGATTTCTTGCATTTCCTCTGGATTCGGGAACTGAATGTAGTGGAAGAAACAACGGCGCAGGAAAGCATCTGGCAGCTCTTTTTCGTTGTTCGATGTAATAATAACAATCGGACGCTGCTTCGCGACTACACGTTCTTGTGTTTCATAAACGAAGAATTCCATCTTATCGAGCTCTAGCAGCAAGTCGTTGGGAAACTCAATATCAGCCTTATCAATTTCATCAATTAATAGTACCGGGCGCTTTTCTGCGCTAAAGGCTTCCCATAATTTACCTTTTACGATGTAGTTGCTTATATCGTGAACGCGATCATCACCAAGTTGAGAGTCGCGAAGGCGTGACACTGCGTCGTATTCGTACAAACCTTGCTGTGCTTTAGTGGTTGATTTAATGTGCCACTGAATTAGTTCGGTGCCTAAACTCTCGGCCAATTCTTCAGCAAGCATGGTTTTACCTGTGCCCGGCTCGCCTTTAATTAAAAGCGGACGCTCTAGCGTAATAGCTGCGTTAACCGCCAGCTGTAAGTCTTTGGTTGCGATATAATTAGACGTGCCACTAAAAGCCATTATTGTTGTACTCCGTATAATTTTTCGTCTTTGCAATTTTAACTATAATATCAAGGCCTTCTCATGATTGCCCATAGATATAACATATAGCTAAAAAGCACTTTGCATTTTACTGATTGGGACCAATGATATAGGGGTATGACGAAATCCCCTAATTCAGGCTGTGAATTATTAACTATCACACGCGTTGAATTATTAACTATTAAAAAGGTCGTACAGATCACGACAGACGGGGTTTCCTATAAAATAAGGAACGAGGTAAGGATTTATAATGAACGTATTTGACGACAATTCCCTATCTATTGGCCGCACGCCACTAGTTAAGCTAAATCGCGTAACATCAGGTAATGTATACGCAAAAATTGAATCGCGTAACCCAAGCTTCAGCGTTAAGTGCCGTATTGGCGCAAACATGATTTGGGATGCTGAAAAGCGCGGTGTCCTTACCGAAGGTAAAGAAATTGTAGAGCCGACCAGTGGTAACACAGGTATCGCTTTGGCGTTTGTTGCAGCGTCTCGCGGTTATAAGCTAACGCTAACCATGCCTAGCAGCATGAGCCTTGAGCGTCGCAAACTTCTAAAAGCTTTGGGCGCAAACCTTGTTCTTACTGAAGCGCCTAAGGGCATGAAAGGTGCCGTTGCCGCTGCACAAGAAATTGTGGCATCAGATCCAGACAAATACGTATTGCTTCAACAGTTCGACAACCCGGCTAACCCGGCTATTCACGAAAAAACCACTGGCCCTGAAATTTGGGAAGATACAGACGGTAAAGTAGATGCATTCGTAGCTGGTGTAGGTACGGGCGGTACTATCACGGGTGTAAGTCGCTACCTTAAAAATACGAAAGGTAAAGCGATCACTTCAATTGCTGTTGAGCCAACAGACTCTCCAGTAATTACCCAAGCGCTTGCGGGCGAAGAATTAACCCCTGGCCCACACAAAATTCAAGGTATTGGCGCAGGTTTCATTCCAGGTAACCTAGACCTAGACCTAATTGACGAAGTTGAGCAAGTTACCAACGAAGAATGTATGGACATGGCGCGCAAGTTAATGACCGACGAGGGTATTCTTGCAGGTATTTCTTCTGGTGCAGCCGTTGTTGCTGCTAAGCGTTTTGCTGAACGCCCAGAAAACAAAGACAAAGTGGTTGTAGTACTTCTAGCAAGCGGCACAGAACGTTACCTAAGTAGCCCTCTGTTTGCTGGTGCGTTCGACGAACAAGAAGAAGTTCAATAACCGCCAAAATGTTTCAATTATTTAAAAACGAGGCCTAGTGCCTCGTTTTTTTATGCCTACTCTTTTCTGTTTCTCATGAAGTTTTATGAACACAAACACCTGACTTTTCCACTCTATTACTTTGCTTTTGTGCACAATATTGTGAATAATCAAAGCATAGATTAGCGAAGCGGCGAGCGCATTGACTTCGTTGAGATATAAAACTATCAATAAGAAACGGACCTCTTTACATTAAGGTAATCCAAATGAAAACGCGTATGTGGTACGCCCTGTTCGGGCTTTTTACAGTGTTGATTTTATCCGCTTGCGGTAAAAAGGAAGAAGGCATCGGGCGGTACGGCATGCTTGATGAAAGTACCCCTGAGTACACCACCGTAGCGTTTCTCAAAAGTGTTTATGAAGATGACAACCTTGATACAGCAATTCGACTATCAAGCGAAAAACTGTCTCGTATATTAACGAGATACCACACTAACAGTAACGTTCAGCGCCACCTCTTAAACCTTAAATATGACACCGTCACCATCACTCCTCAAAGTGCAGGCCGAGTTGGCCGCAACGAGTTCGCAGAAAAATCGACAATCACCGTATTTTTAAGTGGAACATACAACGACGATAAAATTGAAGACTTGCGTAGCCTAGACTTGATTAAAGAAGACGGTGAATGGAAGGTTAATAAAATTCATCCAGATGCCTATTTATAACGTGTAGATAAACGTTGTTTTTATGGCCAGCAACGTAGCTTTTTACAAATGAAGAAAATAAAAAGGATGTTTTCCGGCTTTTATGCTTAAAAGCGTTTATTTTTTGTTTAATGGGTTGTTTTAGGGTAATTATATCAAAACGCTCATAAGTGATATACGGATAGTTTCCACCTTGCATAAAGGATTTTTTCTGTACATTAAATTGTTATGTGTCAAAGGTAAATCAAGATAAGAAGGATTTTTAACTATGAAACTAGGAACTAAAATTGGTTTGTCATTCAGCTTTATTGGCTGTGCTGTCGGCGCTTACTTCGGTCTATCACCTGTTTACTCGCAATTACAGTCTGGTGTTTTATCTGGTCAAGAAGCCGGGCTAGCATTCTGTATCACCGGTATCTTTATTGGTAGTGTATTGGCTACTGCTAGCATTCTTTCTTCGAATAAGCATGCCACATAACAAGCCAATAAACTCACTCACTACGTTCGCTGGGACGCATACACGCAGGGCGGCTTCGCCATTGTGCCCTACGTGCCTGCGCCCGTTATTGAAAAGTTAGCTGCCCAATTAACAAAAAAGGATTTTTCATAATGGATGTTTCAGAATTGGAAATGTTAATCGATGGAATAAAAACAGAATTGCCATTTCCTCCTCCATTTCAATATAAGAAATTTGGTCACGCTCCTTTTCCTCAAATCTTCGACGAAGACGTCACCTATTTGGGTGATTGGTCTGCATTATGCCTTTATCCATTAGAGGATCTTGAGTGGATTTTTGTTCGTCCGCGTTACTTAAAGAGAATAGGCAGACTAGTTCCAAAGCAAGTTATTTCTTGTGAGAGTGAATTTCTAAAACTATTAACCAAATTAGGAGTTTCATTCAAAAACGAATCAGGGAATGTCTATATTTATGCAAAAAGCAGCTAACAAAACACTGTAGTCACTCGCTGGCGCTCGTTGGGACACAAACACGCAGGCTCCCTTCGCTTCGCTCCGTATTATAGCCTGCGTATTTGTGCCCCTAAGTGGGGTGTTAGGCGTCATTTACTTACAGCATTAAAAAGTAGGTTCTGCCGTGACATTCCTACATCAAGGTTGTTTCGCTAGGTTGTCTTTACGGCTTGCTTTTTCGGTAGTTTCAATAGCTTTAGCAACGCGTTTTTTTTCAACACCGCAACGCCAACATTCTGCATCACCACTTTTCTAAACTCGCTTGTTTGTCCAGCAATGTCCTTAACATCTGGCATTTCGCACAAGGTTGTTTTATCTTAAATTCAATTATTTAAACACGCGGTCTATTTGGCTAGTGGTGGCAGCAAAGCTGCGTACTTTCAGTTGTACGCCTAACAAAACGCTGTTGGCACTCCCTCCGGTCGCTGGGACGCTAACACGTGGGCTGGCTCGCTTCGCTCGGATTTTAGCCCACGTGCTAGCGCCCCAAAGCTTAGCGTTAGGTGTCAGGGATGAAAACGATACTACTGTCATTTTTTATCATTGTATTGGTTGGGTGCACATCAGTCGCTAAACCTACTATTCACCTCCATTCAAACGGAGTTAGCGAAGCTAAGCTAACTAACCTGAGAATCAAATTAGAAAAAAGTGGATACACCGTAATAAGTGGCCATCAAGACTTCTCTCACTTCTTATTCACGCCACTCATAGTTGTTCCAAAAGATTCAAAGTTCAGCACTCCAGAACTTCAACAACAAATAACCAACACTTTAGGCTCTATCCCAATTGTCAAACGTGGTAACTTTAAAAACCATAAGTATTCGGGCGACCATATTGGTGTATATCTTCGGGGAAACAATGCCACCTAACAACTCAATAAACTCGCTCACTTCGTTCGCTGGGACGCATACACGCAGGGCGGCTTCGCCATTATGCCCTACGTGTATGCGCCCGTTATTGAAAAGTTATGTGGCATGGAAGATTAAGTGAAAATATTTATTGGAATTGTAGTTTTAACGTCAGCTTTGATTGCGATTATTGCCTTTAGTAACCAGGCTCAAGTTTTCTTGCTCCACAAGATGTACTCTTTAGGTTCTGGTATGGACGATGGGGCAACAGAGTTATTTATTCGTAATAAACACCGCTACAAATCTGTTGTTTTGGAATTGCTTAATGCTGAAACTCCCAACACTTATAAAGCTCAAGCTTCTTTTTTGTTTGGCGAGCTACTATTAGATGACCCTGAAATTCATGAAAAGATCGAAGATATTTCGGTTAATCACCCAAACAAACAAATTAGATGCTTTTGGTTTGATGTAATGGATGGTCGGTTCGAACATGAGCTTATCGCAGGTAGTGAATCTGATAAGTTTGCTACTTATGTGGTTAGAGACAAAGGAAGTAGGTGCGAGTAAGTGCCACATAACAAACAAATTATGTCACTCGCTGCCGCTCGCTGGGACGCAAACACGTGCGCGGCTTCGCCATTATTGCACACGTGTTTGCGCCCCATATTTGGAAGTTATATCCCTAGGAGATTTTTTTGATAAAAGGATTCAATAAACAAACATTGATTCGTTGGAAGGTCTATATAGACCGGTCCAAAATGTACATTGGATACATTCAATTCTTGCTAATCATTTTTGTCTTTATCAACTCATTGGACAACAACCCTGTAAGCCAGTTTGTTTTAGAAAAACCACTCATTGCTGTACCAGTAATCTTGGTTTTATTTGTGCTTTGCTCGCTAGTCCTTGGCTATATGGATTCAAAATTAGGGTTCAGAGAAGAAGAAATAAGAAATCATGCACGGTCAAACCCTGTATTGCGCCAAATTCAAACTTCACTAGATGAAGTAAACTCAAAACTCGATAAACTTGAAAGGAGTCAAAGTAGAAATGGAAGCAACGGGATATAACAAAGCGCTTAACTCGCTCACTTCGTTCACTGGGACAGTAACGCAGCGGCGCTTCGCGATTATACCGCTACGTCACTGCCCGTTAGCTTAGCGTTAGACTTCACGTTTGGAATCTCTTGTCTTGAACATTCTTAGGACTTTATTACCAGAAATTTTCGGTGCTATTTTTGGCATAACCGCGATAGCTTTTGCTTACTTTCTATTTAGCCTTTTCTTTCTAGCAATTGAAGAGTTCAATCATCTTGATATGACAGATAATATGAATCCACTATCAATAGGCGCGATTGTCGCAATTACACTTTTCATCATAAAAGAAGTATTGGAAGCCTACCGTAAAAATGCATCGAAAAATCGGAAAATAAAGGCACTAAAGACAATATTGGCTGAGGAGATAAAACTCAATTATTGGGTTTGGAAACAGATCGAGAGTATAGTTAAAAAAGTTAAAGAAATGCCCCCAGAAACCTTATATCAAATCATTAGTTCTACTTCAGGAACGGA
The DNA here is from genome assembly GCF_037029575.1 of Alteromonas sp. CH_MED4-4. Classification (NCBI taxonomy): domain Bacteria; kingdom Pseudomonadati; phylum Pseudomonadota; class Gammaproteobacteria; order Alteromonadales; family Alteromonadaceae; genus Alteromonas; species Alteromonas sp. CH_MED4-4. Next base: position 51,975 of record NZ_JAYMEU010000009.1, on the reverse strand, counting down.
ACGATTTGAGTACGTTCGCCCAGATGGTGGTGGCGGTGGTATTTTTGTTCCTGAAATAAAGGACCAAGTCTTTACTCAATTGATTACCGAAATAGCAGAATTAGATGAGGATTTTTATTCCAGGAGCATAGAATATGGTAAAGGAGTTGCTGAACTTCAACATCTTAGACATGGGGTGTTTGACTTCATTCATGAAACTCCAAAGGGAGAACACTATGCTGAAGGTTTTTGCGAGTATGCGTTAGATGAGCTTCCTGATATAAAGGATAAGTTTCAAAAACTTTATATAGAATGCACTGGTGATACAGAGTTACAACATCGCATGAGGTGAAGTCTAACAATCACATTAAGTCGCTTCGCTGGGACAGTAACACGTGGGCTCTGTCGCTTCGCTCGGATTTTAGCCCACGTATTACTGCCCCTTATGGGGGTGTTAAGTCTCTATGAATATTGAATACTTCGAAAGATTTGAATCGGAGCTTGAGTTAGGCCTCAAGAAGAAGGCCGCTGCTTCGATCAAGCAGTTTGTTGATTCATTTGAAAATGACGATGAAATAAAGAGTTGGGTATGGAGTTATTTGCCAAAGCTAGAAAAAAACAGGCATAGCTGCATTAGGCATGAGGTCTTTATTGATCTTGTTTACCCCGTACTAAAGAAAGGCTATGAGCGCAGTGACTATAATTCAACGTTGTGGCTAGGAAAGCTGGTTCAGAATGTATATCAAACCAAAGGTATCTTTGAAGAACTTGGCTCTAATGTTGAAATGGATTTTTATAGGAAATGCCACGAAATTGATCCGAGCATGGAAGAAGGTAATGAATTACTTTTACAAAGTATTTTGAGTTGGTTGTCACATTGCGTACATGAATGGCCTTCGGGGATTCTATATGGCATGGACGGAGCCTCAATTGCACAGTGCCAAGAGATTAGAGTTGAAGCAAATTTTGCAAAATCTCTAGCAAGCAAAGAGAGGGAATTATCGTTTATTGATGATTTCCTAGTTAAATTAACCGAGTACGAATTACGACTTAACAAGGCAAGCAAATCGGACTCGTAAACTCGCCGTTTCTTGCGGCGTTAAGCCTTCGAGTAGGAATATGGATCTATCTAAGCTAATAAAAGATAAAAGCAAGGTTTTTGAAGGTACTAGCAATTATCTTGGAATTGAATGCGTATTAAATCACATTGAAATTGCTGAAAAGCACCTTAGCAATGGGCAGGGAGGCGAAGACTATTTGTTCAATGATGTCGTTTACCGTACTAACCAGGCCTTCGAAGGTGCTTTAAAAGAGGCTTATGTCGTATTGACTGGTGAAGCTGCAGGAAGAAAAACACCAAACGATATAGAAAAGTATCTTGAAACAAATAATCTTCTAAAAGAAAGAGTTCTCGAGCTATTTTCAAACTACAGAAAAGAATGGCGTAATAAATCCACTCATGACTATAAGTTGTATTTCTCCGAACAAGAAGCATTTTTGGCAATAGTTAATATCTATGCATTTTTCAATATTCTACTAGATCAAATGATAGGAAAGCACGCGAAGGATAAAGAAGAAAAAGAAGCCAAGTTGTTTGCTGATAAACTGAAAGCTTCATCTGAAATGGGGTTTTATGAGCAAGTGATTTTCTTGCTTACTTCCTACTGTCAGGAAACGCCAAAAATACAAAGAGGACACGCTCCTAGATTTCTTGAGGCCGAAGTCATGGGAAGTCTACATGGCTTTCTTAGCGCTGTAGCTCCAGACATTACAATATTTTCTGATCAAATAATTCGAATTGGTAATGGTAGAGTGTTAAGGCCGGATCTTATTTTGGAAAAAGGAGATGAAAAAGTTATTGTTGAACTCAAAAGTCCGATTATGAACCCCTCAGCAATCAGAGTTAGCGGGCGTGAACAGCTATACACCTATATGAGTGCTGCTAGTATTAACCATGGAATACTATTTATTCCGGCTCTTTCAGAGGGTCAAGAAGTCGTCATTACAAAAACTGAAAGAGAGGTAGCTGATGTTCAGCAATTCATCACCGAAATTTATGGCGGCAAGGCTTAACAAGCGCATGTTGTCGGACTGCTTTTCCGCTGCGCTTCAAAGCAGCCGCAAATGCGGGCGTTAGTTCTTTAGGGAGGAATCGTGACTCTATCAGTAGCATGGATTAGAAAAGTAAAAAACACAGAGGAGTTAGTAATAGCAACTGATAGTAGACTTCGATGGGGAAGGGCTTGGGATTGCTGTCCGAAAATAATTCCCCTTGTAAGACAGGACTCTGTTTTATGTTTTGCTGGAAACACACAATATGCATATCCAATGATGGTACAAATAAATAATTCTATCTCCATGCATACAAAATCGTCATCTCGCGCCATAGATATAACAGATTTAAAAGGGCACATCCTAAAAGTTATCGAAGGAATGAGAGAGCATATTCATGATCTTCCAAAAGGTAGCGATGCATTTGAAGTACCAGATGCGATGTTTTTATTTGCTGGATATTCTTGGAAAACGAATAGCTTTAAGATTTGGACACTATATTACGATCAAGATAAAGATGAATTTCATTTTCGCAAAGCGTCTAATCATATAAAGAGAGCCGATGGTACGAAATATTATGCCTTCATAGGCAATAATACGGATGTTGCGAGGCGGAAAATGACAAAGCTTATACATTCAAAAGGTATTGCTAACATCCCAGGTCTAGATATGGAGCCGCTTGAAGTTTTGATTGAAATGATTCGTGATGAAAAATACCCACATATAGGCGGCGCTCCACAAATCGTTAAAGTTTATAAGCATATGAATGTACTCCCATACTCAGTTTACTGGCCAAACAAAGAATCTGGAACCAAAACATTTCTTGGTCGCCCAATGCTAGATTATGAAGTAAATGAATACTTTACGTTAGATCCTGATAGTTTAGAGCTAAACAAAAACTAACAAACAACTGTTGACGCTCACTTCGTTCGCTGGGACGCATACATGCGGGGCGGCTTCGCCATTATGCCCCACATGCCTGCGCCCCTTATTTAAAAGTTATGTTTACCCTAGGAATTAGGCATTAATGAGTATTAAAACGGCGCGCTATCCATTTATTGGGTTGAGCATTCTATTCTTCATACTCCTTATTCAAAATCCATTGCTGGAAGCTATATACAATACTCTGTATATAACTTATTTCGTTTTTTCTTTTCTCTTCTTTATGTCACTGGCCCTAGGGCAATACACAAAGGTGGCAGTACAAAAAAGCAAGTTAATGGTGCTGTTTCCTGTTTATTCAGTACTCTTTGTTATTTATTGGCTTTCTCAAAATTGGCATCAAGGAAGAGTAAACTTTATATTGGCAACACCTATTGTTTGCGGATTACTGCTGGCGTTTATGTTAAAAATACAACTGCGCTTTTTAGGCAAGTAAACATAACAATCACATTAAGCCGCTCGCAGGCTCGCTGGGACAGTAACACGTGGGCTCTGTCGCTTCGCTCGGATTTTAGCCCACGTGTTACTGCCCCTTATGTGGGGTGTTATGTTGCAGAAAGGAATTGGTAAAACGGAGGCTGTTTTATGCAGGTTGATATACTTGGTGTCAGGATAGTATTTGGATTTTTAACGGTCGCAATGCTTATTTTGGTTCACGGATTGCTTTTCAACTACAACCTCATAATACTGGCGCTGGCTACGAGCTGCATGGCTGCCTTCTTTTTCATTACCGCTGTAAGCGCAAAAAAGCTTGCACAATCAAATTTTAAATTTAACAGATTACAAAAAATTTCCATTGGCGCATGGGCGCTACTAAGCGTGCTGGGACTAGTGAGCATTGCAACATAACAAACAAATTATGTCACTCGCTACCGCTCGCTGGGACGCAAACACGTGCGCGGCTTCGCCATTATAGCCTGCCTGTTTGTGCCCCATATTTAGGCGTTATGCACAAGGAAGTATTGAATGAAACATAAGATTATTTGTTCACTATTCTCAATAGCCATTTTTACTTCGGGATTATTTCTCGGCGCATATATCAGTACGTCGGCGGGCGCTAGTTCAAACTCTACAGAGTTATATAGCAGCATTATTCATCTTTCTTCTGTTCATCAACAAATAGAAAATGGTGAATTAGAAAACGCAAAACAAGCCATCTGTAGTTTCGTCAGAACACGCATCGAATTACTAGAGCTTGGCCATCAAATTCTTAACGAAAATAGGGCCAAGGAAGTAATGGTTCTAAAACAAAGTATGGAGAAAATGCTTTCAAACACATCGCAAGCCAGCACTTCGTTAGCTGAAACTTGTGTTTAACGAGGCGCTTAACGCGTTCCCTTTGGTCACTGGGACAGTAACGCAACGGCACTTCGTAGATATGTCGCTACGTCACTGCCTCAAAGCTTAGCGTTATATCGCGGGATAGTTCGATGGAAGACAAGGACTTAGTTATTTACGATGGGGTGTGTAACTTCTGTAATGGAGCAGTTGCCTTTATTTTGAAGCGCGACAAAACTGAACGTTTTATATTCTCACCAATGCAATCAGAATATGCTCAAGAAGTTATCGAACGTTACAAAGTTGATACTGTAGGTGTTGATACTTTTATGTTAGTTAAGAACGGAAACGTTTTTCTTTGGTCTGACGCTGCACTAGAAATCGCAAAAGACTTAACTGGGTTCTGGTTTTTATTCGGTGTAACTAAAATCTTGCCGCGTTCTTTTAGAGACTTCTTCTACAGAATTTTTGCTCGCAACCGTATTAAGCTTTTCGGTGGTACAAAGCATTGTCAAATACCCGATAAAAAGGTCGTAGGGAGGTTCAGAGGTCTTGCGATGTAACAAACAAATAAAGCCGTTCCCGTTGGTCACTAGAAGGCATATATGCGGGGCAGCTTCGCCATTATGCTCAGCGCATATGCGCCTCTTAGCTTAATGTTAGAAGCTTCTGAGAAATCAATGGCTAAATCAGAAATAAGACAATTGTTAAAAGAGATACGTACTAAATTTCCTGACGTTGTGCCTCTTATGGAAAAACATGAAAATTGGGCACTCACATTTCTAATGGAAGAGTTCGCAAATTTGACAACCATTTTGTTTAACCAAGGTAATTTAGAAGAAGCATTAGAACAGTTGCTGTACATAAGCGAAAAACTAGATACTGCAACCGAAGCAGAATTCGAGTACATAGATGTATATTATACAGAGCACTTATTTTGGAAAGGTACCAAAGAAGGTATTGAACGTGGCTGGCCTCTGGTACCAGATAATCTCAAAAAACTGTACTTGGACTTTCATGGTAAAGCCCCTAACGTGGTGATTTAAAGATGCACGCACCGAACAATGGAATAAACTCGCTCGCAAATTCCCTAGGAACCATACATGTGGGCTGCTTCACATTTTAGCCCACGTGCTACAGCCCTCTATCTGGGTACTTTTTGTTTACAGGAGTAAGGATGAAGTCTTGTAGAATTGAAATCAATGGATTGGAAGCTTTTGACGTGGGTGCGAATATCGAAGATGCTCTAGAGATTCGAATTGAAAAGCTACAAAACTCAGAATCATTTGTTTTAAGTGTCACCTCATTCAGTGTTGGCGACACGCATACGCAAGATTGGGGGTTACATCAATTATCAGAAAACGATGTTATCCAACTATGCTTGGGTAACAGCTGTACTATCAAGCCTACCGAATACGAACCTTTCAAAAAGGAATCTTCGCTTTTAGTTTGTAGCTTTTGCGGAAAATCACGACAAGAAGTAACCAAGCTCATAACAGGTAAAGATGGTGCTATCTGTAACTTTTGTGCTGACACAGTTTATTCCATTGCAAACGAGTGAATGTAACTAGGCACTTAGTGTCTTGTGCAATAAGAGGTTTAGGTCAATGAAAAGGAATCTTTTAACTTTGTTTTTTGTTTTCGGGTGCCAATGTGCTGAACTGGCATCTGAGCAGACTGCTCAAGCAACTGTTTTAAAATTGGAGCTAACTATTCGTTTTCTCCATTCAAAAGTACGTTATTTGGAAAATGCGTAAACTAATTCCAAGACAGACACTTCAAAGTACTAGACCTAGTCTAACTTTATAAAACGCGTTCTCTAAGTTAAAAGTCAAGGAGACAATATGCATCTCGCTCAATTGAATATTGGAAAAGTCAGGTTTAACTTGGAGTCCCCCGAAATGGCGGACTTTGTAAATAACTTAGACCCTATCAACGCCATTGCTGAACAAAGTCCAGGATTTATCTGGCGTTTGAAAGACGAATCAGGTGATGCCACTAATATAGAGGTAGAAAATACCCCAGATATCATTGTTAACATGTCTGCTTGGGAAAGCGTAGAGTCCCTTAAGAACTTCATGTTCAAGACGCATCACATTGATTTCCTTAAGCGTAAAAAAGAGTGGTTTTTGCCCTTAAGCGAAGCATCTTATGTGCTTTGGTGGATACCGAAGGGTCATATTCCAACCCTTCAGGAAGCTATCACTAAATTAGACCATCTTCGGGAAAATGGAGAATCTCAGGATGCATTTAGTTTTAAAAGTAGTTACCCCAAGCCTGAATTGGAGAATCATTGATGTTTCCAAGGTCAGAAGGCAAACTAGTAAGGAGCTCGAACTGGCCGTTGAAATACGTAAGCACGGATCCCGACACGTAGATTCTAATTTTCGCACACGAGTTTCACATCTTAGATGGCTGCCGTGTTCTCTATTAGATAGTTTAATAAGAAAGGATATTTTATGAACTTATCGTTTTTACTTGTACTTTTTATCTCTTTTTTCACAATAAATATCCTACCTTGGGTTCTAGCACTTATATCTAAAAAGGCTTCTGGTAATAACAAGGTCATCTGGTTCTTGATGTCGTTTTTATTATCATGGCTAGGCTTTATCGTTTATTACTATCTTGTGATTAAGCCAGAATGGAAAGCTGAGTTAGAAAGAAAAAAATCAAAAAGAATACTCAGAAATGAAAATGGAATGCCTATTAAAATGTATGAGCAATCTTAAGGTGAAAATTGACACGCATTTTATCAACGCTTATATGTAGATGAACACTAGTGATAGCCTAAATCTATATTTTGAAAATTTACGAAGGAACGACAATGCCTATAAAAAAATGGACTTTACAATACCTAGTCGCATTTCCCTTGCTGGCCACTACTTTTTCCAGTGTTCAATACTTTAAAGGCCAGTCTTTTTCCTACTCTCTTGAATTCGGGGTTACATGGGCTTTTATATCCATTTCTATATTTGCAGCTCGCCGCATTTACAATTTTAAAAAGCGGATCCATTGCGAAATATGCAACGATATACAAAATCATAAGACCATTGAATAATCGAACGCGCTATTTCAGTTGAGTACTCAACCTTAACTTTATGTTAAAAAAACGGGTAAAAAAATGAAAACACAAACCTTACTTATCTACTTTTTCTTTTCCTTGCTAGTCTCTTTCTCGTGTGAAGCCTCTACGCGCTCGCTAAAAATAGAAGATGATGGTTTTGTTGCTACGTATTACTCTTCAGAGTCACAAGAACGTAAAGTTGGCGTTTTAGTGCTTGGAGGATCCGAAGGCGGCGTGCCAGAAAAGCTCGCTAGTCCAATCGTTGAAGCGGGATTCCCTACCCTAGCTTTAGCTTATTTTAAGGAAGAAGGCTTACCACCAGAGTTAGAGAGAATACCTCTTGAATATGTAATTCAGGCTATGTCGTGGTTAAAATCACAACCCGAAACCACGCCGGACAACATTATTGTAGTTGGCTGGTCGAAAGGCGCTGAACTGTCACTTCTTCTAGCGTCAAAAGAACCAAGTATTTCAAATGTGGTTGCTATTGCGCCTAGCTCTGTTGTTTGGGCAGGTATTTTGAAAGATTGGAGTAAAGTGCCTGGTTCCAGCTGGACTTACGACGGGCAAGACGTAGCGTTTGTTCCTTTCAACCCGTCGGGTGAAGTTAATGGTTTGCTAGATCTCTATACGCAATCTTTAGAAAATCGAGCAGACAACGGTAAAGCTAATATTCCTGTACAGAAAATCAGCGCCGATGTTGTGTTAATGACTGGCGAAAACGATGAAATTTGGCCCTCGCCTACTATGGCTGAAACAGTTTGTGAAAAAATGAATGCGCGCACTAAACAGAAGTGTAAGCACATAAACTACCAAGGGGCAGACCACTTGCTTAACTACGAGTTCTTAAAAGAGGGTAGCGATATGAACCAAACCTTTATTAAGATGCTTACTAATCACAATAACCACTAGTCAGCTTCTTCAATAAATAGAATCATATGACCATTGATGAATTCAATCACTATTGCAAAGCACTCCCCCACACTACTCACGTCGTTCAGTGGGGGAATTCAGAAGTATGGAAAGTAGGTGGTAAAGTCTTTGCTATAGGGAGCATTAGCAAGGAAGGACACCCTGCTTTTACCTTTAAAACATCTGAGCAAAACTATTATTTTCTGGAAGAAAAGCTTGGCTATAGGCCTGCGCCCTATCTCGCTAGTCGTGGAATGAAATGGATACAACAGTACAATTGCGACAGTAACGAAGATGAGGAATTAGAATATTATTTAAGCGCATCTTATAAACTAGTATCGTTAGGGTTAACCAAGAAAATGCAAAAAGAGCTTGGTTTAAATCAACCTCAATAAAGGTGCTTACACCATGTTCAAAGCAAAAGGCTTTACGCGCAATATTCGCCCTTATGTAGAAGCTGAACTAGCGCTAGCTGATAGAAAGCAAAACCAAAACAGCCAAAAGTGTGCTTTTTCACACTTAGAAAATGCCCACGTTCTTGGTCAAGCCTCTACAAGGCTACACGTTAAAGTACACGTTCAAATGCTTTTATGGGCAGTGAAACAAGGCAATATTGGTGAGTTTTTTGGTCAACTTTTCAGAATTGCGGGCGCTGCCACAAAAACTGTTTTTGGGCTAGTACCTCATGGAAATACAGGTGGCGCTAACGTTAGCCCATTTAAGGCAATGCCAATTAAACCAGACTTAAATATGATCATAAAAAAAGCGCGTTCGAATGAAAATTAAAATTAACGTTGTCGATGCATTTACTAATGTAAGGTTTAAGGGCAATCCTGCTGCAGTAGTTATAACGGGTAAATGGCTTAGCGATGAAAAAATGCAAGAAATCGCTGCTGAAAATAACCTTTCAGAAACCGCCTTTTTAGTTGAAGATGATAATGGCGTATTCGCTATACGTTGGTTTTCCCCCTTGACGGAAATCGACTTCTGTGGCCACGCAACGCTGGCATCCGCGTTCGTAATCTTTAGCGAAAATTACCAATTACCGCATATTTCTCTATTCGCCAAGTCGGTTGGGATGATGAAAGTCGTTAAGAAAAACGACGGATTCATTCAAATGGACTTCCCCAATAGAATGCCTCACCCAGTCAACGATGTGCCTGAAGCGTTACTACAAGGGCTTTCTATCAAGCCCAAAAATATTTTAAAAAATAACCAAGCTTACTTTGCTGTTTATTCTGACGAAGACGACGTTTTAAGCGTAATTCAAGACAGCGAGCAGCTTAAATCACTCGCCCCCTATGATGTGGTAGTGACAGCGCCTGGTACGCAATTTGACTTCGTATCCCGTTACTTCTGGCCTGCGAACGGCGGTGATGAAGACCCGGTTACCGGTTCAATCCACACTGGGCTAGCGCCTTATTGGGCAAAAGTATTTGGACGATCAAAACTTATGGCTTATCAGGCATCTAAACGAGGCGGCACATTAAAATGTGAGGTGGCAGGTGACCGCGTGCTTATTTCTGGCCAAGCGGTGTCTTACCTTGAAGGTTATATTAATATTTGATGGTTGATTGCCTTACACGAACTAGTCGATAAAAGATAACTCTTCTCTCGAGTGTTACCGTCCGCCTCAAACAAAAAAGCGGAAGATATCTAACCTTCCGCTTTCACTCACTCAACAGCGCATTGCTGCATCTAGTTTTAACTAGGCAAACGCCAAATTAGCGCCCTACTGCAATGCCTTCTCTGCGAGGATCTGCGCCGCCAATTAATTTACCTGATTTAAACTGAATGCCATGAAGACCGCTGTTTAAATCCACTACTTTAACGTTATGGCCGAGTGCCTTTAACGGCTCTTCAAGCTCAGCTATTGGTGTGCCCTTCTCTAACGCCGTATAGTCGTTTCGATTAGTAATTTTAGGAAGATTGATGGCTTGCTGAATATCCAAGCCAAAGTCTAAAACTCCAATTAGGGTTTGAGCGACGTAGCTTACAATTCTAGAGCCGCCCGGCGAGCCTACAACAACCTCTAAGTTCCCTTCTTTGTCGAACACCATTGTTGGGCTCATAGCACTTCTAGGGCGCTTACCAGGCTCTACGCGATTTGGTACTGGAAAACGGTTTTTGGTTGGTGAAAATGAAAAGTCGGTAAGCTGATTATTAAGCAGGAAGCCTTCTACCATAATCCCAGAACCAAACATAAATTCAATGCTGGTAGTCATTGATACTGCATTGCCCTCTTTGTCTACTATAGAAACGTGTGAGGTATTGGGCAGCTCCATTGACGTACCAAGTGCAACATTCGCATCGGCATAAGGATTACCCGCGCGTTTGCGGCGCCACTCTTTATCAACAGCAATACTCTCGGCTCGGCGCTGAAGATAAGCGGTATTAATCATGGCCGCAAACGGCAAGTTAGTAAAATCGCTATCCGCAATGAACTTCTCGCGGTCGGCATATGAAAGCGCACTTGCTTGCGTATACAGGTTGGCAAACTCTACTGAATCCGGTGCGTATTGGCTAAGGTTAAAACCTTCTAACATTTTTAGAATCTGATAAACGTTTACGCCACCTGAGCTAGGTGGTGCCATACCGCAAATGCGTTTTTCGTGGTACAGGCCACATACGGGTTCACGTTTTACTGGTTCGTAGCTTGCTAAATCTTCCAACGACATTTGGCCAGGGTTAATCTCCGCATTATTAACCGCTTCCACTATTTTTTCGGCAACGTCGCCTTTCAGTAAATAATCGCTGCCTTTTTCAGCAATACCTCTTAAGGTTTTAGCCAGCTTCTTATTTTTCTTTACCGTGCCTTCTTTTAACGGCAGGCCTGCCGGGAAGAAGTAAGTAGAGCTTGCAGGAAAAGTTTTCAGGCCAGGATGATAGTCTAATGCAACAAGTTTGGCTAAACGCGGCGATACTTTAAAGCCGTCTTCAGCTGTTTTGATTGTATCGTCGAACAGCGTATTCCAAGGCAGCTTGCCGAACTCGCCCTGAGCCATTTCTAGCGCTTTTACTGCTCCAGGCACGCCAACTGACTTACCGCCTACTACGGCATCTAACCAGCGCATTGGCTTATTACCTTCAATAAACCAATGAGAATTGACAGCTTTCGGTGCGGTTTCACGGCCGTCAAAGGTGTGAAGTACTTTGTTCTTATTATCCCAATAAAGGATAAACGCACCACCGCCAATACCTGACGATTGTGGTTCAACCAGCGAAAGCATCGATTGCACAGCTACCGCTGCGTCAATCGCGCTTCCGCCCTTTTCTAAAATATTCTTTCCCGCCCAAGACGCATAGGGATTTGCCGCTACAACCATATAATCTTCGGCTTCAAATGCCTTTTTCTCTATGTAGCCTGTTGCCGCTTCTGGTTCTCCGACTTCACGTGTTTGCTTCGCGTTCGCACCAAAAATAAAACAGCTAGATAATGCAAGAGTTACCACTGAAGCTCTGAAAAAAGCACTGCGTCTCAAAATAATACTTCCTCTTATTTAAATTTTTCGGGGTTTATTGGGCGTTTTTTAAGAAACGCATCAAACGCTTCTTGAGCTGCGGTTGTGCCCAACGCTTCTAAAAATATATCAAACTCTTCGTTCATTTGTTGGTTTGTTCGCTCTCCGTCACCTTTTAATAGCGCTTTTGTTTGTTTAAGCGAAAATGAAGGCTTGGCGACGAGTTTCTCTACCGTAGTTTGAACCGTTTGATCTATTTCGTGAGCGTCGACAATTTTTGTCAGAATACCAAATTGATAAGCATCAGCAGAGGTAAAGGGTTCGCCCAGCATTAGCCACTCTGCCGCCTTTATATGACCCGCAACCTTAGGCAAAAGATAACTTGATGCATATTCAGGAACAAGACCTAAGTTGATGAATGGTAGAACAAATCGGGTATCTGGAGTGGCGTAAACAAAATCGCAATGAAGTAAAAGCGTTGTGCCTATGCCCACTGCTAGTCCGTGAACTTGTGCAATAACCGGTAAATTACATGCAGCCAAAGCTCGCATAAAGGCAGCTGTTTCTGGCACCTGAGCGTGATCTTGTTGCTGTGCGAAGTCTCCAATGTCATTTCCTGCAGTAAAACAATCGCCCGCGCCTTTAATAACCACCACTTTGGTTGAGCCATCGTTTTTAACACCTATTATGGCATTCGCCATTTCTTGATACATGTCGCGTGTTAACGCATTTTTCTTATCGGTTCGGTTAAGTGTAATGGTTAAGCATTGCTGATTTGTTTCGGTAATAATGTAAGACATAATTACTCCTTTACTGTCGTCTTTTTGTTTTGGGCGTACTTCAGTTTTCACCCTGTAGGCAATTTCTGTATCATAGCCAGCAAATTCTAATTTCAAAAATAACTAACACTGATGATGTCACTGCCGTTTTCGCTTAAGTATAGCGCTGGTCCTTTATTTATTGCGCTATGCTCCGTTGTCGCGTTTTTCTTTGAGCCTATGTCTGGCAATTATTTGGCTTACGACAGGTACGCCATTCAAGGTCTAGAAACTTGGCGAATAGTCAGCGGCAATATCGTGCATACCAATGGCTACCACCTACTTTTAAATTTAGCAGGTCTGGCGCTATTGTGGGCCCTACACGGTGAACATTATCGCATTGGTTTGTATTTAAGAGTTTTTGTATGGTGCTGCTTAGGAACTAGTGTCGGGCTTTATTTCTTCTCTCCAGATCTAATATGGTACGCGGGTTTGTCTGGCGCATTACACGGTATTTTCGCATGGGGCGCCTGTGTTGATATAAAAGAGAAGATGAAGTCGGGCTGGTTACTACTTATTGGGTTAGCGATTAAAGTGGGATACGAGCAAATAGACGGTAGTAGTGAACAAGTTGCAAACCTTATTGACGCAAAAGTTGCCGTAGACGCGCATTTATTCGGTGCGCTTACGGGTATCGCAATCTTTTTACTTATGTTCATTACGGCGAAAAAAAATAGAAACTAGAGCGATATAGCGTCACTCTTTTTGCGCATTTTGATTTGTTAAAACAGATTAACGTGCTGAAGCAAAAAAAGAAGATTTAAAAAAAGGCCCGAATTCATTGAATTTGGGCCTTTTGCTGTATGCCTATTACTTTATGAGCAACCCAGCGCTTCTTAGACGTTAGGCGATTCAAGTAAAGGCTTTGCTTATAAGTTTTCTTCAAATAACTTATAGATACGGCGGTATTCATCAAGCCAAGAGCTTGGCTGCACAAAGCCATGTGGCTCTACCGGATAAATGGCCGTTTCAAAATCTTCTTTCTCAAGCTCGATAAGACGCTGTACCAATCGCACGGTGTCGTGGAAAAACACGTTGTCATCAACCATTGGCGCATTGATAAGCAACGGCTTTTCTAATCCATCGGCAAAATAAATTGGCGAGCTACGCTCAAACGCAATGGGGTCGATATCAGGCGTATTAAGAATATTAGCCGTATATGGCGTGTTGTAGTGGGCCCAATCGGTTACCGGACGAAGTGCTGCACCTGCCGCAAACAGATCTGGCGCAGTAAACATAGACATAAAGGTCAAGAAGCCGCCGTATGAACCGCCGTATGTGCCAATACGCTCACGATCTACATTTGCATTTTCAACAAGCCAGTTAACACCATCACGCAAATCTTGCACTTCAGGCGTACCCATTTGACGATAAATAGCGGTTCGCCAATCACGTCCGTAGCCAGCACTAGCGCGATAGTCCATATCTAGTACGACATAGCCTTGCTGCACGAGCATGCTATGGAACATGTATTCTCGGAAGTAACCAGACCACCCCATGTGGGCGTTTTGCAAGTAGCCTGCACCGTGATTAAACACTACCGCTTTATTTGGTGCCGTCTTGTCGTAATTTTCCGGTAAATATACTCGTGCGTAAATAGGTGCATCGGTATGCGACGATTCAATAGCAACGATGTTAGGCACCGCCCATGGAAGTGCATTAAAATCTGCACTGGTGCTTTGCGTGATTTGCTTTGCCGCTGATGTTTCGTTTGCTGGCTTAATGTAAAGCTCTTGTGGCTGATTCACCTTGCTATGGCTTAGCAGCAAATTTTTACCATCAGGGCTAAGTGAGTAGTCTGTCATACCATTCAAATCAGTCATGGTATCGATGGTATTGTCACTTAAATCTGCACGATAAACTTCGTAAAGCCCCGGGTGCTCCATGTTAGCTTTAAAGTAGATATAATTGTCATCGCTAGAAAGCGTTAAATCGTCAACAATAAAACGGCCGCTGGTTAGCGCGACAGGTTTCTCGCCAGGCTTTTGAACGTATAAGTGCGAGTAACCAGTATGCTCAGATTGATAGTAAAGTGTTTCGCTGTCATTTAGCCAATCAAATGCGTTGAAACGGTAGTTTACCCACGCATCGTCATGAAGCCTATGTTGGTTTTCTAGCGTTTTATTCGCTAAGTCGACCGTTGCAATCCAGCGGTCTTTGTTGTCCCACGCTTCTAGCATGACGGCAACAGCATTACCGTTTTTGTGCCAGCGAATCGAAGGCTTAGTCCAATACCAGCTTTGCAGTAAGGTAATGTCGCGCGGCAAACGATTAACTTCATAGGTCTCGCCTTTTGCCTTCGCGTTTTCTGCTTTTACGTCAGCAAGTACGTCGTCATTGTAGCCAGGCAAATTAAAGTATTTAAGTTCACTCTTCTCGCCAGTTTTCAAATTAAGCAGCCACAGTTCATGATTTACCGATTCTGCATCTGCAACACGTTGGCGTACCGGCTTCGCGGCAATACGGCTGTCTTCTTGGATATAATGCGGCATGATGTCGCTGTCATCACGAGTCGGCTTACTTTCCGTGGTTGCTACTACCGCGAAGTTACCCGCAGGTGATACGCTAATACCCGCTAGTCGATGCGACTTATCAAAGTAAAACGGCGTAGGTGCTACACTGCTGTTTTCTTTGGCCAACGCTTTTTGAGCGTCGTCTTTTTCTTGTCTGTTTTTGCGCTGTAGTTTGATGTATTCCACCAGCGACTGTTGCTGCTCGGCAATATAATCTTTAGGCGGCTCAACCGCTTTGGGTTCGTCGCTAAACTCCCAGCTCAATAATTCTTCGCGGGTGCCGTTAGATAGGTCTATAGCAATAAATTTGTTACCGCTTAACGCCATTAAGCGGCCATCAGTCATAAATGAAAGCGTTGACAGCGCATTCCCGCCACGCGCGATACGCACGGTTTCACCGTTGGTAAATTGCACATAAACACTGTCTTCAAATGAATAAGCAATTACACCATCATTTCTTACTACACGTTCGTCAAAACGATACTTGTGTAAATCTGATAATGGCGCTTTTACGGCATTTGCAGGGTTTGAGAGTTCAGCAACATAAACATCTGTTAACGCGCTATCTTGCCTTTCTTTTTCAAAAACAATTTTATCGCCATTGACCGACCACCCCATACCTTCGGGTAGCGCGCCCATCCATTGTGGGTCTGACATTATTTGCTTTAAAGTAATTTCACCATTTTTCGCGCTGTTCTGAGGCGCGACATCGGGTGTAACGGTTTGCTGGACAGTGGCAGCAGGAAGCGATGTAGACGCTGTTTGGCTAGATGGTTCGTTAGTAGTGCTTGCACATCCGCCCAACGCAAAAGTAACGCTAGCCGCGATGAGTAAAGAAGAGTATTTTTTCATTATTTTAAGTCGTTGTTATGTAAAAAACGTTAACATTATACGCAGGGCAGTTACTAATACGCTAACGTTCATCGATTTAGATAGTGAACCAAACGTAAACCATCTGCGTTTATGGTTGTGAAACTGGTCTGTCGGCCTGAACAAAATAACAAAAATTCACTGATGAGGTAAAACACTATGAAAGCGAAAGGTTTTGTACCTGCGTTGCTTGCGCTCAGCTTTTTCACGACTCCTAGCTTTGCGAGCGAGTGCCCCAGCGTACTAAAGTTCATGAAGCGTAAGCTCAACTCACAAGAAACGGTGAATTTGTGTAACGAATATGCCGGAAAGACCCTTTTAGTGGTGAACACAGCCAGCTATTGCGGCTACACGCCACAATTTGAAGGTTTAGAAGCCCTTTATAGTGACTACAAAGACAAAGATTTTGTAGTACTTGGCTTCCCGTCGCACGATTTTAACCAAGAAGATAATGATGAAGGCAAAACGGCAGAACTGTGTGAATTGACTTATGGCGTAAAGTTTCCGATGTTTGAACCAATATCGGTAAAAGGTGAAGACGCCGATCCTATGTATAGAATGCTAAAAACCGCCACCGGCAAAGCGCCATCATGGAACTTTAATAAGTACCTTATTGACAGCTCTGGTAAGCAAATAACCCACTACCCTAGTTCAACAAAGCCCACTGATCCGGCTTTTATCGCTGACATAGAGGCACTCCTCAAAAGCGAATAAAACCGCGAATATCAACGCTGCATATAGGTCACACCAAACGAGAATCTAAAAGCCGCGCATAAAAAAGCCCCGCGTAACACGCGGGGCAATCAAGCACACTCAACTTGGAACACACTTTTAGCTGAAAACATACTTCCTACGTTTTAGCTAACTGCATTAAATTAGTGTGTTTAGTTGTTGGTTAGTTCAATAATTTTTTCGCTTGCTTCAGAAAAAGCCTTGTTTGCTTGCTCTTCGCCCATGTTAAGTCCTTCAGCGTAAACGAATTTAACGTCACTGATACCAACAAAATTTAAAAAGTGTTTTAAATACGGCGTTTGCGTATCAAAGTCTGAACCTGCATACACACCACCACGCGCGGCAAAAACAGTCGCTGATTTATTTTCTAGCAATCCGACAGGACCTGTCTCGGTATACTTAAATGTTATACCAGCTCTTGCAATACGGTCGAAGTAAGCTTTTAAGCTCGATGGGATGCCAAAGTTGTACATTGGCACGGCTAGCACAATTTCGTCAGCCGCTTTTACTGCTTCAACAATGTCATCAGAGACTTTTGCCAATGCCTGTTGTGATTCATTTCGCTCAGACGTCTCAGTCATCCACGCCTGCATTTCTTCACCTGTTAAATGAGGCAGTGCCAGAGAGGCAACATCCACGCGGTTAATGTGCACAGAACCGTCATTCTCGATTTTTGAAAGATACTCGTTTGCAAGCTTTGAAGAATTACCTTGGTTGCCATTTAGGCTGGAAAATATAGCCAGAACTTTTTTCATGCCGAACTCCAATATTCGTTGTTTCGATAATATAGGGCTATATTACGGCAATCGGGTGGGATGAAAATATCAAAAACATGAAGACTTCGTTCTATTTTTTAGAACAAACTACCAAGGAACAGAGCAAATGTGAAATTATTGAAAACATTACATTACGTTAATGTTGCAAGGAGGTTGATCTTCTCTTATTTGCTCAGCGTAACCGAGTTTGCCACAACACAATTAAGAGGATACAAAATATGAGAAGGACCAAAGCGCTCCTTGCATGTTCAATATTACCACTGTTTTTAATTGGCTGCTCGGATGACGACGACGATGTCGTACAAGAGCCCACACCCGCCCCAGAATACGCAAACGTTCGAGTTGTTCACGCAGCATCAGACGCACCAATGGTAAACATCACTGCAAACGACGCCATACTCAACGATCTCGAAAGCGTTGATTACCAAGTTGCTTCATCTCGCTTCGAAGTTGAGACAGGCATGTACGATATTGGTGTTACAGGCATTCTTCCAGGTGAAAACGCTGAAGTGTTGCAAGCTGACGTTACTTTAGAAGCTGACATGAACTACGATATTTTTGCCGTAGGTAATGTTGGCGATGAGTCGTTATCGCTTTTAACAGTGACCAGTATGGAAACCGCAGTTGACGCGGGTAATGCTCAAGTACAGATTGTACATGCAGCATCAATGGCACCTATGGTTGATATTTATGTTACGGCACCAGATACAGATATCACTGCCGAGCAGCCGCTTGTTACTGCTGAATTTACTGACGCAACCGATTTAATTCAAGTACCTGCGGGTGATTATCAAATTCGTATTACACCGGCCGGTGAGACAACGGTTGTATACGACTCTGGTACGGTAAACCTTGCAGACGGTGCCGATTTGCTTATCGCTGCTACTAATAACGTAGGTACCGGCGATTCACCAGTAACATTACTGGCCGCGGACGGTGATGGAAGCTTCAAGATTTGGGATGCAGAAGCAGGTGCTGCTATCCGCGTTGTGCACGGTATCAGCGACGCACCAGCGGTTGATGTTGTAGCAAATAACGAAATAGTATTGGTGGACGGAATACAGTTCCCGCGAACCACAGACTATTTGTCTGTTGCAGCCGGTGACTATCTTATTGACGTTGTAGCC
Organism: Alteromonas sp. CH_MED4-4; assembly: GCF_037029575.1. Lineage (NCBI taxonomy): Bacteria > Pseudomonadati > Pseudomonadota > Gammaproteobacteria > Alteromonadales > Alteromonadaceae > Alteromonas > Alteromonas sp. CH_MED4-4. Next base: position 33,451 of record NZ_JAYMEU010000009.1, on the reverse strand, counting down.
GATAGCGACAACAGTGTTTTGGCAATTGACGATGCTGAGTTGACGTTAGAAGTAGGTATGTCTTATACCGCTATCGCAAACAACGTTTTGGCTGCACCAGAACTTGATGTGCTTGTTGATATGCCCCGCTCCGTAGCGACAGAAGCGAAAGTGCGTATTGTACATGCTTCACCTTCAGCGGGTAACGTCGATATTTACGTAACCGCAGATGGTGAAATTGATGCGGTTGACCCGGCATTTGCTGATATAGCATATGAAACAGGTGACTTGGTTGAAACTGGTTATGTAAGTCTTGCTGAAGGTGATTATGTGGTCACTGTTACACCAACAGGTACCAAAACAGTAGCGATAGAAACAGGCGTTTTAACGCTTGAGAATGGTGAGATTTACACTGCTATCGCACTAGATGGCGCGATGGAAGGTGATTTACCTCAATTAGCGTTGCTTGATGGCCTAGCACCACCTCCACCAGCTTTTAATGCTGACATGACTTACAATGTAAACTTAAGTGGGTCACAAGAAGTGCCTGCCGTAACTACTATGTCTATGGCAACTGCAGTGGTCGAAATTGACGAAGACTTACCGGCGTTTAGCGTAAGTGTTGACGTATCAGGCTTAACGGATGTTACTGGTGTACACGTACACGATGGCGGCATTGGTATGAATGGTCCGGTTGCTTTCCCACTGACTGATGCTGGTAATGGTACTTATGTTCTCGCTGAAACTAATATTTCACCTAGCAACTTAGACGCGCTGACTAGCGGTGAGTGGTATTTAAATGTTCACACTACCGCTAACCCTAACGGTGAAGTGCGTGGTCAGATTGTTCCCGACACAACTGCGGTAGTAACATTCTCACTAAGCGGCAGCCAAGAGGTACCAGCAGTTGACACCATGGCAATGGGGTCTGGCTATGCGCTCTTCGACACCACAAACAACAACGTTTCTCTTGTGGCGGTAACCACTATTGAAAATGCGACTATGGCGCACATTCATACTGGGTTTGCTGGTGAAAATGGTGACGTACTTGTAGGACTTGTGGAAAGTGAAAGCACCGCTGGCGTTTGGATGACAGACGGAAGCATAGCACTAGATGAAGCCACAGCTACGCAACTACTGGCAGGTGGTCATTATGTGAATGTGCATACAGCAGCTAATACTGGTGGTGAAATTCGCGGCCAAATCACGCCTGATAATATTGAAGTGTACGGCATCATCGCAAACGGCCTACAAGAAGTGCCTGCAGTAACTACAACAGCAAGCGGCGCTGGTGCATTTACTTTGAATACATCTACAGGTGCACTGTCAGGCAGCGTTACCATTACCGGTATGACAGCAAACATGGCTCACATTCACGAGGGTGAAATGGGCGTAAATGGTGATGTTCTAATTGGACTTACTGCCGGAACCAGCGGTATGTGGTCTGTGCCAGCTAATACTACGTTAACCGCTGAGCAAATGAATGTTATGGCAGACGGAGGTCTTTACACTAACTTCCACTCAGATGCATTCCCAAGCGGTGAAATTCGTGGACAAATTACGCTAGGTTTTGACTAGTAAAAAATTGCTAAACCCATTGTGTTTCAATTATATTGAGACCCAATGAACCTAAAATAAAAAAAGGGGCAAACGCCCCTTTTTTGTGTTTCTCGACAAGAAGATTTTATCTATATGGTATTTAGCGCCGTGTCGAAATCTGCAATCAGATCCTGAGTGTCTTCAATACCTACCGAAATACGCAGCATGGTATCGGAAATACCCATTAACTCACGCTCTTCTGCCGTGTTCTCAAAATAAATAGTAGGCGCAACTGGTAGCGCTAAGGTGCGATTATCCCCTAAGTGCGTGGCGCAAATAACTAACTTCATTTCGTTTAAAAACGCCACTGGATCAGCACCGTCGATAAGGTCAAAACTCAAAATTGCGCCGTAGCCGTCGTTTAGGTATTCCCTTGCAATGAAATGCTGAGGGTGGTCGGCAAGACCTGGATAAAAGACTTTAGATACCTTGGGGTGATTATCTAGGAACGTCGCCAACTGCATAGCATTATACTGACTTCGTGATAAACGTAAATCTAAGGTTTCCATGCCTAGGGCAATGGCCGTCGCTGATTGCGGTGCCAATGTAGCGCCTAAATCGCGTAAACCTTTCTTTTTAATTTGCGTAATGCCCCACTGTGCAGTATCTGCAACCTGATAAGCCGGTTTTAGGTTACTAAACTTAGTCCAATCATAGTTACCCGTATCGATGACAGCACCACCTAAAACGTTACCGTGACCTGCAATGTATTTTGTCAGCGAGCAAAACACTAACGACGCTTTAACATCTTTAGCGTAAAAAACAGGGGGTGGCGTCATGGTGTTATCAACCATAAACAGCATGTGCTTCTCTTCGCAGAATTGACCAATGGCGTGAAGGTCGGCCACCTGTGTCACAGGGTTAGCTACGGTTTCGGTGTAAACGCCTTTTGTGTTTGGCTGGTAAGCTTCTTTGACTTGCTGAATGTCGGTCACATCTGTGTAGGTAACCTGCACACCAAAATCTTTAATGGTTTCAAAAAAGCTTCGCGTATTACCAAATAGGTATTGGCTTACAATTAAATGGTCGCCGGCTTTGAGTAAAGCAAATAACGAGCTGCTTATCGCCGCCATTCCGGTTGAGTAACATAAGGTACCCACACCGCCTTCCAGATCATTAAGCATATTTTGCAGTGCCGCCACAGAAGGTGACGATGAACGAGAATAAACATGAGCAGCTCGTTTACCTTGAAACGCATCGATGATGCCCTGCGCATCTTTAAACTCGAAAAGAACTGAATTAGACGTGCTGCTGTGAACACCACCATGTTCAGGCGTATTTAGCATGCGATCAGAATGAACCTGACGGGTTGTGAATCCCAATTTTGTCACGGGTGAAGCTCCGAAAATAGATGTTTGCGACCGAGCCGAGCGCGCACCAGTACTCTGAGTTGATACGGTTGCGTACTTACCACTTCAATAGAAATGATTATGGCTTTGTAATGCAGTTTTTAGGATATTTTGCGCAAACATTATCATAAAACGTATAAATAGTTTGCATTTGTTCATCTATGTTAGTCACTTTCTGAATAATTGGCCCCAACACAATCATCTTTCTGGCGTAGTCCAACCCAATGACTTGTATAGGAATTTCGGCTTCTCGTGCAATGTGCATAAAGCCTGTTTTCCATGGATAAATGGGGCTTCGCGTACCCTCTGGCGCTAACGCGAGTATTAATTGATCGGCTTCCTTTATCTTATTTGCTATAGACGTGACCACCCCATGCGCTTTACTTCTCTCTATAGGAATGCCGCCTAATCTTTTAACAATAGCGCCCAAAGGGGGCGCAAAGATGGTGTGCTTTCCGAAAAAATTAATGTTTAGCTTAAAGGAAAAAACCACGAACAAGCCAATAAAGAAGTCCCAGTTCGATGTATGCGGTGCTACCGCTAAAATGGCTTTTTTCTGATTGATTAGTTCACCTTCTACACGCCAGCCCCTTTTTGTCAGCACCCAAGCTGCGAACGACGACAACCAGTTGGGCCACTTGCGAGGGACATGCTCTCCAACTTTAACACTATTGGCCCGTTGAGAGTGGGTTTGAGGGTGTGAGGTTTCTGTCATTATTATTTTGCTCTGCTTACTACACTTAGGTTATCTATTTGCTAATTTATTTTCTGAGGCTTCGAAGTGGAATGCCGTAACGAAAAGCGCTTTACTTTCCATATTGTACCCGCATATTAATTAGCAGAGTAAAACGTTGGAGTGTGCGCAATTTGGCGAAGAGTAATCAAAATGGGTTTGTAACGCAATTGTTAACAATGCAGCGTTTTGAATTCTTAGAGAATATGGGCTTAATATAGCTATGTGTATTTTATTTATCGCAAACAATATGCGAGATGACTACCCGCTTATCATCGCTGCGAATCGGGATGAGTTTTACGCACGACCAACCGCGCCGTCTTCATTCTGGAAAAGCCACCCGCATTTGCTCGCCGGACAAGACTTAGAAGCTAATGGAACCTGGATGGGTGTTACGCGTAACGGATATGTGGCGGCACTTACTAATGTAAGGGACCCACACAACATCAATAAAAATGCGGTATCGCGAGGTGAATTAGTCGCCAACTGGCTGAAGCACGACTCAGTCGAAATGAAGTCTGTTGCACAATCACAATACTTGGCAACGCTAGAAAAAACGCGCCACCGATACAACGGCTACAACCTGTTATTCGGAGATATAAATTCGCTTAAGGTTTACAACAACGTAAACAATTCGACCCACATTATCGACACTGGTGTCTACGGTTTGTCTAACGCGGATATTGCCACACCTTGGCCAAAAGTCACGCAGGGCGTTACCGCATTGAACAATTATGTCACCAAACAAAAAATCATTAATGATGAAGACTTATTTGATATTTTACGTTACGACAATAAAGCTGACGATGCCTTGTTACCCGACACGGGCGTAGGCTATGAGTGGGAAAAGGCGTTGTCTTCCATTTTTATTCAATCCGAAAAATACGGAACGCGTACCTCTACACTGCTATTAGTAGATAAAAACAATACGCTGACCTGGAAAGAACGACGCTTTTCAGACAAAGGCGAAGCACAAGAAACCCGCGCTTTTTCTTTTTCAATTTAGGGTGTTTTTGAAATGAAACTTTCGTTTACGTTTTCTTTCCTCGACTAATTGAAATATTTTCAACCTTTAGGGGTCGTTTTTTCTACCATCGGTGGCATAATGCCAGCCTGCTATCTTTTGCATACCAACGTAACGTGAGGACATATCGTGTTTGAAGTATTACCCCATCTCGCCCCAGATCCAATTCTTGGCCTGTCAGCTGCTTTTCGTGAAGACACCAACCCAAACAAAATCGATTTAGGTGTTGGCGTATATAAAGATGAGCAAGGTAATACCCCTATTCTTTCAAGTGTCGCAAAAGCGCAAAAAGTGCTTTTAGATACCGAAACTAGCAAAACCTACATCACGCCTCAGGGCAACCAAGGTTTTATCGACGGTATGTTGTCTTTGCTATTAGGTAAGACTAGCCCCGTTCTATTAGCAGACCGCGTTGCAGCGGTTCAAGCTCCAGGTGGTTGCGGTGCATTGCGTATTCTTTCAGAACTACTTGCCCGTTGTAACGACAACGCTAAAGTATGGGTAAGCGACCCAACATGGGCGAACCACATTCCACTTATCGGCTCTGCGGGTCTTAAAATCGAAACCTACCCGTACTTCGATAAAGCGTCAGCAAGCATTCGCTTTGACGCTATGATGGAAACCCTTCGCAAAACTGAAAAAGGCGATATCGTTCTTCTACACGGTTGCTGTCACAACCCTACAGGTGCTGATCTTACTAATGCACAATGGGATGAAGTACTAGAAGTAGCGAAAGAGCGAGAATTCCTGCCTTTCATCGATGTGGCTTACCTAGGTTTTGGTGAAGGTTTAGAAGAAGACGCGTACGGCATGCGTTTGTTGGTAGAAAACCTACCAGAGGTTATCGTTGCAGCTTCTTGTTCTAAGAACTTTGGCCTTTATCGCGAACGTGTTGGTTTGGCTGCCATCATTACTGAAGATTCAGCAACCCGTAAAATTGCTCAGGGTCAAATTCAGTCAATCGCACGTGGCATCTACTCTATGCCACCGAGCTACGGCGGCGCGTTGGTAGACATTATCCTAGCTGACGAAGCCCTTAACAACGAGTGGGTATCTGAAGTGAACGAAATGCGCGATCGCATGAAATCACTCCGTGCAATGCTAGTTCAAAACCTTCACGATAATGGCTCGCCTAAAGACTTTAGCTTCGTAGACGACCAAAAAGGTATGTTCTCGTTCTTGTGTATTACTCCAGAGCAAGTGCGCGAAGTGCGTGAAAAGCACAGTGTGTATTTTGTTGATTCTAGCCGCGTGAACATTGCGGGCATCAACCAAGAAAACGTAGAAACACTTGCTAAAGCATTGGTATCAGTGCTTTAAGTACGAACTATTGATTCTTAAGATTCGAAAGGCAGGGTTCACACCCTGCCTTTTTTATTGCCTTCAAATTACCCGTCTTCCTATTTCTGCGATGAACGCCCCAACCACGCTGTCAGTAGCGGTTAGTCACACTTTTTAACAAATTCACGCAGTGCGCTATACGCCTTTTAGTAGGGCAAGCCGGATATAATCGTTACACTGTAACAATGTTGACGTACACGTTAACTTGGTATTTATTACGACTGACTTATAACAATGAGATTAACGACAAGAACAAGGATCACCCATGTCTAAAGTAAGTGTATTTTGTCTTTCTGCCGCGCTACTTGGCAGTGCAATGCAAGTAAATGCAAAGGAAGGCATGTTCACGCCAGAACAACTCCCTTCAATTGCCGGCGATTTAAAAGAAACAGGCTTAGCAATCCCTGCTAGTAGTATTAACGACCTAACCGCGTTTCCTATGGGCGCGATTGTTTCATTAGGTGGCTGTTCAGCATCGTTTGTCTCTGACAAAGGCTTGGCCGTTACTAATCACCACTGTGCGCGCGGCTCTGTTCAATATAACAGCACCCCAGAAAACAACTATTTAAAAGATGGTTTCCTAGCAAAAGAAATTGGTGAAGAACTGCCGGCCGCGCCGGGTACACGCATGTTCGTTACGGTCGATTTTTCTGATGTAACCGACAACGTCATTGGCGGCATCAGTGATGACGTTCAAGGCCGCGAGCGCTACGACCTCATTGAAGCAAACCGCAAAGCGTTAATTGCAGAGTGTGAGTCTGAAGCGGGCTTCCGCTGCTCTGTACCTTCGTTTTTCCAAGGCCTTGAGTATAAGCTAATTAAGCAAATGGAAATTCGTGACGTGCGCATTGCCTACGCGCCTGCTGATTCAATTGGTAAATACGGTGGTGATGTAGATAACTGGATGTGGCCTCGTCACACGGGCGACTTTTCTTTCTATCGTGCTTATGTGGGTAAAGACGGTAAACCTGCTGATTACAGTGAAGAGAACGTGCCGTTTAAACCTGAGCATTTCTTAAAAGTTTCGGCAGCTGGACTTGAAGACGGCGACTTTGTTATGGCAGCGGGCTACCCTGGCTCTACTAATCGCTATGCACGTTTATCACAAGTGTCGTACACGTTTGATTGGTTATATCCCACTTACCTTGAACTGGTAGACGCGTGGATTAAAACTATTGAAAGTGCATCTGAAGAAGGCAGCGATGCGCGTATCAAATACGAAGCATTGTTAGCGGGACTTAACAACTTCCACAAGAATACGTTGGGCCAGCTTTCTGGCGCTAAACGCGTTGGACTTGTTCCACGTCGCGCTGAGCGTGAAGAGCAACTAGCTGCATGGCTTGATAAAAACGGAAAGAGTGAAATGAAGCAAGCACTAGCCGATCTTGATGCGGTTAGTGCTGAACAAATGCAAATGAACAAGCAGAACTTCTGGTACAACAACCTAAGTCGTGCACAACTCTTGTCGTCAGCCCAAACCCTTTATCGCAATGCCATCGAAAAAGAAAAGCCGGACGCAGAACGTGAATCTGGATTTCAGGAGCGCGATCAAATTCGTCTGAAAGAAGGCGTAGAGCGTATTGAGCGTCGCTTTGATCCGGCCGTTGATCAGGCCGTTTGGCAAAAAATGATTAGTATGTACCTTGAACAGCCAGAAGAAAACCGAGTAGCCGCGTTCGATAAAGCAGTAGGCATTGATGGTGATACCGACGGAAAAACACTTCAGAAGAAGTTAAAGGCGTTTTACGACAAGACTTCATTGACTAACACTGAAGAACGTTTGAAATGGTTAACTGCAAGCCGCGCTGATTTCGAAAATAGCAACGACCCGTTCATTAAACTTGCGGTTGCCCTGTTCGATACCGAGATGGCTATTGAAGATAAGAGCAAAACGCTAAGCGGTAAAGCTGCAGCGCTTCGCCCTAAATACATGAGTGCCATTATTGAGTGGCAAAAATCTTTGGGCAGCCTTGCTTATCCAGATGCAAACAGTACGCTACGCGTCACTTACGGTAACGTAATGGGCGGCTCGCCAAAAGACGGCCTAATTTACGAGCCGTTTACTCGTCTTGAAGGTATTACCGAAAAAGACACGGGCGAGACACCGTTCGACTCACCTAAAAAGCAGCTTACGCTTATTGAGGACAAGAAATACGGCCCTTACAAGTTAGAAGCTATTAACAGCGTGCCGGTGAACTTCCTTACCGATTTAGATTCAACAGGTGGTAATTCAGGCTCAGCAACGCTCAACGCAAAAGCAGAGCTTATCGGTCTGTTGTTTGACGGTACGTTCGAGAGCGTTAATTCTGATTGGGATTTTGACCCGAAAACAACCCGTACCATCCATGTAGATAGCCGCTACATGTTATGGGTAATGGAATACGTTGACGGTGCAACAAACCTCATCGAAGAGATGACCATCGTTAAATAACCACCAAATAATGGGGTCAAATAATGGGGTCAGAGTACATTAATTGGGGGGTCAGAGTACATTTCCCCCTAATGCCTTCCGGTAAAAAGGAGATCGTTATGAGGTTACTAATAAGGCTTGTTAGTTTAGCCGTGGCTGCGTACTCGTGTTATAGCGGAGCTATAACCGGTGAATGGAAAGCATCTATCGCTATTATTTCGCTATGTGCGTTGGTGTTCCTAATTACATTTATTTCCAAGACTCGCGGCGGTACGTCGGGCTCTCAAAGCGATGGCGCCTCAGCGATATACACGCCAAGCAGTAACTCAAGCTCATCTTGTAGCAGTGATGGCGGTGGTGGAGATTGCTAAAACCCAATGGGGGTCAGAGTACTTTTTTCAGTATTTAAAGTACTCTGACCCCATTATTTTCGCTGCTCAGATCGCGCTATAGAAATGTACTCTGACCCCATTATTTTATTTGAGGTTGCGAAGGCCTTGGGTGAGGAGTCGGTCTAGTGCGTTGGCAAAGTTTTGTTTGTCACGTTGGGAGAAGGCTTTTGGACCGCCTGTGTGTTCGCCGCTTGAGCGCATGGTTTCCATGAAATCACGCATGCCCAGTATCTGCTTGATAGACGACTTGTCGTATTCTTCACCACGATTATTCAACGCTAGCGCATTTTTCGACAGTACATCTGCGGCCAATGGAATGTCATTGGTAATCACCAAGTCACCCGCTTCACACTTCTCTACTATATAATCGTCAGCAGCATCGAAGCCTGACGGCACTTGCGTTAAGGTTATGTGCTTGTCTGGTGGAACAGACATGGAATGGTTAGCCACCAAAGACAAAGGCAGCTTGGTACGCCTGGCTGCCTTAAAAAGAATGTCTTTGATCACTGCAGGGCACGCGTCGGCGTCAACCCATATATGCATGGTCGTATCTCGTAACTGTATCTAATTACGCTAGCATACCACCATCTACTACCACTGTCGTGCCGGTCGTGTAGGTTGAAGCGTCTGATACTAAATACAATACCGTGCCCGCCATTTCATCTGGGTCAGCGACACGACCTAGTGGAATAACTTTAAGTGCGTGCTTCAGGATTTGCTCATTAGTTGTTAACGCTGACGCAAATTTAGTATCGGTTAAACCTGGCAATAATGCGTTTACGCGAATGTTCAAGCTACCGCACTCTTTTGCAAATGACTTAGTCATGCTGATGACCGCAGCTTTCGTAATAGAGTAAATACCCTGCATGTCGCCTGGTGTTACGCCATTTACCGATGCCGTGTTGAGAATGACGCCACCACCCTGCTCTTTCATCATTTTTCCAGCTTCAATTGACATGAAGAAGTAGCCACGAATATTGACGTCTACAGTTTTATTGTAGGCACCAAGGTCAGTATCTAAGATATGCCCAAAGTAAGGATTGGCTGCCGCGTTGTTTACTAGAATATCCAGTTTTCCAAAATCGCGTTTAATGACGTTAAATGCTTCTGTAATTTGCTCCATCTCACCCACATGACACGCTAGCGCTGTCGCCTTACCACCTGCGTCACGAATTGAAGAAGCCACGGCTTCACAGCCGTCAATTTTGCGGCTTGATACAATTACATGCGCGCCATACTGGGCAAGCAAACGGGCAATAGACTCACCGATACCGCGACTTGCACCTGTAACCAGTGCCACTTTTCCTGTTAAATCAAAAAGGTTCTTCATTGTCATATCCTTAATTCTTGCTGATAAAGTGCTTTGTGCTTAATTTCTATTATTAACGCTTGTTGCGGTGCCTGCTCTAGGCCAACATACCACCGTCGAGTACTACGGACTGACCCGTCATGAATGACGATTCATCACTACACAACCAAGCAATGGCGTTAGCAATCTCTTCTGGTTTACCCAAACGCTTCATTGGATTTGCGCCAATAAGCCCTTTTTGGCCTCTTTCATCCAATTTTGATAAAACGCCTTGCACCATAGGGGTATCTACAAAGCTTGGACAAACAGCGTTTATGCGTATGTTCGCCCTTGCGTATTCCACCGCCGCCGATTTAGTAAGCCCCACTACCCCATGTTTTGAAGCGCTGTAAGCACTAATCATAGGCGCAGACCGCAATCCAGCTACAGAGGCAATATTGATGATGTGACCACCGCCTGTCGTCGTCATATGCTTAAGGGCGTTCTTCATGCAATACCACACGCCAGCTAAGTTGACCTGAATATTCTTCATAAACATGGCGTCATCGACTTCAGTTAGCGGAGCTGGAAAATGGTCGATACCCGCGTTATTAATAATTACGTCAATCTTGTCGTTATGAGAAAGCGCCGTGTCGAACATCGCTTTGACCTGAGCCGGTTCGGTAACATCCACTGCCACCGCATAGGCTTTGCCACCTGCAGCAACAATTTCTTCAGCCAATGTTTTGGCATTTTCTTTGTTTAGATCGGCAATACCGACTGTTGCACCACGCGCACTCAATACGCGAGCCGAAGCAGCACCGATACCCGAGCCACCACCAGTAATAAGAATATGTTTACCTTCAACATTTGCAGCTACATTCATTAGCTGTACTCCAATTTCGTGAACAAGCGCAACGCTGTTAAATAAAAGTCACTGCGCATGCTCTTTGTTTTGAATGATTAAAAATAACTCGCTTTTACGTTGTTACACGTTGCCTCGCGTGAAGAAAGCACCTCAATATCGCGACTGACTAGCGGTAACTCCCAATTTAAGAAGTATTCAGCTGCTGATAACTTACCTTCATAAAAGTCAACGTCTTGCTCGCCAGCACCATTAGCGAGTGCTTGTTCGGCAACATTTGCCTGGCGCAGCCAAATCCAGCTCACCACACAACTTGAAAAGATATTTAAAAAGCAGCTCGCGTTAGTTAGTAAAACAGGCTGTTTATCAGAGCGCAAATCGGCTGCTGCCTGTTGAATAAAACCACCAAGCTGGTCTAGATAAGGTTTTAATTTTGCAGCTAGTGCCTGCGCTCGCGGTGTTTCTGCGCGCTTCATATCGCTTGTTACACGAGAAAGCAGCACCTGAAGGCCTTTGCCGTCGTGCTGCCATAACTTTCTTCCCAGCAGGTCTAACGCCTGAATACCATTCGTGCCCTCATGAATTGGGTTTAAGCGGTTATCGCGCCAGCACTGCTCAACAGGATATTCACGGGTGTAGCCCGCACCACCTAGAATTTGAATTGCCAAATCGTTGGCTTTAGGGCCAAACTCCGAAGGCCATGCTTTGAACACGGGTGTTAAAAGATCTAAAAGCTGAGAAAGTTCGGTACGCTTTTCGCTGTCAGTTTCCGTTTCCATCTCATCGATGAGCATGCTGCCGTACAAGCAGAGGGACATACCGCCTTCACAGTAGGCCTTTTGCGCTAGCAACATACGTCGCACGTCACCGTGATTGATAATAGGTGTAGGCTCGTCTTCTGGCGCAAGATTAGGCGCAGCGCGACCTTGGGTACGATCTTTTGCGTATTCTAGTGAGTAACGGTACCCGCGATACCCTATCATGGCAGCACCATAGCCCACGCCAATGCGTGCTTCGTTCATCATCATGAACATGTAGCGCAAACCCTGGTGCGGCTCGCCAATCAGGTAGCCGTGGCAGTCACCATTTTCGCCAAAGGTCAGTGCGGTTGAAGTTGTACCTCGGTAGCCCATTTTATGGATAAGACCAGCAAGGGTTACATCGTTGCGCACATCTGGGTTGCCCTCAGCGTCGAGACGGTATTTAGGTACAGCAAACAAGGAGATGCCTTTTACACCAGCTGGACCACCTGGAATTTTCGCCAACACCAAATGTACGATGTTGTCAGAAAGCTCATGCTCACCACCTGATATATAAATCTTGCTGCCTTTGATTCGGTACGTACCATCATCTTGCGGCCTTGCTGATGTACGAATATCAGCAAGTGACGAACCGGCATGGGGCTCGGTAAGTGCCATGGTGCCAGTAAAGTCACCCGCTAGCATTTTTGATAGAAACGCACTTTTGATATCTTCGGAGGCAAAGTGTTTAATGACATTAGCGGCCGCCGCAGTTAAGAAAGGGTAAGCGGTTGACGATGGGTTTGCCGCTAAAAAATAGCCCGCGCAGGCATTCATCACGGTAACAGGAAGCTGCATGCCGCCATCTTCAAAATCGAAGTGACCCGCGATAAAGCCCGATTCTCTATAAGTATCGAAGGCCACTTTTACGTCGTCAATCATAGAGACTTTAGTGCCATCGAATGTAGGCTCGTTTTTATCAGCAACGGCATTATGAGGAAGAAATAACTCTTCTGCCATCTTCTCGGCCATATCAATAACAGCGTTGAAGGTTTCTACATTGTGCTCTTCGAAGCGAGCTTTTTCACATAAGGCTGCGGTGTTTAATACTTCGTACAGCTGAAATTGCATTTCACGGCGGGGAATAAGTTGATCGGCCATGGTGTCCTGTCCTCTACGAAAACTTGTTAACACATTGTGTCATATTCGTTATCGTGCCATCATTGTCATTAATGACACAATAATGGCCAATCACGCCAACAATCACTGAGTTTTATCTTATTTTATAACTCGAATTATTTTTATGAATAACACGAAGTTCACCGTTACCGTACTCGGCTTTAACCAAGCCTTGGCATCTGCCATTACAGGAGCCCTCGATGTATTTGCTTTCGCAGGTATTAGTTGGCAGCGAATACACAACTTACCAACCAACCCTCAGTTTAAAGTACAGTTGGCCAGTCACCATGGGCAGCCTATTCTTTGCTCTAATCAAGTTGTTCTACAGCCCAATATCGCCATCGAAGAAGTCTCACAGACTGATATCTTGTTAATTCCTACCATTGGTGGCGATATTGATGAAGTGCTAGAAAGCACAGCGCCTCTGCTTGTACATATAAGGCGTCTTCAGAAAATGGGGGCCGACATAGCCGCCAATTGCACCGGTACTTTCCTTTTGGCCCAATCTGAATTATTGGATAATAAAATTGCCACTACACATTGGGGATATGCAGATAAATTTAAGGCCATGTACCCTACCGTAAACTTACAACCCGAGAAAATGGTTACTGAAGACGATACGGTGTTTTGTGCAGGCGGCGGCATGGCGTGGATTGACTTATCTATCTTGTTGATAGAACGCTACTGTGGTCATCAGATTGCGAGCGATACGGCAAAATCCCACGTTTTGGATGTGTCCAGAACAAGCCAAACTATTTATGCCAGCAGTCGTCAGCGACGATTTCACTCAGACAAGGACATTAAAGCGGTACAGTCTTTTCTGGAAAAGAACGTACAAAATAAATGCACGCTTAGCGAATTAGCACTACGGCATAATATGACCGAACGCACACTTATACGCCGATTTAAAAACGCGTGTGATATTACACCAGGTCAGTATTTACAGTCGCTGCGCATTGAACACGCGAGAAAGCTCTTAGAAACCTCTAGTATGCCGTTAGAGATCGTGATTAGCGCTGTAGGCTATGAAGACCTTAGCTCGTTCACTCGACTATTTAAAAAAACGACTGGTTTATCACCTTCTCAATACCGAGCGAAATTCAAGCGAGGCTAATTTGATTTAGATTGTTAGTAGACTACTTGCACCAAAAAATATCTCTCTATTAAGTTTGATGTTCCATGCCTGTGCACACAGGCTTTTTAGTTATATTCAATCTAACTAATATTGTGCATTTTCGATGAAAAACGCCTTGGTTTGCACAAATTTGAAGTTTTTATGTAAAAGTTTGTGTAAAATGCAGAGCCAAGCATAGATTGTTAATTTTTGTGCTAAAAACACTACAAAAGTATAAATTTAAAATCATCTTGGTGGAAACATGAGAACACACAAAATCGCCACACTAGCGTTAGCCGTTAGTGCTGCGTTCAGCTCTTCAGTTCTTGCACAAGAGGCCGCGACGACAGAAAAAAAAGAAGCCTCACTTGAACAGATTACCGTTACTGCGCAAAAGCGTACTCAGTCAATTCAGGAAGTACCTATTTCTGTTGCGACACTAAGCGGTGAGAAATTCGAAAGCCTATTCTCTGGCGGTGAAGATATTCTTGCTCTAGCGGTTCGCGTACCTGGCCTTTATGCTGAGTCATCAAATGGTCGTGTTGCCCCGCGTTTTTATATTCGTGGTCTAGGTAACACCGACTTCGACCTTGCTGCATCACAACCTGTTTCTATTATCATGGACGAAGTGGTAATGGAAAACGTGGTACTTAAAAGCTTCCCGCTTTTCGACGTTCAGCAAGTTGAAGTACTTCGTGGTCCACAAGGTACACTATTTGGTCGTAACACCACTGCTGGTATCATCAAATTTGATACAGTAAAACCAACCCAAGACGTTGAAGGTTACGCGAAAGCAGGCTTCGGTTCATACGGTACAATGAACTTCGAAGGCGCTATTAGCGGCGGTCTTACTGACGAACTTTCTGCCCGTCTTTCGGTATTGTCACAAGAGCGTGATGATTACATCGACAACGCAGCAACAGGTCAAAACGACGCATTAGGCGGCTTCGACGAAAAAGCATGGCGCTTACAGCTTCTTTGGGAGCCATCAGCGGACTTCTCTGCACTTCTCAACGTACACGGCCGCGACTTAGACGGTACTGCTTCAATTTTCCGTGGAAACGTTTTTAATAAAGGCAGCAATGATCTTAACGATAGCTACGACCGCGAAACAGTAAGCTACGACGGCGATCTAGAAGGTAACGGTACAGATAACAACCCACAGTCTTATGAAGGTTTAGGTGCATCACTTAAATTAGAATACGACATGGACGATGTAACCTTTACTTCAATCTCTGCAATTGAAACCGCTGAAGGTTCTAGCCTTGGCGACATCGACGGCGACGCGATTGCTTCACAAAACTTTGTGACTCAAGATAACCTTGACGATCTAGAGCAGTACACGCAAGAATTTCGTTTAGCAAGCAACACCAGCGACCCAATGAACTGGCAAGTAGGTGCTTTCTATTACGATGCATCGTTCAACGTAACCAGCATCGACGGTTTCTTTGGCGCGACTACGGTATTCCATGAAAACCAAACATGGGCGGTATTCGGTCAGTCATCTTACCAAGTTAACGACAAGCTAAACGTTACTGGTGGTATCCGTTACACTCACGACAAGAAATCTCTTGTTGTTGGCGAACAGAACGTTGACGGGTTTGCCGTTGTTCTAGGTATTGCATCTGTTCAAGATTATGACGATATCAATGTAGATGACGGTCAAACAAGCTTTGAACTAAGTGCAAACTACCGTGTAACTGACGACATGTCTGTTTTTGCTCGCTATGCTAATGGTTTCAGAGCGCAAACTATCCAAGGTCGTGACGTTGCATTTGAAGGTGCACCTTCAGTTGCAGACGCAGAAACGATCAACTCTTTTGAAGTGGGTATTAAGTCAGACCTATTCGACGACACGCTACGTCTAAACGCTGCTGCGTTCTACTATACCGTTGATGACATGCAGTTCTCGGCCATTGGTGGTGGTAACAACTTTACTGCGCTAGTGAATGCTGACGAAGGTGAAGCTTATGGTTTTGAAGTAGACGCTCAATGGCTAGCGACTGACGAACTTACCTTTACTGCTGGCTACAGCTACAACCACACTGAGATCAAAGATGACTCTCTAACGGTTGCACCTTGTGGTACAAGCGCATCTGATGGCTTCACTGGCTACTGTACAGTAACTGACGAGCGCCCAGATGGATTCAATGCAATCATTGACGGAAACCCTTTCCCGCAAGCACCTGAATCAATCTTTAACTTCACTGCACGTTACACTATCCCTATGGGTGATGACGGTGAATTCTTCGTGTTTACTGATTGGGCGTTCCAAGGTGAAACCAACATCTTCCTATATGAAGCGGTTGAGTTTACTACAGACGACAATTTCGAAGGCGGTCTACGCATTGGTTATGAGAACTTTGCGCACAACTACACGGTAGCGCTATTCGGTCGTAACATAACAGACGAAGACAACGTTAAAGGTGCAATCGACTTTGCAAACTTAACGGGTATTGTAAACGAACCTCGTATTTGGGGTGTTGAGTTTAAGTACACATATTACTAAGAAAAGTTAAGTGGCTACTCTCTTCCATTGTAGCTACCTATCTATTTAGTAGAAAAGCGGTGACGTTGAGAAACGTTACCGCTTTTTTTACCTGTTACGCCGCCATATGAATATCAGACGTAGGCATTTGTACTAGCTGCTGTAATTTTCTGCACACTTCCACCCAGCGGGCAACTTTCTGGTAGTAGACCTGCTCAATTAACTGCCCTTTTTCATTAAACAAAAAGCTCGCTAATTTCCCCTTATTACCCGGCATATAAAAGTGATGCACGGTAAACTGATGAGACAAAGGGGCATGTACCACCTTTTGATACATACAGAAAGGCAACCCATTTGCACGCTCGGCGCCCCCAGTCAAGCGGCTACGGCGTTGAAACGTGTCTGATCCGAATTCTGCCATAATGCCGTGTTTTGAAATAAGCTGATCAACCGCTTTAATGCCTGTTTGCATAACTATCTCCTAAACGTTGCGCTTTTTAGCGAACCAAGATAAGACTCAAAATAAACCATACTGATATTTATACAGTATATGTCCATTTGTTTAAAATGCAAACAAAAAAGCCGCTTTTTAAAGCGGCTTCTATTTAATAGCAGTATATATGCGCTAGTCGAGAGCGGATTCCAAAAAGGCCCACTGGTCGGCATACCCTTCTATTTGCATCCACGTTGGCGTACCCGCACCGTGACCAGCTCGAGTTTCAACACGAAGTAGAATTGGGTTATCGCAGCTTTGGTCAGCCTGTAGTTGAGCTGCAAATTTATAGCTATGCCACGGCACAACACGGTCATCGTGATCACCTGTAGTAACTAATGTAGCTGGGTAGCACGTGCCCGGCTTAGTGTTGTGAAGTGGCGAATAAGCATAAAGCGCTTCAAATTCGTCTTTGTTTTCACTTAACCCATAATCAGAGGACCATGCTCGCGCATTTGCACTAGGTGTGTGATAGCGAAGCATATCTAACACGCCGACTGCAGGTAAGGCAGCAGAGAAGAGATCCGGGCGCTGTGTTAAGGTCGCACCAACAAGCAAACCGCCATTCGACCCACCTTGAATACCCATTTTCTCAGGCGTGGTGTAGCCACTTTCAACCAAATACTCGCCCGCTGCGATAAAGTCATCAAATACGTTTTGCTTATCTAACTTAGTCCCAGCCTTGTGCCACTGTTGCCCATACTCACCACCACCACGTAAGTTAGCTATGGCCAGTACATTGCCCTGCTCTACCCATACCATGCGTGATACTGAATAGCGGGGCAGCAGTGAAATATTAAAACCACCATACCCGTACAGTAACGTTTTATTATTTCCATCTAGCTTCAAGCCTTTTTTATGCACGATAAACATGGGAACTTTTGTTCCATCTTTACTGGTGTAAAAAATTTGCTTTGTTTCGTAATCATCATAATTAACACCTGTATCGATGGATTTAAATAATGATGACTCGCCGCTTTTTACGTCGTACGCAAATACTTGGCCAGGATTTGTGAATCCCGTAAGTTTATAGAACGTTGTATCGGCATTTTTGCTTCCGTAAAACCCGCTTACACTTCCAATATCAGTAAACGCAATTTCATCTATTTTCTCGCCGTTTAAATCAAATACACTTACCTGCCCTTTTACATCTTTTAGATACTGAGCAAAAAGTTTTTCACCCAATAGTGAAACGCTCGACAAGGTATCAGATGTACTTTCAATTACGGTTTCCGTTGCTTTAACGCCACCATCGAAATCAACCTTAATAACCTTACCTGTAGGGGCATTTGCTGTAGATGTGAAAAATAACTCGTCGTCATGCTCGCCAATTAGGTCGTAACGGCCATCCCATTTGTCGAAAACCGGAACGAGCTCACTGTTATCATTTACCAGCGATTTAGCATAAACACCATTCGCCTGATATCCCTCGAACACAGAAATGAGCAGTGTTTTGCCATCTTGAACAACCGAAGGATAAGGGTTCCATGTAGGTTTATTGTCAAACGCAAAAACCTTTTTGTCTTCACTTTGCGCTGTACCTATTGCGTGAAAATAGATAGATACGGTTTGGCTATCATCATACTTACCAGCTTCATTTTGGGGGTAACGTGAATAGAAAAAGCCGCTTTCATCGGGCAACCACGCGATATTTGAAAACTTAATGCCTTTAATAGTGTCAGTTAAATCCGACTTCTTACTGGTGTCACGAACGTGAATAGTTTTCCAGTCTGTACCACCGTCAGAAAGCATGTAGGCCAAGAACGAGGCTTTAGGGCTTAGTTCAGTTGACGCCATAGACACTGTGCCATCTTCACTCAATGTATTTGGGTCAATCAGTACTTCAGGCTCACCGTTAACGCCGTCAGCCATATAAAGCACATATTGGTTTTGCAAGCCGTCGTTATAAGAATAAAACAGCTTGCCGTTTACCATATATGGTGTTGAGTATTTTTCGTAGTCCCACAGCGCTGTTAGACGTTCTTTGTATCTTTCTCTAGAGGGCAATTCAGCCAGGTAAGGACGAGCAAGGGTGTTTTGAGACTCAACCCAAGCACTTACCTCTTCGCTCTTTTCTTCTTCTAGCCAGCGGTATGGGTCGCTCACTACAGTGCCATGATAGTTGTCTTGCTGAGTCACAGTTTTGGTTTCTGGATAGTCGGACACTTTTGGCATGCCGCCACTTTGTGATTCACCTTGCACTGAACTAGTAGATTCGGTATACGAGCTTGTACACGCCAAGGTTAAACCTGCTGATGCCGCTACTATGGCAGCGTATATTAGATTTTTCTTCATTTTTATTCCTTAAACGAAAAATGCCGGTTTCAACCGGCATTTTCTATTTAGCTTTCTGTCGTAACTTGCGTATGTTTTCGACCTTTAAACACGCTTTTAAGGTCATTTAAAATAAGGTACAGCGCTGGGACAAGCAGCAAGGTGATCACCGTGGCGAACAAAATACCGAAGGCCAATGAAATAGCCATTGGGATCACAACTTGAGCCTGTAAACTGCGCTCAAAAACAATTGGCATAAGCCCCATAAACGTTGTTAGTGAGGTGAGGATAATTGCTCTGAAACGCTGAGTACCTGCGCTAATAGCAGCATCCATTAGCGACATGCCTTCTTTGCGCGCACGGTTAACGAAATCCACCATGATCAAGCTGTCGTTAACTACAACCCCAGACAACGCAATTATACCGCAGATAGAAAGTACGCTTACCGCCATACCTAACACCAAATGCCCCACAATGGCGCCTACGATACCAAAAGGTATAACCGACATAATAATAAACGGCTGGCTGTACGATTTAAGCGGAATAGCAAGCAAGGTGTAAATGGCAAAGAGCGCAAATAGAAGCCCCTGCATTAGGCTGATCATAGCGTCAGCCTGCTCTTTCGAGTTACCTTGAAGCTGGAAGTCCACCTTGGGATACCGCGCTAGTAGATCCGGCATCAAATTTTCAATCACATCATTGGTTACTTCTGACGGGTCAAGCAACGCTTTATCCACTGCACCAGTTACGGTTACCGAGCGTTTACCATCGACACGAATAATTGAATCAAAGCCCTGACCAACTGTAAATGTCGCCACCTGCTCAAATGGAATTTCTTGTCCATTTGGCGCGCGGATACGCATGTTTTCAAGGTGCTCTATAGAGCTACGTTCCGTTTTCGGATAACGCACCATTACTTTGATTTCTTCATCGTCACGCTGGATACGCTGAACTTCCGCACCATAGAAACCAAAGCGAACCTGCTGACCTAAATCACGCAAAGAAATACCTAGCGCATCAGCCTGAGGTTTCAGTGCTAGTTGAATTTCTTCGCTTCCGCCTGAGAAGGTGTCGTTAATGTCGGTAACACCTTCGTATTTATCCAACGCTTCTTTAAGTTCATCACTTATCGAACGAAGGGCCTTAATATCGCTTGAGCTAAATTCAAAGCTCAGGTCTGAACCACCACCTGGGCCACCCGGAGAGCTAATATTAAACGACTTAACACCTGGGATTTCTGGTAACTCTTGACGCCACATGTCTTGAATTTCAAAATCTGTCAGCGTACGCGTTTCACCTTTGGTAAGCTCTGCGAAAATCTCTCCCCCAAGGTTGCCGTTATCAAAGGCAATGGCGTGCTTTATAACGTTTTCACCCGACTCTTCAGCTACTTTGTCGTCCATGCGGTGCATGGCCTCGCGAAGCGTAGTCAGTACATTATCACGCTGTTCAAGCGATGAGCCTGGCTCAAGCTCGAAACTTGCAATCATAAAATCGCTAGGAATATTCGGGAAAAATACAAAACGTACAATACCACCACCGAACAGGCCTACTGTGAGGATCAGCATAGCCATAAACACAGCAACCGTGGTGTAGCGATTTCGTACAGCTGTAGCCAAAAATGGCGCGTATTTATTGTTTATAAACGTCTTAATACCTTCGCTGAAGAAATCTCGGAACTTTTGAAATCTATTCGCCTTTTCAGGATCGTAAGGCTTAAGCTTCATGTGTACCAAGTGAGCCGGCAATATTAGTTTGGACTCAATGAGCGAGAAAATAAGGCATACGATAACCACCATACCGATGGTTTTCCAAATAATTCCAAACGGCCCAGATACCATCAGCATGGGCGAGAATGCGGCAATGGTTGTCAACACGCCAAATGTTGCTGGCATAGCGACCTTTTTGACGCCCGCTATCACGTTTTCAGCGCTATGGCCTTTTTTGTCTATTTCAGAATACGCCGATTCCCCCATGATAATGGCGTCGTCAACCACAATACCCAGCACAAGAATAAACGCGAACAGGCTAAGCATGTTGATAGACACACCAACCATATCTAGCGGCATAACTAACAAGGTGCCAAGAAAACAAACCGGCAAGCCCACAATGACCCAAAACGCGAGCTTAATTTTTAAAAACAAAGAAAGTACCAAGAAAACCAGAAGCGCGCCGAAGAACATGTTTTCCAGCATCATGTTAAGTCGGTCAGCTAAGTAGAACGAACTGTCGCCCCACGTATCAGCTGTTATATGCGCCGGAAATTCCGATTTCTGACTCTCAATATAGGTATTAACTTGCTCAGAAATTTCTAATGCGTTTTGATCACCTACCGCACGCACTCGCAAACTAACAGCGGGTTTATCGTCGAATAGCGCATATTGGTTATTTTCAATAAAACCATCGTTGATATACGCCACATCACCTAATGTCACGCGCGTGCCGTTACTGTTTGTTACTAAAACAATCTGCGAGAAATCCCAGCCCGTATAGGCTTGCCCTTTCGTTCTGAGCAGAATATCGCCATTTTCAGTGCGAATTGAGCCGCCAGGTAAGTCAACGCTGGTTTGACTTAAACGCGCAACGACATCGGCGAATGTAAGGTTGTATTTTTGCAAATCGACTTCCGAAAGCTCAACGGAAATCTCATAGTCCCTTGCCCCAACAACTTGAACACTTGAAATACCAGGTAGGTTAGCAATGTCGTCGCGCAAATCTTTGGCAAACTCTTTTAATTCCCGTTCAGACGCGTCACCGTAAACCGAGAGCCAAATTACGTCTTGTTGTATTTTTTGACGGTAAATAACGGGCTTTTCAGTGTCTGCGGGGAAGCTCGGAATAGCGTCAACTTGTACTTTTACTTCATCAAGTAAAGATTGAACATCATAGTCTTCTTCCACCTGAATACTTACCGTACCCATACCTTCAACGGCTGTGGAATTAAGCTGCTTAATACCTTCTAGGTCTTTAATTGACTCTTCAATTTTAAGCAGTACGCCCTCTTCTACTTCCTGAGGTGCGGCCCCCAAATACGGTACGCGAACGTTAATAACGTCTATCTCGAAATTGGGAAATACTTGCTTCTGAATACTGAAGGCACCAAATAATCCGCCAACTACAAGCAACCACATCAGAAGGTTTGCAGCTACGCTGTTACGCGCGAACCAGGCAATAAGCCCTTTATTGGTATCAATACGGCTCATTCGCTTTCACCTTCCGTGGACGTGCTCTCTACTTTATCAGTATCTTCGCTAGCATCTGATTCGGCGGCATCAGAAAGGACAGGCTCATCGCCAGGAAGACGAACTTTCATGCCATTATATGGGTTTGGTACGGCACTTCTCACTACCAGGCTTCCATGCTCAATGCCAGAACGAATAAACACTTCTTTAGCGGTTGTGCGCGCAACCTCAACAGGCTTTATTTCAATCTCACGATTGTCGTTAACAGTCAGTACGGTATTGTCTAAACGTAAAATGCTACGAGGCAACACCACCAATTCTTCATTCTGACGAGACGTGATTTCTGCTTCTACAAACTGACCAAAACGAAGGGGGGCATTGTGTGAAGATTTCAGATTGTAAGGATCTTGTACTTCCACAATGGCATATACTACTCGGCTGCCCGTATCTAAAATACCTTCTGAACGCACCAGTTTACCTTCCCAAGTACGTTTCACACCGCCCACAGAGGCCGTCAACGAAACCGGAGCGCCGTCATTGGATTGTCCGGCAATATTGATAAACATTAAATCGCTGTCAGTAATAGGCAGCCTGACTTCTGCGGTATCGGTGGAGTAAACGGTACCAAGTACTGCGCCCATTGATACAAACTGACCCAGGTCAATATTACGTTCAACCACAATGCCATTATAAGGGGCTGTAATTTGTGTTCTTGCCAAGTTGCGTTTTGCGCGCTCTAGTTTGGCTTCTGCAGCTTTAACGTTTGCTTGTTCTTTTGCCAGTTGCGGCTTACGTAAACCCAACTCAGGCGGTGCAACGCTACTTACCGATCGCCATTCTTGCTCTGCTACTTTGCCGCGAGCTATTTCTTCTTGAAGCGCTGCTTGCGCTTGAGCTAATTCAGCCTCTGCAAGCTTAAGATCCGTGCGATAATCATCTTGTTCAAGTGTTGCCAGTACATCCCCTTTTTTGAACGTACCGCCAGCTATAAATACATCAGACAAACTTACTACTTGGCCACTGACCTGCGCACTTAACGCAGTTTTATTTCGTGGAACAACGTTACCCTGAGATTTTACGATAAAGCTCACGGCCTCTGCTGTTGCTTCTTTCGCTTCAACCAAAAATGCAGGAATTTCCACGGGTACTTGCTCTGGTGGCTTACGTGATTTGATCATGACTGTCGCGGCGATAAACGCGACCAAAACTATGATTAGTGGAATGCCACTTTTCATCAAGATGGAGTTTTTCATTTACTATCCCTAGGAACGAAGGAAATCCACGCGAGTGAAACGGACGCAACGATGTATTGCACTTTCACATACCACCTGATAACCCACGAAAATCTATTATTATTGTTTCAACACTAGTGTACTGATTTGTGGTTATTGTGCCCACTTAAGATTGTTAAATTTTGTGTCTGTTAATTGTTTTTAAAATACACATAAAAATCAGCCGCCCTAATATAAAAAATTATCAAAAGAATACAAAGTAAGATTGATAATTATCAGATTTTCGTTGATTATTTAATCACTCATTGATTATGAGTTAACCGGCGGTTGTTATTTGAGCTTAGTCTTTAATGCGAAGTAGCCTCGGGAATGATTTCGCTACGTTGAAGGGAAAACACATTATGAGTCTTAAGAAACAATACCTTAAATCAAAACCTCTGTGCAAAGTGACATTTCGACTAAATGCGGAAGCGGCGCAAGACGCCAAAGAAGCAGCGTTGTGTGGTGACTTTACTGACTGGAAATCACAGCCACTAACGATGAAGAAACTGAAAAGTGGAGACTTCACGTTAACGGTGGATTTAGAGAAGGATCACGAGTACCAGTTTCGCTATCTCATTGATGGTGAAAAATGGGAAAACGATTGGGAAGCAGATGCTTATATTCCCTCACCTGTGAGCATAGAAGACAACTCAGTGGTGCGCGTTTAAATTATTGTTCCATTAAAAAACATACCCGTAACTACTCTAGTTATTTTATAACGATTCCCTACAAAAAAGGCTGCGTATACGCAGCCTTTTGTCTTTATTTTGCTTAACCTTAAAATTCGATCTACAACGAATTTTCCAGCTCTGGAAGTACATCAAACAAGTCACCTACTAACCCGTAGTCAGCAACCTGGAAGATTGGCGCTTCTTCATCTTTGTTGATAGCAACAATGACTTTAGAATCTTTCATACCTGCAAGGTGCTGAATAGCGCCCGAGATACCTACAGCAATATATAGCTGAGGCGCAACAATTTTACCTGTTTGACCTACCTGCATATCATTCGGAACGAACCCTGCGTCTACTGCGGCGCGTGATGCACCAATAGCAGCACCTAGCTTGTCAGCAATGCCCTCAAGAAGCTTGAAGTTGTCACCGTTTTGCATACCGCGACCACCCGAAATTACCACTTCTGCTGCAGTTAATTCAGGTCGCTCAGACTCAGTAAGCTCTGCCGATACGAAATCAGACTTATCACTGCCTTTTACAACGTCCACTGCTGCAACTTCTGCGCTGCCGCCTGTTGAAGCTGCATCGAACGATGCGGCACGAACTGTAATTACCTTCTTCGCGTCAGATGATTGTACGGTAGCAATAGCGTTACCTGCGTAAATTGGGCGTACAAACGTGTCTTCACTCTCTACACCAATGATGTCAGAGATTTGCGCTACGTCTAATAAAGCCGCTACGCGAGGCATGAAGTTCTTACCTGTAGTGGTTGCAGCA
The DNA here is from genome assembly GCF_037029575.1 of Alteromonas sp. CH_MED4-4. Classification (NCBI taxonomy): domain Bacteria; kingdom Pseudomonadati; phylum Pseudomonadota; class Gammaproteobacteria; order Alteromonadales; family Alteromonadaceae; genus Alteromonas; species Alteromonas sp. CH_MED4-4. The sequence continues at coordinate 8,277 of NZ_JAYMEU010000009.1, read as the reverse complement.
GCAACAATGTGGCTGTAGTCAGCAGCAAGTTCTACTACTAGATCAGCCGTATTCTCAGCAAGCTGATGCTTGTATGCAGCATTGTCAGCAACAAGTACTTTTGCAACACCATCAATTTGCGCCGCAGCTTCAGCTACTGCTTGGCAACCTTCACCTGCGACTAGCACGTGAATATCGCCACCCATTTTCTGCGCGGCATTCACAAGCTTATGCGTTTCAGTCTTTAAGCTTGCATTATCGTGTTCTGCATATACGAGTACGCTCATGAGATCACCTTTGCTTCATTTTTTAACTTGTCGACCAACTCAGCAACATCTGCCACTTTAATGCCACCCTCGCGCTGAGGCGGAGGCGTCACTTTTAGCACCTTAACGTTTGAGTCAAGTGAAACACCAAAATCCGCTGCCGCTTTAACGTCTAACGGTTTGCGTTTTGCTTTCATGATATTAGGAAGCGATGCATAACGCGGCTCGTTCAAGCGAAGATCTGTGGTTACTACCGCTGGAAGCGAAAGTGCAACAGTTTGAAGACCGCCGTCAATTTCACGGGTTACATTTACTTTTTCGCCGTCAACAACGACTTCTGACGCAAAAGTCCCCTGCGGCATACCAGTAAGTGCTGCAAGCATCTGTCCTGTTTGGTTATTGTCAGAGTCGATACTCTGCTTACCAAGAATAACAAGCTGTGGTTGCTCTTCTTCAACTACTTTAGATAACAGCTTTGCCACTTGAAGTGAATCAAGATTTTGGTCGGTATCGATTTGAATACCACGGTCAGCACCTAGGGCTAATGCTGTACGTATTTGTTCTTGGCAGCTCTTATCACCAATTGAAACAACAACGATTTCAGTGGCCACACCTTTTTCTTTTAATCGAACGGCTTCTTCAACAGCAATTTCGCAAAAAGGGTTAATGGCCATTTTTGCGTTGGTAAGATCTACGCCAGACTCATCGGCCTTCACTCTTACCTTAACGTTGTAGTCGATCGCGCGTTTGACCGGTACGAGTATTTTCATATTTACCTCAATTGTTGAGTTCGTCGGTGTCTATTACGTTTCATTAATAATTAACTATTAATAATTAAAAACGTATTACTTCACCACGCTTTTTGAAACTTTAACAATGTGCTCTACGTTAAAAAAGAATCCGTGGAACGTACGTTTTTTAAAGGCTAGCCTTAAAACGCCGTTAACACCACGTTTACGAGCAGTTATAATACACTGCCAGTTAACGTTAACGTAAACTGCTTTGCAATGTACTTACTGTTGACGTAAACGTCAACCTGCATTACCTTGCAAAACGACAATTAATTTACATGTTTTTGACACAAAGCATTATTTGTTTCATCAATAGTGCATTATAAAAATACAAACATAAGGAGCCTCCCGTGGAACGAGAATCGATGGAGTTTGACGTAGTCATCGTCGGTGCCGGCCCAGCTGGATTATCAACGGCTTGTAAGCTTATGCAGCTTGCAAATGAAAAAGACCAAGAGCTAATGGTTTGTGTGGTCGAAAAAGGCTCCGAGGTAGGTGCACACATTCTTTCTGGCGCCGTGTTTGAGCCGCGCTCACTAAACGAACTTTTCCCTGATTGGAAAGAAAAAGGCGCACCTCTCAATACACCCGTAACTGAAGACCACATTTACCTACTTAATGATGAGGCTTCAGCGAAAAAGTTACCAAACGCTATTACCCCGAAAACCATGCACAACGATGGCAACTATATTGTGTCTATGGGTAATGTGTGTCGCTGGTTGGCAGAACAAGCTGAACAACTAGGTGTTGAAGTATTCCCTGGCTTTGCGGCCTCTGAAGTCATTTACAATGAAGATGGCAGTGTTGGCGGTGTACTTACCGGCGACATGGGCGTGGGTGAAAACGGCGAACCTAAAGACGGCTACATGCCAGGTATGGAACTACGCGCTAAATACACAGTGTTTGCAGAAGGCTGTCGCGGTCACTTAGGAAAAGACCTCATTTCGCACTTTAAGCTGGACGAAGACAGTTCACCGCAACATTATGCCATTGGCTTTAAAGAGATTTGGGATATAGACCCATCCAAGCACCAGCCAGGGCTTGTGGTTCACAGTGCAGGCTGGCCACTTGACGATGCAACAGGCGGTAGCTATTTATACCACGCTGAAGATAACCAAGTGTTCGTTGGCCTAATCGTAGACCTAAACTACGACAATCCATACCTAAGCCCATTTGATGAATTTCAACGCCTAAAGCACCACCCCGTATTTAAACAGTACCTTGAAGGCGGTAAACGTGTCTCTTATGGCGCAAGAGCTATCGCTAAAGGTGGGTTTAACTCGTTGCCTAAAATGACCTTCCCAGGTGGTTTACTCGTCGGCTGTGAAGCCGGAACGCTAAACTTTGCCAAAATTAAAGGTAATCACACGGCCATGAAGTCGGGCATGCTTGCAGCAGAGAGTATTTTTGAAGCCATTTCAGAAAATGCTGAGGCACCAGTAAAAGAGTTAACAAGCTTTACAGAGAAATTTAAATCATCGTGGCTATACGACGAATTGTTCCGCTCTCGTAACTTTGGCCCCGCTATCCACAAACTCGGAAATTTCTGGGGTGGCGCATTTAACACGCTAGAGCAAAATATCTTTAATGGTAATTTGTTTTTCACTATGAAAGACGAACATAAAGACTACGCACAGCTTAAAGAAGCGAAAGATGCAAAAGAGATTTCATATCCTAAGCCAGATGGCGTGTTAAGCTTTGATAAATTGTCTTCTGTATTTTTATCTAATACAAATCACGAAGAAGACCAGCCTTGCCACTTAAAATTAAAAGACCCGTCTATTCCTTTGCAGGTTAATTTACCTAAATTTGCAGAGCCAGCACAGCGCTACTGCCCTGCTGGTGTATATGAAGTAATTGAAGAGGAAGGTGAAAAACGGTTCCAAATTAATGCACAAAACTGTGTTCACTGTAAAACCTGCGACATAAAAGACCCAAGTCAAAATATTAAATGGGTAGTTCCGGAAGGTGCCGGCGGACCAAATTACCCGAACATGTAATTTAAAGTATTAATTTGCTATTTAACGGATATTTTTAAAAAGCGAGCTTGGCTCGCTTTTTTTTTGTGCTACTTTTATTTATTATCCAATAGAAATTAAGTACAACGTATTAAGGTTAATTAATGAGCGATTTTTTAGATATTTTAACCCATGGAAGACGTTTACAAGGTGCTGTTAAGGAATTAAGCATTGAAGAACTTGAACAAATTCAAGAAAAACTTAGCGGTATAATTGAGAAAAGAAAAGAAAAATTAGTAGAACAAGAAAAGCTTGAGAAAGAAAAATTAGAGAAGCTCGCTGCTATTAAAAAGCAAATGGAAGAAGCGGGTTTAAATTTTGAAGATCTACAGGCATTAAATGTAGAAACAAACAAAAAGGTTGGCAAAAAACGTCCGGTTAAATACAAGCTTGTTGATAGCAAAGGTGAAGAACACCTTTGGACAGGTATTGGACGCATGCCTCGCGTTTATAAAGAAGCGCTAGATAGCGGTAAGTCACTCGACGATTACGCCATTAATTAATTGAAATTGTGAATTAAACAAGGCCTGTTTTTACAGGCCTTATTTTGTTTGAACAGCATGTTCAGAAACGGATAAGTATATTGTGAAGTTGAACTACAAACTTTCGGAATGCGCTTCTACCTCTCCCTGGCTGATTCTCATTCATGGACTATTTGGAAATGCCGATAATTTAGCCGGCATTAAGCGCCACTTTGAGTCTAATTACAACGTGATCAGCATTGATCTGCCTGACCACGGTGAATCCCCATGGACATCTTCATTTTCTGTCGACGATGCTGCAAATGGGGTGTTCGAGATTATGCAATCGCTTAATATTGGAGAAAGCGCGGTTTTAGGCCACTCATTAGGCGGCAAAGTAGCCATGAGATTAGCCTTAAACCACGGCGACGTTGTTTCTCACCTCATTGTCGCCGATATTGCACCAGTATCTTACGACCATAGCCACCAAACCGTATTTGATGGACTCAAGGCCGTTCCCTTAGATGCAATTCAAAGTAGAAAAGATGCTGAAAAAGAAATGGCTAAACATGTGAAAGAGCCAGGCGTTCGACAATTCTTATTGAAGAGCCTATATCAAGATGAAAATGGCGATTGGAAATGGCGTTTTAATGTCGATGGATTAATTGCAAGTTATTCACACATTATTGATTGGGAACAAACAAATCAAACATTTGATGGCGTAACCTTATTCATCAAGGGCAGTGAGTCTGATTATATTACGCCAGCCTATCGCGATGAAATAACGCGTTATTTTCCCAAGGCTAAAGCACATGTAATAGAAGGTACTGGCCACTGGTTACATGCAGAAAAGCCAGCGGTCTTTAACGCCGTTGTAGAAAGAACGCTCAATAAATCGTCTTAAAGAAGGGTTTTCATCATCATTTAAGATGAGAATGACTATTATTACCTATTTTTGAACGTTTTAGGCTCTTACAGGCGTATATACTGTGATATAGTTGCGCCAGATTTTTTTAAGTAACAACACTATGCTTGCAGAAAATTACGAACTCATTGAGTCCATCATGCTGTATGGCGGCTTATCTATCCTTTTTGGGTTGATGGGTTTTGCTGTACACGATGTACTGCGTAAGAACGATGTGCCACTTATTGGACGAGTGGTAACGTACGGTGTGCTAGGTTTAGGCGCATTAGGGTTTCTTGCGAAGGGCATTATTGAATGGTTTTGGCTAAGCACAGGCGTTTAATTAGTAACGATTAATAGAGGTTAGATATGGCAAGCGTTGGCCTATTTTTCGGAAGTGACACGGGTAATACCGAACATGTTGCGAAAATGATCCAGAAGGAATTGGGTAAACAGCTAATTGATGTTAAAGACATTGCCAAGAGCAGTAAAGAAGACATCGCTGAATTTGATTTGCTTATCTTTGGTATCCCTACGTGGTACTACGGTGAAGCGCAATGCGATTGGGATGATTTCTTTCCTGAACTAGAGCAAATTGACTTCAACGACAAGCTAGTTGCTATTTTTGGTTGTGGAGACCAGGAAGACTATGCAGAGTACTTCCTAGACGCGATGGGCATGGTACGTGACATCGTTGAAGCCAAAGGTGCGATTTTAGTAGGTCAATGGTCAACTGAAGGCTACGACTTTGAAGCGTCTAAAGGCATGGCTGACGACAATCACTTTGTTGGCTTGGGTATTGACGAAGACCGTCAACCAGAACTGACTGACTCGCGCGTTAAAGCGTGGTGCAAGCAAATTCACGATGAACTTTGCTTGGCCGAACTTGCTTAAGCACAGCTGCGAAAAAGAATACAAAAAACCGCTCTGATGAGCGGTTTTTTTTGATAATTAATCAGCAGCGCCTGCTGTCAGTTACGCTAATTCAGCGATTACAGGTGAAACCGCTCTACTGCTTTTCGCAAGCTCTCGGTTTGTGCGTCCAACAACATTGTCGACTCGTTCGACTGGCGCGTGCTTTGCGCACTGGAGTCGGCTAGTGCAACTATGCGGTTCAAACTTTTTGCAACATCACCAAGTAAAACATCTTGTTGTTCGGTATCGGCCACAATGTGTTCGTTAATATCGCTTAACCGCTCAATGATTTCTCTAATACTCTCTACTTGTTGAGATACTTGCTGGGTAATTTCCACCCCTTCTTGCGCTTGTTCGCGCCCTGCATTAATTGCTTTTACTGCCTGCGCAGCATCTTTTTGTAAGTTCCCAATCATCTGCTCAATTTCTTCCGTAGAGTCATGGGTGCGGTTGGCTAGCGTTCGCACTTCATCCGCAACAACCGCAAAGCCTCTACCTTGTTCACCAGCTCTTGCAGCTTCAATGGCTGCATTCAATGCTAACAAGTTGGTTTGCTCTGCAATCGTTTTAATCACGTCTAAGATACTGCCAATATTGCGAGAGTTGTCGTCCAAACGATTGATGATCTGCGCCGAAGACTCCGCCTGTTTGGCTTGATTACCCACCTGCTGACTGCTTTTTTGTACCAATTGACCAATGTCTGTACTTTGCTTTGTTATATCGCGTAGGGCGTCCATTGCTTCGTTAATTTGGGCGAGGTTGCTGCGGCTTTTTTCCTGTACATGTTTTGTATTCGTAGACGTTACCGTTACTTGCTCACGTTGCTTGTCTACCTCAGATAAGCTCTTATTACCCAGCTCTACGCTTTCTTTTGTAATGTCTATAAGGCGTTTTTCTTGCTCTAATATATTACCCACCAATTCACGTAAACTATCGGTTAGGCTGTTCACTTTTGCGGAAAGGGCAGAAAACTCGTCATTGCCCTCTTGAGGCAATTTGGTGCTTAAATCTCCTTTACTTAGCTGACTTAAGCCTTTATTGATACGGCCAAGGGGCTTGGAAATACTACGGGTTACAATAACCGCCAAAAATATTGCAGCAACCAAGCCCAGTGCCGCGACAATGATATTGCGCACAAGGTTGGCCTGAACAGATTCAAGAATAGCGTTCTGCCCTTCAAGAGATTGCTTCTGGACAGCGTCAAACAAAGTATTAATGTCGGCAAGTGCGGTTTCTAACGCTTCTTTTGCTTCCTTCTGAGCTTTCGCCGCTTTGTCTACTTCAGAAAGCTTTTGTCGCTGCAAAGCAATTAATCCATTTGCACCGTTTACCGCTTCCATCAGTAAACCATACTGTTCGTTAAAAGAAGCTATCGTACCGCCATCATCTACCCCTGTGGCCAAACGATTTACATAGTCTTTATCTACCTGCAAATTACTCAATTGGTATTCCAAATCTTCAATAATACTCGCACTTTGCGTAGCGTTATCGGTTTCAGCGAGTTCAATAAATGAATCATTCATTGTGAGCAATTTGTTGTCTATTGCAGTACCCGCACCAATTAGCGTTTCAATACTGGGGTTATTTCCCTCTAAATAGGAAAGATCTAGCATTAACGCACTAGCTTCATCGGCCGTCATTAAGACTTTTTCAAGCTGTGCAGCAAGAGCCTTCTCGATATTCATTCGTTCGTTGATAGCGGTATACATGTCGTTACTACTATTAACGTAGGCTAAACTAACGTCGACAGCGTTACTGGCTACCGCGTTATTTGGCATAAGTGAGTTTAAACGAGACAAGTCGTCAGAGAATGCGGAAGATAAAGTATCAAACGTCTCTTTGTTTGCGACCAGCTCTTCTCTATTTTCGACATGATACCCGTTGGCAGTAATCACTGATAAAGAGAGGATCTCAGTCTTTACTTTTACCATGCTGGTCTGAACTGGCATCTTTTGCTCTACAACGTCTTGTGCAGAATCTTTTATTCCGCTAAGACCAAAATAGGAAAGAATACTGGTAAGTAATAATAAGCAGCCGAATAAGCCAAAGCCTAACGTGATTTTATTTATAATTGTTAACTGCATGGGCACTTCCACCAAAAAAACATGCCAAAAAATAAAAAGGGTTGTATCGCCTTTTTAAGTTTAGTTTAACAGGATGTTAATTCAATGCATCAAAAGTTTTATTTATTTTGCACATTTGTTAGATAAATCGTGCACTTACAATCTGGTCAGGCCAGACAACATGCGGGCTGTATCGAAGTAACAATTTTTATCGCACCGGTGCAATGGATAAATTTTCAGCGAGAAAACAAAGTTTCCACGGTTTTGCTTTTAAATTGTTTCAACTTACCTATAATAACCACCAAATACTTATTCACTCGTTCTTAGTAGGTTGTAATGGATCAAAATAAAGAATTGAAAAAAGCAGGGCTAAAAGTCACTCTGCCTCGCCTTAAAATTTTACAAATTCTGCAAGAGCCAGAAAACCAACACATCAGCGCTGAAGACGTTTACAAAATCCTTATCGAACAGGGTGAAGAAATTGGTCTTGCCACCGTGTACCGCGTGTTAAACCAATTTGATGATGCAGGCATTCTTAACCGCCACCATTTCGAAGGTGGAAAATCTGTATTTGAAATCAGTCACAAAGATCACCACGACCACCTTGTGTGTTTGAAGTGTGGCAAGGTCATTGAGTTTGAAGATGACATTATCGAAGAACGCCAAGAGATGATTGCAAAGCAACACAAGATGAAGCTAACGCATCACAGCCTTTACTTATACGGTGAGTGTACAGACGGTAACTGCGACAACTTACCTGAATAAGTAACAGTTTTATTCTAGCAAAAGGCCCGCTTAAAGCGTAATGCCAGTCAGTTAAGCTGACTGGCATTTTTCTTTGTGGGGTATTTAGTCGGTCTTTTCCTCACTACTCTGGGGT
>NZ_JAYMEU010000008.1:149318-158721 GCF_037029575.1 Alteromonas sp. CH_MED4-4 | reverse complement strand
TCTTGATAGTGATTTGAACAACCCTATCTTGGCTCATTTGAAGCCTTTATGGGAGGAGAGGGTCCATACCATTAATCATTTGGCCGATACGCCTGTAGACGAACCTTTCAAAAAATTTGATTGGTCGCCTAAATAATCATTTGATAGCTCTTTTAAAACGGAAGCAAGGCTTCCGTTTTTTGTTTCTGGTTCAAACGCTTGCGAGCAATCTCGCAAAAGCTGAATAGCAGTAGGCTACACAGTGTGTAGATAAAAAGCGCAAACAGCATTTTTCTATTCCTATTCAAAATACGACTATTAAGACGCCAAGGGCAGCTGCGGGCTTAATTCTTCTACGGTTTCCATTGCAACTAACTCTTCGTATCCCTTTTGCTGCAACAGTGTTTTCAAATCGTCGCAATTACTGCATTTATTTTGTTTAGCGATAGCTACTGCTTCGATGAAACACGATAGGTGAGTTATAGATTGTGTTTGTGTCATGGTCTACTTCACTTTTGATTTTACGTAAGTTCGTTGTTTCCATTTATATTGGAATTACTTTGGCTTAGCCTGAAGTCACTAATGTGACGCTAGCATTACGCTTTTATGAAAAATAAGGGTGAAAAGTTCAAAATACCTTGAAATGTATATACATAGGCTATACATTTTGTATTCGAATAGTGTGGTAGTACTTGCAGATTCTCATTGAACGACATACTGCACGTATTGGTTTTTGCAAGGATTTAAGGTGTCTGAAAAAAACAATAAAAAGAAGAAAAAGAATAGTCAGATGATTATTCGAATCAACGACGAAGAGCGTGCTCAGTTTATCGCGTTATGCGAAGACCTAGACACTTCTGCTGCTCGTGAAGTTAGACACTTTATTCGAGAATTTATTGCCAAACACGGCGATCAATAGCGGCTTTGCTAAACGTTATGTGAGTGAAGCGAACACTACAAATAAAGATAAGGATTTACATCATGGCTAAGAAAAAAGAGTTAAAAAAAGCGATTAAAGCAACTAAGGCGAAAATTTCTAAGCAAGAAGGAAAGCTTAAAAAGCTTAAGAAGAAGCTTAAAAAAGCATAAGCGCCTATTTGGCGCTCATTAGTGCAAATTTAGTTTGAAAAGCGCTCTGAACGGAGCGCTTTTTTTGTTTCATGTACTCTAGTCCAAATTACCTTTTGTGAAGGTGGCACCTTCCTACCGCCTCTTACCACCAGTGCAATAGATGATTCCGTCGCTTCATCTTCAAAATTCTGCCTGTCGTCGATATTAAGGATTTATTACAACTTTAGTATTGTGCGAGCGAATCTTTTTGTGATTTACTCAGCCTTCAAGCACCGCGTGCTTTTCATCTCTAATAATAATAAGTCTGATCAGACAATCTGGCGTTTAGCAGTACCCCAACAACAGAAAGAAGATATTGTATTTCAACGCGTTTTTGATTCACGAAATACAAAACTACACACTTCGAAAAGTAAAATTTAAAAGAATTCAGGAACAACACAATGCAACAGGCAAAATTTAACGCTTCTGCTTTCAAGCTTTCCCTCATTGCTTCTGCAATTGCAGGAATGGCTTTTTCTTCTTCGTCAGTGCTTGCACAGGAGCAAGCTTCTGTTGATGAGCAAGATGTTGAGCAAATCCAAATTGTAGGTTCACGTCGCGTTGGTCGCACCATCAATGACTCCCCTGTACCTATCGACATTATCGATGCTTCATCTATAGAAGCAACGGGGCTCACTGAAACCAACATGATCTTAAACCAGTTACTGCCTAGCTTTAACTTCCCTCAGCCATCTATTACCGATGGCACCGACCACGTACGACCAGCGCAGCTGCGTGGTTTAGCACCAGACCACACGCTGGTATTAGTTAATGGTAAGCGTCGTCATACCTCTGCGCTTCTTAATTTAAATGGTTCGGTGGGGCGTGGCTCTTCAGCGGTAGATTTAAACGCTATCCCGGCTAATGCGATTAAGCGTATTGAGGTGTTGCGTGACGGTGCTGCGGCTCAGTACGGCTCAGACGCCATTGCCGGTGTTATTAATATTGTTTTGAAAGATGCTGCCGAAGGCGGTGAAGTGTCGGCAACGTATGGTGCTAATGTTACAACAATGGACGGTGTGCCTAACCTTGAAGGTGTGAGTGTTGGTGCTGACGGTAATTTAGCATTCGCTGAAGGAAGCGACAGAGACGTAACCGATGGACAAACCTTTACCCTTCGCGGCAACGTAGGCTTCGAATGGGGAGACGACGGCTTTGTTAACGTATCAGGTGAATACCGCGACCGTGGACAGGCGAACCGTTCGGACTACGACCAGCGAGAAAACTATGCGCGAGACGCGGACGGCAACCTAGACCCTCGTGAGCTTACGGTCAACCGCTACAATCACGTTTACGGAAATGGTGAGGTGGAAGATTACGCCTTGTTCATAAACGCGGGCAAAGCCCTTACTGATAGCGTTGAGTTTTATACTACCGCAGGCTACAGCACTCGTGATTCGGTAGGCGGAGGCTTTTACCGTCGTGCTCAAGATTCACGAAACGTAGTTGAAATTTATCCAGACGGATTCCTACCTTCTATTCAAACTGACATAACCGATATGTCGCTGCTTGCTGGTATTAAGGGCTATGGCGATGTTTGGAATTACGACTTGTCCGTAACACATGGTGGTAATGAGCTTGAGTATGGTGTTATCAACACCCTAAACACGTCTTTAGGTCCAACGAGTCAAACTGAGTTTGACGCGGGTACGCTAGAATACAACACCACAATTGTGAATGCTGACGCGTCACGTTTGGTAGATACCGGGTATTTCTACAGCGAAATGAACTTCGCCATGGGCGCAGAATATCGTCATGAGAGCTATGAAATAACTGCAGGTGAAGAAGGGTCTTACATACAAGGTACGTTTGGACCTGGCGGCGTGGTGACTGACCCGGTAGACGGCCCGTTTGGTGCTGCTGGTTCGCAAGTATTCCCAGGCTTTACACCAGAATCTGCAGGTGAAAACAGCCGTCATAACTATAGCTTCTATGTGGATGTAGAAGCTGACGTTGTAGAAAACTGGAACGTAGCAGTGGCAGGGCGCTATGAAGATTATTCTGACTTCGGCAGCACGTTTAATTGGAAAATGTCTCACCGTGTAACCCTGAGTGATGCATTTGCACTTCGAGCGTCAGTATCAACCGGCTTTAGAGCACCATCGCTACAACAGCAATTCTTCACCTCAATCGCGACGGTATTTGTTGATGGCGAGCCAACTGAAACGGGGACATTTGCGCCGTCAAGTGATGTTGCGCAAGCGCTGGGCAGCCCAGGTCTTGATGCAGAAGAATCGAATAACTACAGTGCAGGTTTTACCTACTCGCCAACTGCTGATTTCAACCTGACAGTAGACTTTTATCGCATTGATATCGACGATCGTATCGTGCTGTCTAACAACCTATCAGGTGAGGGTATAGAAGCACTACTTGCGGGTACGGGAGCTAATCAGGCTCGATTCTTCTTAAATGCGATAGATTCGCGTACGGAAGGTGTTGATATCGTTTCTACCTATACGCTTAATACGTCAGATTATGGTGCGTTTAACTTTAACGCTGGTGCTAACTTTAACGATAACGAGGTAACAAATGTTATCGATGCACCTGATGTGTTGCAAAATGCAGGCTTCGACCAGGCTAACTTGTTCGATGATGTTGAACTACGTCGCTTCGAAACGGCTTCGCCTGACAGCAAACTTAACTTAGGTGTTACGTGGAATTATGACCGCTACACAACAACCTTACGCACTACTCGTTATGGTGAAGTGGAAGACCCATCGTCAGTTGAAGCACGCAATGAAATCATTCCGTCAGAGTGGATCACAGACCTAGACGTTCGCATTGCGTTAACAGAAGGACTTACCGTTTCTGTTGGTGCTAACAATCTGTTTGATGTGTACCCAGAAACAACCCGTGAACTTGTGGATGATGTAACCACGTTCTCGCGCTTATTCCCGTATTCAGGCTTTTCGCCTTACGGTTTTACAGGCCGTTTTGTTTACGGAAAAGTCTCGTATAGCTTCTAATTAGCACCGGTTCTTGAGTGCTGAAAGCCAGTTGATTAATACGCAACTGGCTTTTTTTGTACCTGTTACTTAGTCATTTTTCTCAAAGGTAACTACACAGCGATGTTCGTTTAAAAGCGCAAAGTCTTCTTTGGGAATAAAAGCGTCGTAATCACGTTGCAGCTTAACTTGTGCTTCCTTGCGAATTTTACTGCGGCGTATAGCCGTTACGAAATTGCGCATTTCATGGTGAGTAGATAACTCTAGCTCAGGGACTGAAACAGGTGTGCCGCTATCATCTTTGGCAACCATGGTAAAAAAGCTGTTATTGGTATGTTTGACCTCGTTGGTTTTTATATTTTCCGTAGTGACTTTTATCCCTACTACCAAGGATGTGTTTCCGACATAATGAACGGTAGCGTCGAGGTGAAGTAAGTCACCCACTTCAACAGGCTGTAAAAACTCGACGCCATCAACAGTAACGGTTACACAATAGGCTCCTGCGTGTTTACTTGCGCAGGCATAGGCGACTTTATCCATTAACGATAAAATGACACCTCCATGCACCTTACCGCCAAAATTAGCAAAAGATGGCACCATTAATTCAGTCAGTCTTGTTCTTGAAAAAGCGACATTACGTGCAGTCATAAACAACCTTTAATCTTAAGCCCTTGAAAAGCGCCGAATAAGCGTTCATATCAGTATTAGATTTACCCTACCACAAATTTTAAGGAATGGTTTTGTCACAAACGCATTTTTATCAACCAAAAGAAGGTCATGGCTTGGCTCACGATCCGTTTAACGCAATCATCGCACCGCGCCCAATCGGATGGATCTCTACAAAATCAAAAACGGGAGTGTTAAACCTTGCTCCTTACAGTTTTTTCAATGCGTTGAACTACACGCCGCCAATTATCGGATTTTCAGTAGTAGGCAGTAAGAAAGATTCACTGGTAAACGTACAGGAAACGGGTGAGTTTTGCTGGAATCTTGTATCAGAAGATTTGATTGATGCAATGAACACGACAAGTAAACCTCTGGCACCTGAAGAAAGTGAATTTGACCATGCAGGGCTTCAAACTGTAGAAAGTGAAGTGGTAAGCGTTCCCCGCGTAAAAGCGAGTAAGGTGAGCATGGAATGTAAGCTAACTGATGTGGTACAGCTTAAGACCGCCTCAGGTGAGGAGGTGAATAGCTGGTTTATCATGGGTGAAGTAGTGGGTGTACATATTGATAAGTCACTCATAGAGAACGGCGTTTACAGCACGCTGAAAAGTGCGCCAGTTACCCGTGGTGGCGGACGAGGCGATTATTACACTATTTCCCGAGATAACTTTTTCGAAATGCTAAGACCAGAGGGATAGAGCTGGCGATGCTATCTCGATAGATTATTGAGGTCTTCTTGTAAGGCCTCTATTTGTTCTAGTACGGCTAAAAATCTATTTCCAAACTCTGTTACTTGGTATTCAACCCGAGGCGGGAGCTCGTGATACACCGTTTTTTTCAGAATACCAAATTCCGTGTTCTTCTTCAGGCATTGATTTAATACTTTGGTGCTTAGTCCGTCTACAGTACGCACCATTTCACCGGGGCGGTTAATGCCATTTGCCAAGAGTTGGTAAACGGTAAGCGACCATTTACAGCCGTAAATCGTCTCTACCATGCGCGCGCTTTCTTGAGGTGGTATTTTTCGCTCGATTTGTTTTTCCTTAAAATTCATAAAGATGTACCTAAAAGTACTTACTGAACCAAATTATACTTACTATTCATGGAGTTATCTAAGGCGTAAGGTTATCACGAATTGAAAACAGTGAGGGAATTTTAAATGTCACTTTTAAATGATTTTTGTGAAAACCGTAACGCGTTAATTGTAGGCGGTTCAAGCGGTATAGGTCTTGCCACCGCTAAGTTATTGGCGAATGAAGGTGTTAACGTTGTGCTTGTGGGCAAGAATGGTTCCAAACTGGAAGAAGCAGTGAAAGCGGTAAGTACATTCACAAATGTTTCAACCATTAGCATAAACGCTGTCCAAGTTGACTTATATAAGCCTGCAGACGTACAAAAATTAATAAAGTACGTAGAAGATGCAGCTGTACCTTTTCATTACTTAATAAATGCTGCAGGGTATTTTAACCCTAAGCCATTTTTACAGCATACATGCGAAGATTATGATGTTTATCATGATTTGAATAAAAGCCTATTTTTTATCACCCAAGCGGTAGCCAAAAGAATGTCTCAGCACAGTGTTGGCAGTATTGTTAATGTTGGTTCTATGTGGGCTAAGCAGGCCGTTAAGGCGACTCCTTCGTCTGCTTACTCCATGGCAAAAGCAGCGCTGCATTCACTTACTCAGCATCTGGCCATGGAACTTGCCGACGATGGCATACGTGTAAATGCAGTATCGCCAGCGGTAGTTAAAACACCTATTTACAATGCGTTCGTTCCAGAAGAGCAAACCGATGAAGTATTGGAAGGTTTCAATGCGTTTCATCCGATAGGACGTATAGGAACTCCAGAAGACGTGGCACATGGCATCCTTTATCTGTTATCAGAAAGAGCTAATTGGACTACCGGTACCGTATTAGATATTGATGGTGGTGTAATGGCAGGTAGGAACTAATAAATAGGACGTATCATTATCTTGCTTTGTCTTCATTCTAATAACACGAAGCGAGATGATGTATACGTTTATTCGGTAACAATTGCTTGCTCTAAATAAAACGAGATTATCAATGATGCTTAATATGAACTTTGATGAACGCCTAGCGATTAATACGCAAATGCAAGAGTGGCAGGCGTCACCGTCTTCTACGGTATGGCGGAAGCCTTTAGAGCGTGAAGCAAAAGAGTTTGGTCATACAACAAGCGTCGTGAAGTACGAAGCTGGCGCGAGTTTTAAGCAGCATAGTCATCCTTATGGTGAAGAAATATTGGTGCTTGAGGGTGTGTTTTCCGATGAACACGGTGACTACCCTGCGGGCACTTACTTGCGTAACCCGCCAGGCAGTAAACATAGCCCTTTTAGTAAAGAAGGCTGTGTTATTTTAGTGAAGCTGAACCAGTTTGATAAGCGCGACTTGAGTGAAGTACGGGTAAATACAAATAAAGAACAATGGCTGCAAGGGCAGGGCGGTTTACAAGTGATGCCGCTCCACAACTTTGAGCATGAACATGTGGCGCTAGTTAAGTGGCCAGTTGGTGAGGTATTTAAACCTCACAAGCACTTTGGTGGTGAAGAGATTTTCGTACTGTCGGGTACATTTAAAGACGAACATGGTGCATACCCAAAAGGCACATGGTTGCGCAATCCTCATATGAGTCAGCATCATCCTTACGTGGATGAGGAAACAATAATATGGGTGAAGACAGGGCATTTGCCAGTAGCGTTGTAGGCCGCCATTTCATTTGTTGCAGGTAAATCAAAACTAGTGTTTTACATGCGGTCAATTGCTACAAACGAAAAAGGCTAACCCGAGGTTAGCCTTTCTTTTGTTTAATCTCACTAGGTCAAAGTTAGCCTGGTAACATCTAACTCTAAAACACTCACCTAGTAAAAGCCGGACTTAATCCCAAATACCATCTTCTGACTTACCCTGTATTTCACAGTCGCCCGCTTTGTATTCCATGTTTGCGCCACTGTCTTTTTTCTTAAAGTAGTCTTTGCTGATAGACACAATGGTAGGAGTCATCCACACAATAGCGATGATGTTAATCACCGTCATTAGGCCTAACGCCATGTCGGCCATGGCCCATACCTGAGGTAGGGCTGCCTGTGCGCCCCAGTAAATCATGCCTAAATAACCAATAGTGTAAACTGCACGGCCTATTTTATTATCTAGCTTGAACATATGCAGATTACTCTCGCCATAGGCATAGTTTGCCACTACAGACGTGAATGCAAATAAGCTGATGGCGGCAGCCACAAAATCAGTACCGCCTTCGCCTAGGTGACTGCTCATCGCATCTTGGGTTAGGCGTATGCCTTCCATCTGATCAGAGCTTGAACCGCCAGCAAGTAAAATGATGAAGGCAGTAGACGTACATAGCACGAGTGTATCTAAGAAAACGCCAAGCATCTGAATGTAACCTTGTGATACGGGGTGATTAGGGTTTGGCACAGCACTCGCCGCAGCGTGCGGTACAGAGCCGCTGCCCGCTTCGTTTGAATACAGTCCGCGCTGAATACCATTTTTAATGGCCGCACCGAGTGCACCAGCGCCAGCTTCCTGCAAGCCAAATGCTGATTTAACGATATCGAGCAGCATGGCTGGCAGTTCGGAAATATTAATGAAGGTAATAGCCAATGCCACAAGCACGTAGCCTATTCCCATAAATGGCACCACAAACTCGGCAAAGCGTGCAATGCTTTTAAGGCCTCCCACGACGATTAAGGCTGCCAGTGCAATAATGGCTAGGCCTACATATTCCGTGGGGAAAGAGTACGCATTGTTTAATGCATCGGTAATAGTATTGGCTTGAACGGCGCTAAAGACAAAGCCGTAGCCAAAGAACAAACATAGAGAAAATGCGACTGCAAGCCAGGTTTTATTCAAACCCTGCTTGATATAATAAGCGGGACCGCCACGGAACTCGCCGTTTTCGTCACGGACCTTGTATAGCTGACCTAGTACACTTTCGGCAAAGCCAGTGGCCATACCTAAAAGGGCAATCATCCACATCCAAAAAATAGCGCCAGCACCGCCTAGAGATATAGCAACCGCGACGCCAGCTAAGTTACCCGTGCCTACACGAGCCGATAAGCTGGTACACAAAGCTTGGAATGAACTTATCCCATCCTTAGTAGAAGTGTTACTGCCCTTTAGTAGGCTGAACATATGGCCGAAGTGCCTAAGCTGCACACCGCCAAGTTTAACGGTAAACCAGATACCACATGCAAGCAGCATAATGATAAGTACCTGACCGTCTCCCCAAAGAATATTGTTAACTAATGAAACGAATTCGTTTATCACGCACTTTCCTTCGTTATTGTTTTAATTATTGCTCGGCGTGTAGAAATGAACTGAACATGACAGGTGCGTTGTCAGAACAAACGCTTCGGCTTAAGCAAACTTGTATTTGCTAAACCTTGGAATAAGCCGAGCTATATCGATAAAAACCAATACTAGCACGACAATTAAATGATTGGACAATGAAAACGTACTGAAACTATGACGTTTTATGCTCGCATATAGCAAATTTATTCATTCATGGGGGAGAAGAACACATTTGCTGAACAAAACGAGAGTACAAACAAAAAAACCGCTCAAAAGAGCGGCTTTTTCAAGAATATGGCTGGGGTAACAGGACTCGAACCTATGAATGGCGGGATCAAAACCCGCTGCCTTACCAACTTGGCTATACCCCAAATG
>NZ_JAYMEU010000008.1:0-149074 GCF_037029575.1 Alteromonas sp. CH_MED4-4 | reverse complement strand
AATGGCTGGGGTAACAGGACTCGAACCTATGAATGGCGGGATCAAAACCCGCTGCCTTACCAACTTGGCTATACCCCAGTCGTGGTGCGGAAGGAGAGACTTGAACTCTCACGCCGTGAAGCACTGGAACCTAAATCCAGCGTGTCTACCAATTCCACCACTTCCGCGCAGCTAGACTTTCCTAAAAGAGATAAGTGAGAATTGGTGGCTACGGCGAGATTCGAACTTGCGACCCCATCATTATGAGTGATGTGCTCTAACCAACTGAGCTACGTAGCCTTGCTATTCTCTTCCCTCTAGGGAAGTGGCGCGTATTATGCGTATATGACTGGCAACCGTCAACCCCTTTTTTACTAACTTTTTTTAAATGCTCATTAAGTGTGCGCATTAGGGCGAAATACGCACAAAAAGCGGTGAAATTGAACAACTTGCACGAAATAAGCTAGCTATTTACCACGCTTTGTTACTGGTTTTTGTTTGGTAATAACATACGTCAATAGGGCGCGGGCCATACGTATTGTCATGAAAAAACGGGTTATCTAAGTTTCTTCCTGTGTTTGCCCGTTTTTTATATTCTTCATGATGCGGCGTTTGTAAGAAATAAGGTGCCGCGTTGTTTGCATGCACAAAAGCCTGCTTAATTTTGCTTTCTTGCGTTATATCATCTAGAACGCCACCTCTGTCCATATTTCCTCGCGGCAACTTTTGAAGCACATCCATACCGTGCAATACGCGACCCACGACCGACATATTTCTGTCTAAGTGTCGTGGTGCTTGCCCAATCACAATATAAAACTCCGTACTGGCTGTATCTTTCTCGCTATTGCGAGCAAACGCCACAACACCTGGGCAATGAAGTCCCCACATTTCTTTTCGGCTTTGATCAATGCCTACTGGAAAGCCATCTAAAAATCCGGTGTTAGGCGCAAACATATCCTGATTCTCAACCACGTTTACATTGCTATTAAGCGGTTGCGTAAATTCAGCGTTAATAGGTTTAAGCAGATTCGGCGGAAATTGTGATGCGTCATGCGTATCGTTGCTGCCTGCCTGTGCCACAAACCCGTCTACTACACGATAAAATGCTTGTTCGTTATAAAAGCCTGCGTCTATTAAACTCTTAAACCTGGCCACATGTTTCGGCGCAAGGGCAGGGTGAAGCGCAATAACCACATCACCATACGCTGTTTTAAACGTCACAGTATTACTGTGACGTACTTGATACCAACTGGCGGTGTTACTCGCTATTGCTGTTGTCTTTTCAACAGCATCTCTACTGATTTGTGAATTCACAGGGTTAGTTTGGGGGTCACTGGCAAAAGAAAAATTAGCCAGGCTTAACAAGCACAACGCTTTAATTGAGGTTCTTAATACAGAAAACCGTTTGGCGTGCTGTGATTTGCTGCAAGTTAAAGGGTGCGAAGCGCAAAGCTGATTAATAGTCATTACAAAAGCCGTTAATTTTTTATTAGTTATATCAGGCCTATGTGCGCTTCACAATTATTCGCTAGAAACAAAAAAGCCACCTTGCGGTGGCTTTAGTAAACAGTGCTAATTTCTACAATAGAAATTACACGTTAAAGCGGAAGTGAATAACGTCACCGTCTTTAACAATATAGTCTTTACCTTCTAAACGCCATTTGCCTGCGTCTTTCGCACCTTGCTCGCCATTGAACTCAACGAAGTGATCGTAGCCTACGATTTCAGCGCGAATGAAGCCTTTTTCGAAGTCGGTGTGAATTTTACCTGCCGCTTGTGGTGCAGTTGAGCCTTCAGGGAAGGTCCACGCACGTACTTCTTTTACGCCTGCAGTAAAATAGGTTTGTAGCGTAAGAAGACTGTAACCCGCACGAATTACGCGGTTAAGACCTGGTTCTTCTAGACCCATGTCTTGCATAAACTCTTCGCGTTCGTCGTCTTCAAGCTCAGCAATATCAGACTCGATTGCCGCGCACACTGCAACTACAGTGGCATTTTCGCCTGCTGCAATTTCTTTAACCTGATCAAGGTACGGGTTGTTTTCAAAACCGTCTTCATTCACGTTTGCAATGTACATGGTTGGCTTAAGGGTAAGCATGTTCATGTAGCTGATTGCCGCAAGCTCTTCTTTAGTCAGCTCAAGTGAACGTAGTAACAAGCCCTCGTCTAGGTGCGGCTTAATCTTTTCAAGCACTTTCATTTCGTACTTAGCTTCAGCATCGCCACCTTTTGCGCGCTTAGCAACACGGTGAAGTGCTTTTTCTGTTGTTTCTAAGTCGGCAAGTGCAAGCTCGGTGTTGATAACATCGATATCGTCTTTAGGGCTAACGCGACCTGCAACGTGAACAATGTTCTCATCATCAAAACAGCGTACTACGTGACCAATAGCGTCAGTCTCACGGATGTTAGCAAGGAATTTGTTTCCTAAACCTTCACCTTTAGAAGCACCTTCAACCAAGCCAGCAATATCTACGAATTCCATGGTAGTAGGAATAACGCGCTGAGGCTTTACGATTTCAGCCAACTTGTCCAAACGAAGATCTGGCACAGGAACAACACCTGTGTTTGGCTCGATGGTACAAAACGGGAAGTTTGCCGCTTCAATACCTGCTTTAGTTAATGCATTGAAAAGTGTTGATTTACCTACGTTTGGTAGGCCAACAATACCGCATTTAAAACCCATGGTATGGATCCTTAGTTTGGAAAAGTGATAACTGGCTAGGTTTACCCTTTGTGCGAGTGTAACCTGTTTTGTGCTTGCTTAAGGTCTTCTTTCAGCAAAATTTCTGTACAGCGTACCGCTTCATCGATGGCACTTTCAATGGCTGCTTTTTCTTCTGCTGGTGGTTTTCCAAGAACATGGCCGGTAACGCGGCTTTTATGACCTGGATGACCAATACCTATGCGCAAACGCAAAAAATTCTTGTTGTTACCCATTTTAGCCACAATGTCACGTACGCCATTTTGACTAGAGCTTCCGCCCACTTTGTATTTTGCAACACCTGGGGGTAAATCTAACTCGTCAAACGCTACTAATATTTGTTCTGGTTCTATGCGGTAAAAGTTAGCCAGTGCTGCTACGGCTTGTCCACTTTTATTCATAAAGGTAGTGGGGTAGAGCAAACGGATATCTTTGCCTGCAACTGTAATGCGAGCAGTTTTACCGAAGAATTTGGTTTCTGGTTTTAGCGGGGCGTTGTAGGTGTCGGCTAGTTGGTTGAGAAACCATTCACCGGCATTGTGTCGGGTATTTTCATATTCGGGGCCTGGATTACCCAGACCCACGATAAGGCGGATATCAGCCAAGAGGGTTATTCCTCAGAAGCTGCTTCTTCGCCGTCTTCTTCTGCGTCAGCCGCTTTAGGAGCAGGCTTAACAGTTACAACCGCTAGGTCGTGAGCTTCGTCGTTCTTCGCAAGTTCTACTGAAGAAACGCCAGCTGGAAGAGTTAGGTCAGAAAGGTGTAGCGTTTGACCCATTTCAACACCAGCCATATCTACTTCGATGAACTCAGGAAGGTTCTTAGGTAGACAAGTAACTTCGATTTCAGTTACGTGGTGCTCAGCAATACCGCCAGCTTTAACAGCTGCAGATTTTTCTTCATTTACGAAGTGAAGTGGTACGTTAGTGTGAACGTCTTGACCAGCGATTACACGTTGGAAGTCAATGTGTGTGATCTTTGGCTTGAACGGGTGACGTTGCATATCTTTAACTAGAACTTCAACAACTTTACCGTCAAGGTTAATCTCAAGAACGTGAGAATAAAACGCTTCAAAGTCAGCAGAGTTGTTTACTTTGTTATGATCTAGTGTGATAGAAACTGGTGCTTCTTCACCACCGTAGATGATACCAGGAAGCTTATCTTCGCGACGTAGGCGGCGGCTCGCACCTTTCCCTAGGTCTGTACGAACAGAAGCGTCTAGTTTGAAATTTGCTTCAGACATTGTCTGTCTCCAAAAATATAAGTCTAATGATGTGGATTTTTGCGACCAAAACCCACGGTAAAATGATGTGAATTACGTTTAAAAATAACTTTTTATGCGCAATAAAACACCAGCCCAAAATTCAAGGGCGGCGAATTCTAACACCACCTACCAAAACATACAATTACAAAGGCAGATAAAATATCCAACCAAGCTAATGCAAGTATTTGCGTTATTCACAATAAAAGAAGCGCACCTTGGCGCGCTTCTATCATATTTATAGAAAAAAGCACTTTGCTAAGACTAACTTGACCGTTAATGTCTCTTTCCTATGGCTTCACAAGGTCAACAGGCCTTGGGAACATAGCAACTTTTTACACAAGCGTTTACTTCGTCAGCACCACTCTGTAATGGGCTTTACCTTCTCTTAATCGCGCAATTGCCTCATTTACGTCATCAAACTTGAAGGTTTCGGTCACAGGTTCAATATTGTGGTGTGCAGCGAAATCTAGCATGGTCTTAATGGTCGCGGGGCTTCCCACTGGCGAACCTGACACACTTTTCTGACCACCAATTAAGTTAAACGCACCAATATCTAGAGGTTCAAGGGTGGCGCCTACAAAGTGAAGCCGGCCTTTCGGTGCCAATGTAGATAGGTACAAGTTCCAGTCTAGCTTTACATTTACGGTTGAAATAATTAAGTCAAACCGACCGCGCGCTTTTTTAATCTCATCTTCATCACGGCTATTAATTGTATCTGATGCACCTAGCTCTAGCGCTTCCTTCTTCTTAGATTCGCTTGAAGTGAACGCTACTACCTTACATCCCCATGCATTTAAAAACTGCAGGGCAAGATGACCCAGGCCGCCAATACCAACTACACCCACTTCACTGGTAGGACTAATACCAAACTGGACTAATGGGTTGAAGACGGTAATACCTCCGCAAAAAAGAGGGCCTGCCTTTGTGCTATCGATAGCATCGGGAAGGGGAATAACGGCACGTGCTTGGGCGCGCACTTTATCTGCAAATCCACCGTGACGACCACCTATGGTCATCGTAGCATCGGCACACAGGTTATGATCGCCTTCTTCGCAGGTTCTACAACTATTACAGTAGCCTGAATGCCAGCCTAAACCGACACGCTGTCCCACCTTAAGTGACGTTACATGTTCACCTATTTGGCTAATTGTGCCGACAACCTCGTGACCAGGCACAAAGGGATATTCTGTCATGCCCCATTCATTATCGAGCATGCTTAGGTCGCTGTGGCAGATACCACAGCTTTCAACGTCTATTTCAACGTCATGTGAGCCAAGCTTACCGGGGTCGTATTGAAACTTTTCCAGTTTTCCACCCGCTTCTTTAGCGGCATATGCATTTATCATCAATAACCGTCCTTTTAAGTGTTGCAGTGCAACATTCACGCGTACGCAAAAATTCTATAATTGCTAAATCGCTAGCTTAATTACCTTTATGAGTAATTTGCTACACGCAAAGCTATATTCGCGATCATTGTGTTTGCAGGTTATCAATGACTTTACTGGTATCGAGTACTTTAACGCTTGATACTTGAAGTACCGTACCGAATTGCGTAAAGGTCATCATATCAGGTTTAGGCGTACCTTTAACTTCCACAACAAGGCCGTTCTTTTGATAAGTTTCATCTAAACCATGTAGCGTATAGCGATCGCCGTTTTCAGCAATAAAAGCATAAAAACCGCCTTCGAGATCTTTATAAATAATACTGCCCTTCATGGTGACTTCACCTTTTGCATTATCTTCTACGGCTTCAGCCTGAGTAACTGGTTCGGCTACCAGTTCCTTGGGCATAGACGCCTTATCGTTAGCTTGAACTGTGGAAGATTTGTCTTTCATTTCAGTTCCTTGTTTCTCAAGATCTGCTTGTTTCACTGAGTCGTCATCTCCAGAGCAGCCTGCTGTATTTAAAAGGGCAGCAATTACTGCAACAAGGCATAGTGTTTTTGTTTTCATTTTATGTCCTTAATATTAGTTTTAACGCACAACAATTCTTAACGTTAAACCTAAAATTGATGAAAAGAAAGTCACATTAACGAGTCGGAAAACGGCAATAAAGTATATTTAAGGCGTAAACGGAATGTGTTTGGCTTGATGTACTGTTCTTATTCTTAAGGCGATGTTCGCTTTCAAAGAAAAAAGAAAGGTAAAAAAAGAGCCGGCGCCACTTACATGGGCCAGCTCTTTGGTAGGAGTAACAATATTTAAATTTTAGTATTCAAACATTGCTGAAATAGACTCTTCGTTGCTGATACGACGAATAGTTTCTGCAAGCATCTCAGATAAAGTAAGCTGTTTTACTTTTCCAATTTGCTTCATCTCTGCACTTAATGGGATAGAGTCGGTAACGATAATTTCGTCAATAACAGACTCTTTAAGATTGTTTGCAGCGTTGCCTGAAAAGATAGCGTGAGTCGCGTAAGCATAAACACGGCGCGCGCCATGTGCTTTAAGTGCTTCGGCTGCTTTTGCAAGCGTACCGCCTGTATCAATCATGTCATCGACAATGATGCAGTCTCTGTCTTTTACGTCACCAATGATGTTCATTACCTGAGCCACGTTCGCTTTAGGGCGACGCTTATCGATAATGGCAAGGTCGGTGTCGTTAAGTAGTTTCGCAGTAGCACGTGCACGTACAACTCCGCCAATGTCAGGAGAAACGACTACAGGGTCGGCAAAATCACGTCTTACCATGTCAGCAAGAAGGATAGGAGTACCGAATGCGTTATCCACCGGAACATCAAAGAAACCTTGAATCTGTTCGGCGTGTAGGTCGATAGTAAGTACGCGGTCAACACCAACGTTAGACAGGAAGTCAGCCACTACTTTCGCAGTAATTGGCACCCTAGCTGAACGAACACGACGGTCTTGGCGTGCATAACCAAAGTAAGGAATTACTGCTGTAATACGACCAGCTGATGCGCGACGTAGTGCGTCGATCATCACAATAAGTTCCATAAGGTTATCGTTAGTAGGCGCACACGTAGACTGGATAATAAAAACGTCCGAGCCACGGACGTTTTCATGAATTTCTACGCTGATTTCACCGTCACTGAAACGGCCAACTTTGGCATTTCCAAGTTTGGTGTAGAGGCGATCGGCAACTTTCTGGGCAAGTTCTGGTACGGCATTACCTGCAAAGAGCTTCATATCTGGCACAAGTGGTTCCTCAGTGCGTTGATAAAAGAGGTTTGGCTGGGGTAGCAGGACTCGAACCTACGAATGGCGGGATCAAAACCCGCTGCCTTACCAACTTGGCTATACCCCAATTTTTAAGTTCTTGTCCGATGTGGCGTACACGCTATCTTTGTTGTTCTAATTTGTCTAATAGTGGTGAGCGATTCACACCTTTTGCGACAAAACTCTGCCAAGCTTCAGGCATTTGAGCCCTAACTTGTTCGGCTAAAGTGTAGTCAGAAAAAGTGGCAAACACGCATGCACCTGTGCCCGTCATTCGCGACGGTGCGTAGTGTACCAACCACTGTAATAATTTTGCAACTTCAGGATAGCGATTCGCGACTAATTGCTGACAATCATTCCAAGTTTTTTCAAATTTATAGTCTTCCCAACGTATCGCTGGTGTATTTCTGGGCAAATCGGGCGAGGTGAACACTTCGGCTGTGCTGACATGAACATTTGGGTTCGCTACAAGAAAATACTGTTCTTTTTGGGGAGCTGGCGTTATGTCTTCTCCAACGCCTCCTGCAAATGCCGTTAGACCTCGCACAAAAATAGGTACGTCAGCGCCTAAAGCTAGCCCGAGCTCAGCCAGTTCATCTTCACTTAGCCCTGTGTTCCAAAGGTGATTAAGCGCCACTAACGTGGTTGCTGCATTCGATGATCCCCCGCCAATGCCGCCACCCATAGGAAGGCGCTTGTCTAACGAAATAACGGTACCTTTATTACATTTTGTTTTTGTTGCCAGCAGTCGCGCTGCTTTTACAATTAAATTGTCATCGTCTGGCACACCATCAAGAGGTGTTTCCATGCGAATGGCTGTGTCGTCTGTACTTATGTCAAAGGCGAGTGCATCGCCGTAATCCAGCATTTGAAACAGACTTTGAAGCTGGTGATAGCCGTTGTCGTAGCGGCCAAGTATATGCAAGAAAAGATTCAGTTTAGCGGGGGAAGGCCACCAATCTTTATGTTCTGAAACAGATGAGTTCACTACAGAGTCCACTGATAAATTTTAATTTTAAGCTGAGTATTAGGCATGTCCGGCGTTTCATTCTGGGTAAGCGTTATGCTGTGAGGCAACCATACAGATGTGCCATCATCTAGCTTAACACTACCGTAATTACCGTAAGCAACTTGCCAATTGCGGCAACCTTGGCAATAGCTTTCAAGGGTATTAACCAATCCTTTTTCAGTTAGGGTAAATTTATCACCGTCTAGCGGTAAGCCTTTTACCCAAGACAATAGTGATTCCACCGGAATGACCATTCCCGTAATCTGATAAATAAGTGGTTCTGGTAAAGCATCTACATACGTTTCACCGTCAGCCTCTAATACCGACTGCTGCTGGGTAACGTTAAGGTTAACCAGACTTACCCCTAAAAAATTGGTTAATCGAAAATCAAAATCACCGGAATCGTTTTTCCAGACTAAATTAAGGCTGGCCGCTTCTTTTCCTTGGCGAAATGCAATTTTTCCGCGCATTTGCCACTGATGTACTTCAGCGACTTTTTCAAGTTGAGCCGTGAGGTTTACCGCGTTTTCTGGGCCTTTGGGAGCGGTTGTGCATGCGCTCAGTACGAAGCAGAGAAACA
Source organism: Alteromonas sp. CH_MED4-4 (assembly GCF_037029575.1). Classification (NCBI taxonomy): domain Bacteria; kingdom Pseudomonadati; phylum Pseudomonadota; class Gammaproteobacteria; order Alteromonadales; family Alteromonadaceae; genus Alteromonas; species Alteromonas sp. CH_MED4-4. The sequence continues at coordinate 140,364 of NZ_JAYMEU010000008.1, read as the reverse complement.
ACAGTAGGGAAATAAAGCGAATCATTAAGGCGCGTTACCTGTATAAAAATAAAACACATTTAATTGTGACATTATGGGAACACAGTTTCACCAACACTTTCAATCATTTTGGGTTTTTCGTACAATGCCGCTCCGACGTTGCCAGCACAGATTTTAATGACTTTACTCGCCCTCGGTATTAACCACAAAACAGCACCAGTAGCACTTCGCGAAAAAGTGGCCTTTACACCAGATTCTCTGGTGGAAGCGCTTGCGAGTTTAAAAAAACTGGAAGGGGTAGATGAGTCTGTCATTGTATCGACCTGTAACCGCACTGAACTATACGTCAATACTCAAGACGACACCGGCCAAAAGCTTCTACAATGGTTAAGTGACTTCCATCACTTGGATGTAGAAGAGATTGCCAATAACAGCTATGTGCTCGCGCAGGATGAAGCGGTAAAGCACATTATGCGTGTAGCCAGCGGACTTGATTCACTGATTTTGGGAGAACCTCAAATCTTAGGTCAGGTGAAGCAGGCGTTTGGTGATGCAAAACACTCAGGTATGGTGAGCAGCGAATTTGATAAGCTGTTTCAACATACGTTTTCGGTGGCGAAGCGAGTTCGCAGTGAAACAGATATAGGTGCAAACGCGGTAAGCGTGGCTTATGCAGCTGTTCAGTTGGCCAAGCATATATTCGCTGAACTACCAAAACGTTCAGTGTTATTAGTGGGAGCTGGCGAAACCATTGAACTTGTGGCTCAGCATTTGAAAGAGCAGGGCGTGAGCTGTTTGGCGGTGGCGAATAGAACCGTAGCGCGAGCAGAAGCCTTAGCTGAAACACTAGATGCGAGTGTGTTTACCTTATCGCAGGTGCCAGAGCACTTAAAAGACTTTGATATCGTGATAAGCTCTACTGCTAGCCAACTGCCCTTAATTGGTAAGGGTATGGTGGAGAAAGCCCTTAAACAGCGCAAAAATATGCCGATGTTTTTGGTGGACCTTGCGGTACCACGAGATATTGAGTCAGAGGTTAACGAGCTAGGCGATGCCTATCTTTATACTGTTGATGACCTGCAGCATATTGTCCAGAAGAATTTAGAAAACCGCGAGCAAGCAGCAAAAGAAGCGGAAAAGCTCATCGACAAACAAGCTGGCGACTACATGACATGGAAGCAGTCGCAGCAATCGATAGATTTAGTAAGACAGTATCGCCAAAAAGGCATGGCACAGCGTGACGATATTGTGGAAAAAGCCAAAGCGCAATTAGCGGAAGGTAAAAATGCCGAAACGGTATTAGAAGAAATGGCGTATAAATTAACCAATACGCTATTGCACCCAACAACTTTAGCGTTACGCGAGGCTGCCATGCACGATGACCCGGCATTGAGCCGATGGATGGGACAGGCATTAGATTTATCTGACTTTTCGTCAGACGATAATAAATAAGGTAATAAGAAGCATATGAAAGAGTCGGTAGTTAGGAAACTCGAACACTTAGTCGAGCGTTTCGAAGAAGTTCAGGCGTTGTTAGGCGACCCTGGAGTTATCGGCGATCAGGATAAGTTTCGCAACTTGTCAAAAGAGTTCAGTCAGCTAGAAGATGTAGTGGCAGGCTTTAATGCTTATCAGCAAGCACAAGAAAACTTGGCTTCAGCGCAGGAAATGCTGAATGAAGACGACGCCGAAATGCGCGAGATGGCGCAGGAAGAGATGAAAGATGCCAAGGCGGAAATTGAGCGCCTTGAAACTGAACTTCAGGTGCTACTTCTGCCAAAAGATCCTAACGATGATAACAACTGTTTCTTGGAAATTCGCGCTGGTGCGGGTGGTGACGAAGCGGCAATATTCGCAGGTGACTTGTTCCGCATGTACAGCCGTTATGCCGAAAGTCGTGGCTGGCGTGTAGAGTTGGTTAACGCCAATGAAGGTGAGCACGGCGGTTATAAAGAAGTCATTGCGAATGTTAGCGGCGATGGCGTGTACGGCGTATTGAAATTCGAGTCGGGCGGTCACCGCGTACAGCGTGTACCAGAAACCGAATCACAAGGCCGTATCCATACCTCGGCATGTACCGTGGCGGTATTACCAGAAATTCCAGAGTCGCAGGCAATTGAAATTAACCCTGCAGAGCTTCGCATCGATACCTTCCGTGCATCAGGTGCGGGTGGTCAGCACGTTAACAAAACCGACTCGGCGATTCGTATTACTCACTTGCCAACAGGCTTGGTAGTGGAATGTCAGGACGAGCGTTCACAGCACAAAAACCGTGCGAAAGCGATGTCGGTACTTCAAGCGCGCTTAAATCAGATTGAAGAGGAGAAGCGAGCAGCAGAAGAGGCTTCTACTCGTAAGAGCCTAGTCGGTAGCGGTGACCGCTCTGAGCGAATTCGTACTTATAACTTCCCGCAGGGACGTGTAACCGACCACCGTATCAACCTGACTATTTATCGTTTAGACGAAGTGGTGGAAGGTGACCTTAAGCAGCTTATCGACCCAATTTTGCAAGAGCATCAGGCCGATCTGCTGGCCTCTCTTTCTGACGAATAACGCTGTCTTGTTACACAAACTGTTTATAGAAAAACAATGCGCATAGACAACGCCTTAACATGGGCTGCTGAGCAACTAGAGGGTGGGGAGTCACCCTCTGTTGATGCCAAAGTCATGTTGGCGAACATTCTAGGTAAGTCACAAACTTACCTATTCACATGGCCTGATAAAACCTTGGATGCAGCCCAAAAAGCGCAGTTTGAAGCGGATGTGGCCAAGCGTAAACGGGGTGAGCCCGTGGCGTATATTATCGGCAAGCGTGATTTCTGGACCCTGTCACTGTTTACCTCGCCAGATACCTTAATTCCACGACCGGATACTGAAGTATTGGTTGAGCAGGTGCTCAATTGGGCAAATCAACACTCCTCTGCATCCTTATCTATCTGTGATTTGGGAACAGGTACGGGCGCCATTGCGATGGCATTAGCGAGCGAACTGCCAGAAGCATCCGTTACTGGCGTAGACTACCAAGAGGGGGCGGTGAACCTTGCTACCCGCAATGCTCAAGCTAATAGCATAGCCAATGCGCATTTTGTGCAAAGTGACTGGTTTAGTGCGCTGGCAGGTCAAACCTTCGACATTATTGTTTCAAACCCACCTTACATAGAAGAATCCAGTCCATACCTTAATGAGGGCGACGTGCGTTTTGAACCTAAAACAGCATTAACCTCGGGCACTGACGGCCTAGACGACATAAAACACATCATCAATAGCGCGCCGCAATATCTCAATAAAGGTGCCTTACTTGCATTCGAACACGGCTTTGACCAAGGGGCTGCGGTTAACGCTTTGCTCGTAGATGCGGGATTTGTAGACGTCAAAACTGTTAAAGATTACGGCAACAATGACCGTGTAACACTAGGACAGTGGCAGTAGTTTTCAACCTCCAAAGAAGTTATCTTTCCTGTAGTTATCAAAATTTAATTGCAAACTTGCTAATATTTTGTTTTACATTAGTATCTATTAAGCGGTTGTAAGACCTCAAAAAGCACTAAGTTAAACAATCTCTTACACTACAGGACGTACCAGATGAATGATGACTTTCTTTTCGCAGAAGATGACGATGAAAATGAAGTAGATGATCTGGGTAGCTGGAAAGTACTCATTGTTGATGATGAACCCGAAGTACACGCCGTTACCAAGCTGGCGCTAAATGACTTTAGTTTAAATGGCAAAACCCTTGAGTTTGTTAGTGCCTATAGCGGAGAGGAAGCGAAGGCCATTTTCAAAACCCATGATGATATCGCCGTTGTGTTACTTGATGTTGTTATGGAGACTGATGACGCCGGTCTTAAAGTGGCGGAGTATGTTCGTAACGAATTAGACAATCATTTCACGCGTATTATTTTGCGTACTGGACAACCTGGCCAAGCCCCTGAAAAAGATGTCATCATTAATTACGACATCAACGACTACAAGTCGAAAACCGAACTGACCGCGCAAAAACTCTTTACTGTTATCATTGCAGCGCTCCGCTCATATCGAGATATTATCGTTATCGAAGAAAATAGACGCGGCCTTGAAAAAATTATAGATGCATCTGTGGATTTATTTTCCTCCCGTTCCCTCGAAAAGTTCATGCAGGGCATCATTCAACAGTTGGCGTCTATTCTGGGCTGTTCAAAGGATGCAGCCTACATTACTACAGCGGTGGCAACCACATCGCGTACTATTAATACCAGCAACAACAAACTGGGTGACGACGAACTATATGTTTTTGCTGGCAACGGTGAGTACGCCAGTAAGGAAGGTGTGCCTTTAAAAGACGCGATTAGCGCACAAGAATATGCCCTGTGCGCAAGAGCCATGCGCGATAAGCAAATTGTTTATGCAGAAGATCACGTTGTGGCTTATTGCAACAGTAAAAGCCACAATGGCGCACTCTTGTACTTGTCAGGATTACCGAGACGAATAGGGGAAAGTGATCGTCATCTGGTAAAACGCTTTTCAGACAGTGTTCAGCTTGCTTTTGACAATGTACTTAAGACCGTTGATGTTGAAGCGACGCAGAAAGAAATAATTGAGCGTTTAGGTCGAGCGTTAGAGCATGAGTCAAATGCATCAAATAATCTCACAAGAATGGTTGAAATGGCGCAACTGTTGGCAGAAAAGGTTGGGCTGAACGAGCAAGACATCCACGCATTACGCCTTGCCGTGCCACTCCATGATATTGGGACGTCTATAGTGCCTAAATCTATTTTGCACAAAACGACGCCGTTAACCGAAGAGGAAGTATTTAAAATACGTCAGCATGCTGAATTTGGTTACCAGATTTTGCGAGATTCAAGCCGGCCCACTATCCAACTTGCAGCAATGTTAGCAAAGCAGCATCACGAACGCTGGGATGGAAAGGGATATCCAGACGGGCTTAAAGGCGAAGAAATTGATATAAAAAGCCGTATTGCCACGTTAGTTGATGTGTTTGATGCACTGTTAAACGCAAGGCCGTATAAGCCAGCGTGGACAATTGATAAGGTTGAAGCCGTATTGAAAGAGGAAAGTGGCAAGCACTTCGACCCTGATTTAGTTCAGTGTATGCTAAATGACCTTCCGGCCTTTATGGCAATTCAAGCTCAATTCCCTGACGCATAATGATTTATTTCTCCGTTATTTACGTACTGTAATACGTTACAATAACAGCCTCTAAACAGGCGCCATAATTAAAACGAAGGCAGGTGCTACATGCACCTGTTTTTTTGAGTCTGCTACTCGTATTCTGAGTCTGTTGAATTTTGCATTGCTGTAAAACTAAATCGGCTCAATTAACACCTGTGTTAAAGTAACCAGAAGCAGCCTTACTATCTAATAAGAACAGGAACACATTATGTACATGATGGCTAAACACCTTCACATGACCGCCGTTGGCTTGAGCATATTATTTTTTGTCTTTCGCTTTATATGGAGTCAATTCGACGCTACAGCACTTAGCAAAAAATGGGTTAAAATTCTCCCTCATATCATTGATACCGTGCTATTAGCCAGCGCTATTTGGCTATGCATTATTTTGTCTCAATATCCTTTAGTTAATGCATGGCTCACATTTAAAGTTGTGGGCGTGGTGCTGTACATAGTGTTTGGATTGTTTGCATTGAAAAAAGCCAAAACAGCGTTAGGCAAATGGAGCTTTTTCGTAGCAGCGCTTGTTGTGCTTATGGCAACGGCTATGGTTGCTGTAACCAAACAACCTCTTTTTTAAGATTTAATTGGAAATAGATAATGTCTGAATCTCAACAGATTATTAATGTAGGTAACGTTGACGTTGCCAACCACTTGCCGTTTGTTCTGTTCGGTGGAATGAACGTCCTTGAGTCTCGCGATCTCGCTATGCGTATCGCAGAACACTATGTTGAAGTAACGCAAAAGCTCAATATTCCGTACGTTTTTAAAGCCTCGTTTGATAAAGCGAACCGTTCATCTGTGACTTCTTACCGTGGGCCTGGCATGGAAGAAGGGTTGCGTATTTTTGAAGAAATTAAGTCGACCTTTAACGTTCCGCTTATCACTGATGTGCACGAACCGCACCAAGCAGCTCCCGTAGCAGAGGTGGTGGATGTTATTCAACTGCCTGCTTTCTTGGCGCGCCAAACCGACCTTGTGGTTGCAATGGCAAAAACCGGTAGCGTTATCAATGTGAAAAAGCCTCAATTCTTAGCACCGCATGAAATGCGTCACATCATAGGAAAACTAGGCGAAGCGGGGAACGATAAGGTTATTCTTTGTGAGCGTGGTAGCTGCTTTGGATATAACAATTTAGTTGTGGATATGCTTGGCATGGACGCAATGAAAGAATATGCCCCAGTAATATTTGATGCGACTCACGCACTTCAAATGCCGGGTGGCCGTGCGACGTCTGCAGATGGTCGTAGAGCGCAAGCTGCACAGTTGGCCAGAAGCGGTATGGCATTGGGTTTGGCAGGGCTATTTATAGAAGCGCATCCTAACCCTGATGAAGCACTATGTGATGGGCCTTGCGCACTGCCATTGGCAAAATTAGAGCCTTACTTGCAGCAGATGAAAGCACTAGATGAATTGGTGAAAGGTTTTGACGCGTTAGATACAAGTAATACCTAAGCTAGTATTTGATGGCGTATGCCGGTGCAAGCACCGGCATGCGTATCAGGTGTGTGAGTTGCTTATTCCGCTTCAGAAACGTTTACGCGCTCTTCACCTTTTGTCATTGCTAATAAGTTCTTGTGAAGCTGAACTTGCGTCTCTTCAGCTAAAATCGCTTTAGACTGCTTTTTCACAACAATGTGCGCATCGTTTTCTGGCAGTACTTCGGCCATTTTTACGCTGGTCATTGCTGTGTTGATTAACGATTGTAGATTGATCTTTTCTGGTTGTGCGTTAGCATTTGCAGCAGCGCTTACAAAAGCCATTACAGAAACACTAGCTAAAAGTAATTTTTTCATTTTCACACCTAATAAAAATAATTAAATAATTGTTGATGAATGTTAAAATGTTTAACAAATGTTCATCATAAAATGCTGAAATTAAATGTTCTTTTTTAATTTCGGGTAAATTATAGTCAGTGGGTGGTGAAAAATAAAACGAGTAAAAGTATGGGTTGTCATTAGAAAAACTAATGAATTTGTCATGCTTCGGTCACACTGGATTAAAAACGATATATGCATCGACGTTTACCCCCTCTCAACGCCTTGAAATCGTTTGAAGCGGCTGCTCGCCATTTGAGCTTTACTAAGGCTGCCGATGAGCTGTTTGTTACGCAAGCTGCCGTTAGCCACCAGATAAAAGCGCTTGAAGATTTCTTATCGATGAAGCTATTTCTTCGAAGAAATAGAACCCTGCTTCTAACCGAAGAAGGTCAAGCTTATTTTCTTGAGCTAAAAGATATCTTCAAAAACTTACAAGATGCGACAGAAAGGCTACTTGCGAAGGGCAGTAAAGGTGCTATCACGGTAGCGATGCCGCCCAGCTTTGCGAGCCAATGGCTGGTACCCCGTATTCATAAGTTTAGCTTGGCGCATCCAGACATCGACGTACGCATCAAGGCAGTTGATTTCGATGAAGGCTTCTTAGAAGACGATGTAGACGTTGCGATATATTACGGTAAAGGTCGTTGGGCTGGTCTTCAAGCCGACCAGCTACATCGAGAGTTTCTAACTCCGCTTTGCTCTCCAATGCTTTTTCAAGGCCCCAAACCTTTATCCAGCCTGTCTGACTTACGGCACCACGTGTTGCTTCACGACTTAAGCCGTACTGCATGGAAAAATTGGTTGAAGCATGTAGGTGTGGTTGGCGTAAACGTTAACCAAGGACCGGTTTTCAGTCACTCCATGCTAGTTTTGCAAGCCGCTGCACTCGGTCAAGGCATTGCGTTGGGTAACACGGTACTTGCAAGGCCGGAAATTGAAGCGGGAAGGCTAGTTATGCCGTTTGAAGAACGAGTGGAGAGTCGCGATGCGTTTTATCTCGTGTGTGAGGAATCACAGGCTGAACTCGGTAAGATTGCGGCATTTAGAGACTGGATCTTAGCGCTGGTCGAAGCTGAACAAGAGGACTTGTTGTAATATGACTAAGTTGAACACCATTGCTGAACAGCCTAGTTTTGACATTGAATTGCATGAAGCCGATAAGCCCTTAGCGTGTTTGATACTAGGCCATGGAGCCGGTGCCGGTAAGGAACATGAGTTCATGCAAGACATTGCGAAGGAACTTGTTGCTAGAGGTATATCAACCGTTCTTTTTAACTTTCCCTATATGCAAACCATAAAAGCTACCGGTAAGCGTAGGCCTCCCGATAAAGCCGATAAACTTATGTCACATTTTACTGCGGTGATTGAAACCTGCAGCAAAGATAACAAAGCCTTGCATAACTTGCCTGTGTTCATCGGTGGAAAGTCGATGGGCGGGCGTATGGCGACCATGGTGTACGAAGCGGTGAGCAATGTAAAAGGCGCGATAGCGCTGGGCTATCCGTTTCACCCTCCTGGTAAGCCAGAAAAAACACGAACCGAACATCTGCAAACGGCGTCTAAGCCTTTGCTTATTATTCAGGGTGAACGAGATACCTTTGGTACAAAGAGCGAAGTAGAGGATTACAAAAAGCGCAGCGTATTATCTACAGACATTGAATGCGCCTATTTAGACGACGGCGATCACAGTTTTAAGCCTCGCAAAGCAAGTGGCAAAACGCAGGAAGAACATATTGTTACCGCTGCCACGCTTACCGCTTCTTTTATTGAAGCCCATTTAAATAATTAATGGTTAATTAGAAATCAGAGCGAAAGACTAATTTAATGAAAACTGAAAAACTTAGGCTTGCCACCGTTGCTAAACCTTATCTTATTATTGGCGCATTGCTAGCGGGCCTTTCTGTCGTGCTAGGTGCGTTTGGCGCACATGGTTTAAAAAGCGTCTTAACTGCACAGCAGCTCAACACGTTTGAAATTGGCGTGCGTTATCAAATGTATCACGCATTAGCCTTGCTGATTTTGCCTGCGCTGTCAGGCGTTGTCTCATCGACGTGGGCAAATCGGGTAGCGTTTTGTTTCGTTACCGGTACGGTGTTGTTTAGTGGAAGTTTATACGCGCTAGGAATAAGCAGCATAAAATGGTTTGGGCCGATAACCCCTTTAGGGGGCATGTTCTTTATTATCGGTTGGGTGTTGTTAGTAATTGGGCTGATAAAAGGTCATGATTTAAACAAGCAACAAAAAGAAGAGCAGAACAAAACTCACCACATGCCGGGGGCAGGTAATGTCTAACACCAGTATTTTAGGTTATTGTCGACCTGGTTATGAAAACGATACGGCTAACGAGCTTACCTCTCGTTACGGTGAAGCCCAGTGTTATGGCTACCCAGTATCTAAGAAGAACAGTGGCTTTGTACTTTATCATTTATATGATGCCACGCAGCTTGAGCAAACCATTACCCAGTTTGCTGTTCACGACAGTATCTTCCCTCGTCAACTGGTGGCTGTTTTTGCCACGCTAAACGATATAGAGAAAGAGGACAGGGTAGGGCAAGTGCTCGAGGCTTTGAAAGAGGTAGAAAAACCATTTCAAATTTTTGGCGCCATAGACGTCGAATACCCAGATACAGAAGAAGGTAAAACCCTCGCAAAGTTCTGCCGGAAGTTTACGGTTCCTCTTCGCCAAGCCCTAAGAAAGGCGGGATGGCTCACCGCAAAGGAAAATTTAGGTAAACCAAAGCTACATATTTTCTTTGAGTCATTTGAGATTTGCCATATTGGCTATACATTACCCAGTCATGCTAGTGGCGATCACTTGGGTATTTGCCGGTTAAAGTTCCCAAGTGATGCGCCGAGCCGCTCGACGCTTAAACTTGAAGATGCTTTAGTGAATATGCTGAGCGACAAACAGCAGGCTAAGGTACTTCGAAGCGGTGGACGTGCCGTGGACCTAGGTGCATGCCCGGGTGGTTGGACATATCAGCTGGTGAAGCGCGGAATGTATGTTGAAGCTATCGACAATGGACTTGTAGCCGATAGTTTAATGAACACGGGCTTGGTTGAACATCACGCGGCAGACGGGTTTACCTATCGACCACAATTTGGTCGTGTAGATTTGCTGGTATGTGATATGATAGAGCAACCCGATAGGGTAGCTAAATTGATGGGTGATTGGTTAGTTAAGCACTGGGCAACGCACGCAATATTCAATTTAAAGTTACCTATGAAACAACGTTATGAAACTGTAGTTGAAGCCATGACGTTGCTAAGAGGCCGATTAAATGCCTTGGAAGATGCATTTGCGGTGAAGGTGAGGCATCTCTACCACGACAGAGATGAAGTTACAGTAACAATTGTTCGCACTTCAAAAGATGAGGTGTGATTTTGTTATTTTTCAAAAAAGTGTCATTAATTAATAAGTTGTTGATACTTAAAGAAAAGAATTAATGGTGGCGCGGATTTTAGCAAACGAATTTAAGGTTTATGCTAAAAAAGGTGTAAATCTGGTATAGAAATCCTTTATAATCCGGCCGTTTTTTTACTCTGAACCAATGAAAGTGAACTAATGTCAGACTTATCTCATTACAGAAACATTGGTATTTTCGCCCACGTAGACGCGGGTAAAACTACCACAACAGAACGTATCTTGAAGCTTACTGGTAAAATCCATAAAACTGGTGAGGTTCACGATGGTGAATCAACAACTGACTTCATGGAGCAGGAAGCTGAGCGTGGTATTACCATCCAGTCAGCGGCAACAACCTGTTTCTGGAAAGATCATCGCATGAACATCATCGATACTCCGGGACACGTTGACTTTACAGTTGAAGTATATCGTTCACTTAAAGTACTAGACGGCGGTATCGGTGTATTCTGTGGTTCTGGCGGTGTTGAGCCTCAGTCAGAAACTAACTGGCGTTATGCTAACGAATCAGAAGTTGCGCGTGTAATCTTCGTAAACAAACTAGACCGTATGGGTGCAGACTTTTACCGTGTAGTTGGCCAAGTTAAGAAAGTACTTGCTGCTAACCCACTAGTAATGACGCTTCCAATCGGTATCGAAGACGAGTTTACAGGTGTTGTTAACCTTCTAGATATGAAAGCGTACATCTGGGACGATTCAGGTCTTCCTGAAAACTACGAAGTTGTAGATATCCCAGCAGATATGGTTGATAAGGCTAACGAGTACCGTGAGCAACTAATCGAAACTGCTGTTGAGCAAGATGACGACCTAATGATGGCTTACATGGATGGTGAAGAGCCGTCTCTAGAAGACATCAAGCGTTGTATCCGTAAAGGTACTCGTGACCTAGCGTTCTTCCCAACATACTGTGGTTCTGCATTTAAGAACAAAGGTATTCAGCTAGTTCTTGACGCGGTTGTAGACTTCCTACCTTCTCCAACAGAAGTTGATCCACAAGATCTAACTGACGAAGAAACGGGTGAGCCTACTGGTGAAGTTGCAACAGTATCTGTTGACGAGCCGTTCCGTGCACTTGCGTTCAAAATCATGGACGACCGTTTCGGTGCCCTTACGTTTATCCGTATCTACTCTGGTAAGCTAAACAAAGGCGACACTATTCTTAACAGCGCAACGGGTAAAACTGAGCGTATCGGCCGTATGGTTGAGATGCACGCTGATGAACGTACTGAACTTACTTCAGCACAAGCAGGTGACATCCTAGCTGTTGTTGGTATGAAGAACGTTCAAACTGGTCACACACTATGTGATCCTAAGCACCCATGTACACTAGAGCCAATGATCTTCCCTGAGCCAGTAATCTCGATTGCTGTTAAGCCAAAAGACAAAGGCGCTAACGAAAAGATGTCTATCGCTATCGGTAAACTAGTAGCAGAAGACCCATCTTTCCAAGTTGAAACTGACGAAGATTCTGGCGAAACCATCCTTAAAGGTATGGGTGAGCTTCACCTAGATATCAAAGTAGACATCTTGAAGCGCACTTACGGCGTTGAGCTAGAAGTTGGTCAACCTCAAGTTGCTTACCGTGAAACTATCACACAAGCAGTTGAAGACAGCTACACGCACAAGAAGCAGTCTGGTGGTTCTGGTCAGTTCGGTAAGATTGATTACCGCATCCGTCCGGGCGAAACTAACTCTGGCTTCAAGTTCACATCTACTGTTGTGGGCGGTAACGTTCCTAAAGAATTCTTCCCTGCAATCGAAAAAGGTTTTGCAGGTATGATGGAAGTAGGTCCTCTAGCGGGCTACCCAGTACTAGACGTTGAAGTTGAGCTATTTGACGGTGGTTTCCACGCAGTTGACTCATCAGCAATCGCGTTCGAAATTGCAGCTAAAGGTGCATTCCGTCAGTCAATGCCAAAAGCAGGTCCTCAAATTCTTGAGCCTGTGATGAAAGTTGACGTGTTCAGCCCAGAAGACAACGTTGGTGACGTAATCGGAGACCTTAACCGTCGTCGTGGTATGATCAAAGACCAAGAAGCTGGCGCTACTGGCGTTCGCATCAAGGCTGACGTACCTCTATCTGAGATGTTTGGTTACATCGGTCACCTACGTACTATTACATCTGGTCGTGGTCAGTTCTCTATGGAATTCAGCCACTACTCAGCATGTCCTCAGAACGTAGCTGACAAAGTAATTGAAGAAGCGAAAGCGCGTAAAGCTGCTAAGTAATTAGCCTTTGCGAACGTAAGCTGACCTTGGGTTAGCTTACGCTTCAAGAAATACTAAAAAGCCGGTCGCATGACCGGCTTTTTTTATGTCGAGTGTCCCATCCTGAAATACGTTTAGTACATCTTATATGGCAGAAACTTACCTGACATAACTACGCTGACACGGTCACCTTTAGGATCGTTTTCGCGCTGTAAATCCATAGAAAAATCAATGGCACTCATGATGCCGTCGCCAAACTCTTCATGAATTAATTCCTTTAATGTAGTGCCATACACACTCACTAATTCATACCAGCGGTAAATAAGTGGGTCGGTAGGGACTTCTGTGGGTAACGAGCCTTTGTAAGGCACGATTTGAAGCCAGGCAATCGCTTCGTCGGTAAGCTCAAGTAACTCACCCACGGCTTCAGCTTGCTGTTTTGTCATGGCCATTTGTCCTAAGCAAGCTGCTGTACTCCATTCTTTTGATTGACCAACAACTTCGGCAATCTGGCTCCACTTTATGCCTTTTAAAATTTTGGCTGACTGGATCATGTCGGTAACTTGGGTTCTCGATGTAATCATTTACATTTCCTTAAAGGGTTAGTTAAACAAAATGAGCGTAACTAGATTGCTAAAAATAAGTGCCAGTATTAGCACCTTGTACACAAAAAGAGGGTGTCGTTTTACTAACGGCTCGTACGCCGTATGTTGTGATGGATTTGGGTAGCGAAGCGAAAAAAGAAACTCAGATAGTGAAGAAAATCGCTTATCAGGGTTCACATGCAAAGCACGTTTAAGGGCGCTATCAACCCAATTAGGTATTGGTCGATTAGGAGCCAATGCGGTTTGGTATTTTAACTTTTTCTGCTCGGCCAACGTGCGACAGTGAGCGAGCTTTGTGCCATAGGGGTAACGCCCGCACAAGAGATAGTAGGTGAGTACGGCTAAGGAGAACAGATCAGAGCGCTCTGTGCCAACATTTCCTAAAAAGTATTCAGGTGCGGAAAAAAGTGCAGCGCCAGGAATAGGTGTGTCACTATAGAGGCTTGGGGCATCGGCTAAGGCTGCTGAACCCAAATCTATAATTGTACAGTGCCCTTGTTCGCTAATAATAATATTGTCAGGGCGTATATCCCTATGAACAATGCCCTGACGGTGCATTGCCTGTAAACCTTTACCAACCTGCTCGATTATATTTCTAACTTGCTCTAATGGCGGCGTAGGATTATCAACAGCCCATTGAGCTAGCGTTTGACCTTGTACATATTCACTTACGCTGTAAAAAGCAGAAGGAGAGTACGGTAGACCCAAATCAGTAAACGTTGGGCTTTTAATAACGTGTGCCGAATTAATCCGTCTCGAAAACCAGCTCTCTATTAGGAACCCATTTACCATTTCTGGTGATAGGGTAAAGTCGGTAGCCGGCGTTTTTACAACCACAGGGCTGTTTGTCTGCGTAGCTTCACAAGACGAATTGGTGGCAATAAAAACATGGCTTCGGGCCGACGTATAAAGCTGTCGTTCTAGCTTCAGTCCATCAACATCATCACCCGTCTTAAAGTTTGCGGCAGCAGGCTCTTCGCATACATGTTCATCAGACTGCTGATTTGAGTAATGAATCGCAGCATCAGAAACCTCAGAATTGGTTATAATTTGGTCGCCCAACGGCCTGTTAAGTTCAGATGAATGAGGTGAAGTTGAAACGCCTGTATACAGTGGGTGTCTGTGATCGTCTAGGCCATCATGGCTAGCTACAAGAACCTTTACGAGAAGTAAGGTGAGGTTGTCATCGCTTCCTCTAGTAAATGCCTCATGTACTACCAACGCAGCTTGGTTTTCAGAAAGCGTATCGGCCTCACTGATTTTCATAAGAATGGTGGGTAGCGAAACAAACTCATAAACCCCGTCGCTACTTATCGAAAACGTGTTCGATGAGTTGAGGGTGAGTGTTGCGTGGTCGATATCTATATGTGCTTGAACGCCTAATGCTTTAGTAAGATAACTCTGCGAAGGCTCACTTTCCGATACTTGACGATGAGGTTTTGTGAGTAAGACAGGCGACTGTGCGTTCTTAGAAATAGCCTGAATTTGACAATCCCCCACATGAAATACATCCATGTGATTGCCTGTTACCACTGCCACTGTTAACGTGCACACATAACCTTTTTCTGGTGTATAGCAAAAGGGACTTCTTTGCGTACGTGTGTAAAGCAGCGCGTTTATCTCTTTAATAATGGTTTCAGCGCGCATCTTAACCGACCATTGTTCCGGCGCCATATTAAACAGTTTAATAAACTGACTGGTAGCAAAGTCGCTAGCAACTTGGCTAACCGTACTGCTACTTACACCGTCGGCGATAACAAAAACGCTGCTTTGATTTGGGTTATCAGAAACATGAAAAGCGTATGCATCTTGGTTTATCGCTTTAACGCCGGCTGTAGAAAATGCACTTACACTGAGCGTGTTAGCTGGAGGGTTAATTGGGGCGTTTAAAGCGGCTCGCTCATTCATGTTTAATTGCTTCTTACCTGCATATTTAATTATGAGCCCAATTAGTTATTTCCAAGGAAACGGATAACGCCATCATGACGTGTCTTGTAGGGACAAGGCATGATGGCTTTAAGATAAGCGCCTTAATTAAATAGGCAGTGTTTGCGATGCAGCGGCTTTATCAACAGGGATAGTACGTTTGGGTAGCGTCTTAACGTGGGTGGTGTACAAGGTTAGTCCAGTAAAGGCGAGGCCACCAACAAGATTTCCAAGTGCAGTTGGGATCTCGTTCCAAATGAAGTAGTCCATAACCGAGAAGTCGCCGCCCATAATAAGGCCAAATGGGAAAAGGAACATGTTTACTACTGAGTGCTCAAAACCCATAAAGAAGAACAGCATGATTGGCATCCACATGGCTAGTACTTTTCCGCTAACGTGGGTTGAAATCATTGCACCCACTACGCCTAGCGACACCATCCAGTTACACAACATGCCGCGAATAAAAATGGTGAACCAGCCTGCAACGCCGTGTTCTGCGTAGCCCAATGTACGAGCTTCGCCAATGCTGGCTACCTTAGTCGCGATGGCACCGCCATCCACGTTATACCCCATGGTAAAAATAAACGACATCATAAAGGCCACGGTTAATGCGCCACCAAAGTTACCTAAGAATACTAATCCCCAATTCCGTAGAATTTGTTTTGGCGTGACGCCAGGTCGCTGTGCAAGCCAAGCGAGCGGGGTAAGTACAAACACGCCGGTTAATAGGTCAAACCCCATAAGGTAGAGCATACAAAAGCCCACTGGGAATAACACTGCGCCAAGAAGAAATACGCCGGTTTGAACGGCAATGGTAACGGCAAAAACAGCGGCAAGGGCCAATATTGCACCTGCCATATAAGCGCGGATTAGAGTATCTCGTGTAGACATATAAATTTTGGCTTCGCCTGCATCTACCATCTTGGTTGCAAACTCAGCGGGGAGAAGATAAGCCATGGTTTCACCTCACGTTGTCGTTATTAATAAGTTGTCATCTGTGTGTTGGCGTTTACTGTTTCAATGCGTTCCAGAAGATCAAAAAAAGGCGTCCGCAGCGCTCTCGTAAGAAAGAACTGGGGACGCCTTTGTCCAAAACTCATGCATTGTGGTAGCTAACAAATAAACCGTCGGTTATGTGTACGCCTTTGTACTCTAAAGCCCGTTGGCAACTAATACTTGTATAAGCGCCTTCGTACTTTTGTTATCCATTTGTACAAAGCTAAAAAAGTGCCAATAACCAAAATGTACGTAAATGCGTTATTTATTGCTTTTAAAAACAATGCTTTGTATAAATTCATGGCTGTGTTGATAGACGCTTGCGCCAAGGCACTATTAATTAGTCTGCACTAAAAAGGGGGGAGTGTGAGTGTTTAAGGTGCAATCGGTTTAACCATTTCCTACTTTAATGCCTGTTTTAACATTTTTAACTGACGCTTCATGGTTGGATAAACTTTTGCCTCTTGTGTTCGGTGTGCGTATTTTTCGTGCTCAAATTGTTCACACAGAAGTGTTAGTGCCTTGGCAGCATCTTCGTTTATCAAAGGGTTAACTTCACTCATAAAGGCGGACAAGGTTTTATTCCCTCTTTCTTTTCCTGTTTTAGCTTCAACGCATTTTATTGCGTTTAGTAAAACTCTGTGTGAGGGCGACAGTGTGTTGCGATACGTTTTGGGTAAAAAATAAAGTGCTAAAATAAGCCCAATTAGACCAATGGCGGAAAGAAATACAACTCGCATTTTTTGCGGCGTTAGCGAGCCTAGTAATTCTTCAAGCATGTTGGTTTGCGCAGTATTGTCAAAGCCCAGTACCCATTTACTCCACGAGTAATCGAGCTGTTGAAACCAGCTTTGTAACGTTGCAAAAATAGCAGCGTTGCTAAGGTCGCCCAAAATACTGGCTTCACGAGACTCCCCAAGCTCTTCCAGCGCACGTTCAAGCCCGAAGGTTAAGCGTGACGGTGCCACCATACTCGTTGGGTCGTGTCGAATCCACACACCATCAATAAAAGCTTCCACCCACGCATGTGCATCGTACTGCCTTATTTGAAGCACATTGTCATTAAGTGCGCTTCCGCCCTGGTAGCCTGTCACCATTCTTGCCGGTACCCCTGCGGCGCGAAGCACATACACCATGGCGCCTGCGTAATGGGCACAAAAACCTGAGCGTTCTTCAAATAAAAAACGGTCGATGGGGTCGGTAGGCATGGCGTTCGGCGATAGGGTGTAGCGGAAGCCCCCTTGATTAAATTCACGCATTATTGCGCTAACTATTTGCTGTGCGCTTGAGTATTGTTTGGCAAGTCTCTGTCCCCACGCTCTGGCTTGAGGGTTGCCATTCATGGAAACCTGAAGGTTTAGTTGCGATTCAAAATTTCCTATTCCGCTAGTGATTTGAGCAGTTGGATAGTAGCGCAGATAAAACGCTTTTTTACTGGATATTGGGCTATTCGCCCTTAACGTAAAATCAAAAAGACTTCGTACGAAAATACTGTTCTCGCGGTTGTTGGGGGTCGAAGGCGCTAACGCAAACAGCCACGTTTGCTGTGTGGGTTCCACGATCAATTCATAACTTACCACTTGAGGCGTATTTTCCTCGGCCAGAGCTGACAAGGGTGTTGGCTTGCCCATGTAAGCTAGCTGCTGCTCTGCCTGTTTGCGCTTGTCGCTAATAGACCAGGTTTTCCCGTCAAAATGTTCTAAGGTCATAGCGCGCCAATACCTGGACGGTGCAACAGGAACTGCTTCTGTGTTTTCAAATGTGGCGCTGAAAGCCAATTCAGATGAACTTGCAAGTGACGCAATATCACCTGGCGTCACCGTGTCAGAAAGCCCGGTTTCAGTCGACTTTGACGTGGGCATCTGCCAAAGCGGAGGGAGTTGGGGAAGTAGTAAAAACAGTAGCAGCGCGATAGGGAAAGCTTGGACAATAAGCACGGTCACGAATTTAATGCTTTTTGATTTGGGTATTCCTGCACCGTGATAAATGGCAGTCGCGAATAGCAGCAGGGCCAGTATTCCTGTATAGCCAATCCACGCAAATACGCTTAGAGACGAGATAAATCCGCAGCCGATCAAGAACAAACAGGTACATACAATTAAGTGAAAATCACGTTTTTTCTCAACCAGCATGATTTTGAGCGCGCACGCGACGGTCAATAGGTTGATCATGCTATCAAGCAATCCTACTGAGAAGCCAAACCACGATAATGCGAACACTGCCAATATCGCCAGTAGATTAACCGTGCGTGATGTGGGCAAACTATTTAACGCACTAAGGCCTGCGGCCCTCACTATCACAGCACATCCACCTAGCATAATTACCCATGTCATAAGCGGCGCGGTGAGAGTAAAAAGAATAAGAGAGAAAGCTATGCAGAGCATAAGCACAGCCACGGACGTTGGTTGGCTAAACACGCTTTTAACAACGGTTAATTGCGTTAAACGGCTTAAGATAGCGGAGCTCATTTCGTTGACCTCGCTTTTTCATTCTTTATGGAAGATATTGAGACCGTTTTATTTGAGGTCGAAGAAGCTTGTGATGAATGCGAATTCAAACAAGCAAGCGCACTAAGACATTCGTGCCTATGTTTTACCCCGTGAGCAGGGGCAATGTTAAGCCCTTTGTACTGTATTCCAAATACCCGGTCTGCGCCTGTCCAAGACAATGTTGCATAGGTAAGTGCCGATACGGCAGTTTCCACATCTATGTTTGAGGGAACTGAAAGTACAAAACTGTCGCTTTGCAAGGAGGTAAAGGATTTCGAAACCCAATTTCCGTTTTTCGCCACATGCTTCCATGATACGCGATTAAGCGGCTGTCCAACTTCGTAATCGTTTAATGCGTAGAAGTCCTCGTTACTTGTAAGGTCGTTAACCTGACTGACGCTATCCGACTCATTAGAACTCGCTACCTTATTAACAGTGACCGGACCTTCTTGAGGTTTTGCATAGACAGTGACTTGTTGGTCAAAATCGAGGTGGGTCCAGCATTTGTATAATCCCAACGGAAAATCGCATGCAATGGTTAGTCTGCCCAGTGCAAATCGCCCCCGTACTGGTATTGGAAGAGGCACGCTGAGGGTTTGCGTTTGTCTTGTATCCGTAACTTCATTGTCGTTTAAAGAAAAGCTGTACGTCTGCTGATCCACTGAGGTATCTTGATTGCTTGCATTAACAGCGGTTTCCATGGGGCGTGCTGTATTTAGCCACTTTATTGCTAATACACCATTGCACGTTTTCGTTGGCGCTGCCGCGTGAGGGATAACCTGAAGCTGCAATTCACCCTGTAAGTTACAGTGAAATGGACTGGGGGGCGTCGCTTTAAGCGCTAAACGCGCAAAGTTTTGATGAGTGTAAAACAGCGTTAATAGCATAATGCTTAAGCACAAATAGCTAAGCAGCAACATCAAGTTGTTTTGGTAGTTAGTGCCAAGTAAAAACAAACACAGCGATAGAATAATAAAAGACCAACCGAATCCGCTCGGCAATATAAAAATACTGTTTACGTTGAGGTGATGTTCGTGAGAAGCCGGAACTCGCCTGTCTAACCACTTTAATAGCCTGCGTTGTAGGTAATTCGAAAGTGAAGCTGGCATTCTACGCACCTTTAGCGCTCCGAAAATTCATGAATGCTAGGCTGCCAGTGGGTCAATACTATCGAGTAATTTCTGGCTCAGTTTTTCACCGTCAAAAGCATGGGTTTGCTGCCCTTGTGCCAACTGATGTGAAGACAATGTTAGCCTATGAGCGGTAATGGCCACGAAGACGGCCTGTACATCTTCGGGAGTAACATATGATTTTCCGGTAACAAACGCCCAGGCTTTGGCACCTTGTAGTATCGCTCTACTCGCTCGTGGCGATAGGGGGTTAGGGTAATCATTACTTTCTCGACTTTCACTCACCAATCTTAGAATGTAATGAATAATGGCATCGCTGGTATGAATAGCGGCTACCTCTCGTTGCATTTCGCGCAAATTCTCCTCATTTAATATTTGTGCAAGCGGTGCTGATGCATCCTGTTGCAATAGCATGGCTTTTTCTGCCTCCCACGCTGGATAGCCCAAAGAGATACGCATAAAGAAACGGTCGAGTTGGGACTCTGGCAAGGGATAAGTGCCCGATTGATAGCTTGGGTTTTGTGTAGCAATAACAAAAAATGGAGAGGGTAGCGCGTGGGTTACACCATCTATACTTACTTGTCGCTCTTCCATCGCTTCTAACAGGGCGCTTTGTGTTTTGGGGCTGGCTCTGTTTAGCTCGTCCGCTAACACCACTTGGCTAAAAATAGGGCCGTGTCTAAACGAAAAGCGCTTTGCCTCGTCTTGTTCATTACTATGAAAAATGTTTACGCCCAGCATATCTGATGGGAGTAAGTCAGAAGTAAATTGAATGCGAGAATATTGTAGGCCAAAAACTTGGGAAAGCGCATGAGAAAGGGTGGTTTTACCCATTCCCGGTAAGTCTTCAATTAATAAGTGGCCATTGGCAAGTAAACAAGTTATTGCGAGTTTTAATTGGTGATCTTTACCAATAATTTTCTGACTAAGAGCCCGCTGTACGTTAATGATATCTTGGCGCATATGATTGTCACTTAAGTTTAAAGTTACTCTGTCACACTACGTATTAAAC
This sequence comes from Alteromonas sp. CH_MED4-4, assembly GCF_037029575.1. Lineage (NCBI taxonomy): Bacteria > Pseudomonadati > Pseudomonadota > Gammaproteobacteria > Alteromonadales > Alteromonadaceae > Alteromonas > Alteromonas sp. CH_MED4-4. The sequence goes on along the minus strand of NZ_JAYMEU010000008.1, from coordinate 119,606 downwards.
AGTGAGAAAGCGATTAAGGCTTTTCTAAGGATGTTGCGCAATGAAGTTTAAGTTCATGTCTGAGTTCATGTTCTAGTTTACATGTTTAGCGAACGGTAACGAGTGCCGACAATGCGGTGTTTCGAAGGTCACTACTTCTTAATAATAGCAACGATAGTGAAAGGCTTTCTATTGAATTACCTGTTAAATTTTATACGCAGGTATATCAGCGACTTGATGGTTCGTTGCGTTGTTTCTCCTATGTTCTTAATGTTGTTAAGGCGACGTCTATTTTTGAAAAAGTAAAAACGGCTTACATGGACTTTATCGACAGCAAATACGACGGGTTGGGAGCAGTAAAACGTCACTTTCTTATCTTATTAGCATAGATTCCCGCAAAACATCTGTTATTAAGTGCTGCGTAGTTTATCTGTGTTGTCTATAATGGTGCCTCTTAAAAAGGAAGTAGTTATGAAAAGCATTGAAATAGATGACGATTTATATGCCTTCATCGCCAGCCAAACGAAGCATATTGGTGAGAGTGCATCACAAATTTTAAGACGTTTACTTTTGCCTGAAGACGGTGCCGTGTCCCACGGTGTCCAGCATGGTGGGGCTTCATCTACATCTGTAAAAACAAGCGAACCAAAAAGTACAGACGTTGTAGAAACCGCAGATAACGCAAGTGAGTCAACACCCGAAGTTGAAACTCAAGTGGCGACTAAAACACCAGCCAAAGCACCCACCAAAGCGACAGCCAGTTCAGCAATTAAAGCAGCGCCAAAGGCTGCAGCGAAGAAAACTCCAGCTAAAGCAACGGCAGCAAAAGCGCCTGCGAGCTCAAGGGCAGCTAAAAAGGTTTCGGAAGTTTCTTCAGTAACGCCAGCAACAGAATCTCACTCGAAAAGAGATATTCTTGAAGCGGTGTCAAAAGATGCATTAGGCACATTTACCAAGCGCGTTGATCAATTCCTGTTTGTTTTAAGTGCAGCGCACAAGCTTAATGCAGAAAACTTTACTCGTGTTGAAAGTATAAAAGGTAAAAACCGTACGTACTTTGCGACAAGTAAGGCGGCATTGTTGGAAAACGGCAGCAGTACTAATCCTAAAGCTATCCCTGATAGCCCGTTCTGGGTGGTAACTAATAACAATACTGCCAAGAAAACGAATATGCTGGAACAAGTTTTGCGTAACTTAGGCTATCAACCTGATGTTATTGAAACCGTGATTGCGCGTTTCTCTTCAGAAGGTAAATAGCAAGCCAAGGTATAGAACAACGAAACTTCTAAATAAGGATTTTTTTCATGGCATTACATCCGCAGGCTGGACAGCATGCAGCAAAAGAGCAACTCATTAACGTAGCGCAGTTAGTGAGCCAGTATTACAGCTATAAACCGGATATGAATGACCCGGGTCAAGCGGTCTCTTTTGGCACGTCAGGTCACAGAGGTACAGCTTCCAACGCTACGTTTACCGATACCCACATCAGTGCAATTTGCCAAGCATTGGTAGAGTATCGTAAACAAGAAGGTATCGACGGTCCGCTGTTCGTTGGTAAAGATACCCACGCGTTATCTGAGCCTGCCATGATTACCGCTATCGAAGTTTTGTGTGCAAACGGTGTCAATGTTGTCGTGCAGCGCGCAGACAATGAAAGCATGGGCTATACGCCGACACCTGTTATTTCACGTACTATTATTCGCTACAATCGTGCAGGTAACACCGACAAGGCAGATGGTATCGTCATTACGCCTTCTCATAACCCTCCTTCAGACGGTGGATTTAAGTACAACCCGCCTCACGGTGGGCCTGCCGATAGTGATGTAACCAAACAAATTCAAGAACGCGCCAATGAATTAATTGCAGATGGCAATAAAAATGTTAAGCGCATTGATATTCGTCAAGCTACCGCGCGCAAATTGGTTCGTGAAGAAGACTTCATGGAACCTTATATTGAAGATCTTGCAAGCGTTATCGACATGGAAGCGATTGCAAAAGCTAACTTGAAGTTAGGTACTGACCCATTAGGTGGTGCAGGCATAGGTTATTGGTCGCGAATTGCAGATAAATATGGCTTGGACATTACCGTTGTTAACGACGCGGTTGACCCACAGTTTGGTTTTATGCGCCGCGACAAAGACGGTAAGCTTCGCATGGATTGTTCGTCTGCCTATGCGATGGCAGGGCTTATCGAGCTGAAAGATAACTTTGACTTAGCTTGGGGCAATGATCCTGATTTCGATCGTCACGGTATTGTGTGCAAAAGTGCGGGCCTAATGAACCCAAACCATTATTTGGCCGTGGCTATTAACTACCTTTATACTCACCGCCCAGAATGGCCTAGCGATTTAAATATCGGTAAAACACTGGTGTCTAGCAGTATGATTGATCGCGTAGCCAACAGCTTAGGTAAGCCTTTAGCTGAAATGCCGGTAGGCTTTAAATGGTTTGTTGATGGTTTATCAAACAGCACTATTGGTTTTGCGGGTGAAGAAAGTGCTGGTGGAATTTTCCTTGAACGCAATGGAAGCACGTGGGCGACAGACAAAGACGGCTTTATTCTTTGTTTGCTGGCAGCTGAAATCCTAGCCATCACAGGCAAAGATCCTGGCGAGCACTACAAAGCGCTAACGGAAAAATTTGCAGCGCCGGTTTACAGCCGTGTTGACGTGGCAGCAACCCTTGAACAAAAGCAAAAGCTTTCGGCGATGGATGCATCTGTCGTCACTAGCGATACGTTGGCGGGCGAGCCTATCACTGCCGTTCAAACCCATGCGCCAGGTAATAACGCGGCAATTGGTGGCGTTAAAGTATCGACAGAAAATGGCTGGTTCGCAGCGCGTCCTTCTGGCACCGAACAAATTTATAAAATCTATGCGGAAAGCTTTAACGGTGAAAGCCACTTACAGGATCTAATTGCTGAAGCCGAAGCCTTAGTCGGAAAAATAATTAAATAAGTACAAAAATAAATCACTTTAAATTATTTTTTGTAAATCAATTGTTAAAAATCGCATGAATGCATACGAATTCATGCGATTTTTTGTTATTTTAACAAAATTATTACAACATAATCGTTTAAGCGCTGCTATATTGCTGTCATATTCTGAAGTTATTCTGTAATTAAATTACGTTTTCGGTGTGTAAACACCGCTTCTACTTAAGAGTGAGACGCAAAATGAACGCAAAAGCGACCAAGACGCAACCCTCTCCAGTGATCGATAAGGCTGCATTCAAAGCAGCGGTTATTAAACACTTACACTGCACGCTAGGCACCGACGAAAACAAAGCAAACAATCACGCTTGGTGGAAAGCAACGTGCGCTGCAATTCAAGAACAAGTACTTGAAGGGTTGCGCAAAACCCAGAAAAGTCATTACCTGAACGACACCCGCGCCGTTCATTACTTTTCTGCTGAATTCCTAATGGGCCGTTTGCTTTCAAACAACCTGCAAAACTTTGGCTTATTCGATGTGGCTAGTGGCGCGTTGAAAGAGCTAGGTGTTGAAATTTCAGACATTCTTGAAGAAGAGCCTGATATGGCGCTAGGCAATGGTGGCCTTGGCCGACTAGCGGCTTGCTTCATCGACTCACTGGCGACAATGGAATTACCTGCAATAGGTTATGGTATTCATTACGAGCACGGTTTATTCCGCCAAGAAATTAAAAGCGGTGCGCAAATCGAGCGACCAGACAGCTGGCGTGACTACGGTAATCCATGGGAAATTTGCCGTCCAGAATCTATTCAAGAAGTATCGCTTTACGGCTATGTAGAGACTAAATATGGCGACAACGGACGAGTGCTGAAAGAATGGCACCCTGGCTCAATTGTAAAAGGTGTGCCGTGGGACATTCCGGTTGTAGGCTACGAAGGTAAAACCGTAAACGTATTGCGGTTGTGGCAGTCAGAAGCGTCTGACTACTTCAATTGGGACGTGTTCAATGCGGGTGGTTATGTTGATGCACAACGTGAAAATGTATCAGCTGAAACTATTTCAAAAGTACTTTATCCAAACGATGAGACCGAAGCGGGTAAAGAGCTTCGCCTTATTCAGCAGTACTTCTTCTGCTCGTGCTCGCTTAAAGACATTATCCGTCGTTACAAGCGTGCTCATGGTGACGATTGGAGCCGTTTCGCCGATCAGGTTGTTATTCAGCTAAACGACACGCACCCAGCTATTTCTATACCAGAGCTAATGCGCATTCTTGTTGACCGCGCAGAGCTTGGCTGGGATGAAGCGTGGGGGATTTGTACAAAAGTATTTGCATATACCAACCACACCTTGCTGCCAGAGGCACTTGAAAAGTGGCCTGCGCGCATGATTGAGAAGATCCTTCCTCGTCATCTAGAAATCATTTATGAAATTAACCACCGCTTTATGGCAGAGGTTGATAAGAAGTGGCCTGGCGACAATGCCATGAAAGCTAAGCTTTCAATCATTGAAGAAGGTAACGAGAAGATGGTTCGTATGGGCCACCTGTCGGTAATCGGTTCATTTGCCGTTAACGGTGTGGCAGAAATGCACTCTCGTCTTGTTAAGTCGTCTCTGTTCCCAGAGTTCGATGAACTGTATCCAGGTAAGCTAACTAACGTAACCAACGGTATTACACCACGCCGCTGGTTGAAAGCGTGTAACCCAGCGCTGTCTAAGCTAATCGATAAAAAGATTGGTGAAGACTGGCCGCGCGACTTAGACAAACTGCAAGGGTTAGCTAAATTTGCGAGCAATAAAACGTTTCAGAAGCAGTTCATGAAAGTGAAGCTTGAGAACAAAGAGTTGCTAGCAGAGGAAATTCGCAAGTCACTTGATATAGAAGTAGACGTTAACGCCATTTTCGATGTGCAGATTAAGCGTTTGCACGAGTATAAGCGTCAACACTTAGCGCTTCTGAATATTATGGCGCTGTACCGTCGTATTCTAGAAAACCCTGATTACGATATGCACCCGCGTGTATTTGTGTTTGGTGCTAAAGCGGCACCGGGCTACAAGCTTGCGAAAGATATTATCTTCGCTATTAACAAGGTAGCGGATAAGATCAACAACGATCCGCGCGTAAATAACAAGATTAAAGTAGCATTCTTACCAAACTACCGTGTATCACTCGCTGAAAAAATGATTCCAGCGGCAGACGTATCTGAGCAAATCAGTACGGCAGGTAAAGAGGCATCAGGAACCGGTAATATGAAGCTTGCGCTGAACGGTGCGGTAACTATTGGTACACTTGATGGTGCAAACGTTGAAATTGCTGAAGAAGTGGGCGATGACAACATCTTTATCTTCGGACTTACAGTAGAAGAAGTGAACGAGCTTAAAGCGAATGGCTATAACCCACATGACTACTACTATAAAGATCCAGAAATTAAAGCTGTGCTGGATTGGTTAGAAACGGATTACTTTACGCCAGGTAAACCAGGTGCATTGGTGTCAATTAAGCAAAGCTTACTTGATAACGGTGACCCGTACATGGTGCTTGCAGATTTCCGTGCTTATTCTGATGCACAAATTGCAGTTGATGCTGCATACCGCGACAAAGAGCGTTGGGCAGAAATGGCCATCATCAATACAGCGAAGATGGGTAAATTTACCTCAGATCGTTCAATTCGTGACTACGTAGAACGCGTTTGGAAACTTTCACCGTGTAAGATTGAAAGCTAATCGCAGAACCGTAAAGAAATAGCCCGGCAGTGGTACACTCGCCGGGTTTTTTATTACCCTCTAAATACTTCTTCATTGTTTCGTATCGGGTTCAAAATACGGCACAGTTTGTTCTTAACGTCACCAGAAATAAGTACTACAGCCATGTTTTTTGTCCAATATTAGGCTAATGTTGTACAAAAGTATAAGACGGTATACAAAATAATACGTTACTGTCGTTGCGCCTTTCGTAGCGCCATGGTTTTATATAACTAGTTGTTTTTAGTACCTCGAAGCGTAAAGCTCAAGGAAAACATCATGAGCCAACACACATCACTGGCAACCATTCCCAATCGCTATGCGTTTATCGATAGCATTTCGAAGCAAGCGTCTCGCAGTGCTTCTATTTCATTGATGCTGGTCGATGTAGTGCGTTTTTCTGATGTGACAACCAGTCTGGGCATTCATGTAGGCGATCGCTTTTTACTTGAAATAGCCAACCGCATCCAACTCCTATTTGGAACTGCGGTATCGATTGGCCGTATCAGTGGTGATGTTTTTGGCATCGTTTTTCCTAATGAAAGTAATGAAACCGTAATGCGACAAATGTTCGAACGCTTAGTCGAGCATTTCAAAACGCCTATGCATTATGATGGTACGGCTTTTATTGCAGACTTTAACGTAGGTGTGGTGTGCAGTATTAAGAATGACTTTGATATCACTTCCTTTGTTTCCCGAGCGGAAACGGCTTTAAAACAAGCAAAAGAAAACAAATACGAAAATTACTTCGCGTTGACTAAGTCAGACAAAACCGACACGGGCAGAAGTTTGGCGCTAAAAGCAGATTTAAAACGTGCATTAGCACAAAATGAACTCGAGCTTTACTATCAACCAAAAGTCGATCTGACAACGCTAGAAGTAGTGGGGGCTGAGTGCTTACTTCGCTGGAATCACCCTCTTGATGGCGTCTTATTTCCAGGTCCGCTAATCGAAGCGGCCGAGTCGTATAATATGATGAGCGAACTGGGCTACTGGACGCTTGAGCAAGCCTTTAGGGCGCTCTCGGAATTGGACCTAATGAAGCGGTCTTTAATGCTGTCTGTGAATATTTCTCCCACACAGTTGTACGACAACCAGTTAGTCCCAACACTGACGATGCTGAGTCGTACGTATTCAATGCCGCTTTCGTTAATCGAGTTGGAGCTTACCGAGGACGTGGCGCTGTCTAATTCATTAATGGTGAAAAAGCAGTTAGATGAGCTGCGAAGCTTAGGCGTATCTATTTCTGTAGATGATTTTGGTAAAGGGTATTCAAATCTTGCTTATATTCGAGATCTGGATTTGGATGCGCTGAAAATCGATAAGTCCTTTGTGATGGAACTTGAAGCTCACCCTGTTAATCGCGCCATTATCGAAGCGGCGAAAGTGATAGGGCATGCAAAAGAGTGCTGTGTAGTCGCCGAGGGCGTAGAAACCGTAGAGCAGCTTCACATACTCAGAGAAATAGGGGTGACACAAGGGCAGGGATACCTGTTCTCTCGCGCCATTCCATTCGATGATTTCGTACAGCTTACCCAACAAGAGATAATTATCGGCAACTCGCCTAGACGCGCTCAAGCGTAGTATCTGAAAGTGCGGCAATCTGTAGTTCCGTTGTTCAATGCTTACAGCTACTGGGAATTAAACAGTGAGATAACGTGATTTTGAAGGCCTGTCTGGGTACACTGGAAGCATTCGAGATTAGACAACGTAGACAAAGCTCACACTTATGCAAGAACTTATCGAAAGCGGCCAATTTTTAACACTTTCTCGCCGTAATTCCGCATTATTTGAACGCTCTCATCAATTTACATTAGCTAATGGTACGCTCGTCCATATTACCGCACCTGGCATTATCAGTTTTTCAGTACAGCCAACCTCTAAGCCTAATAAACGCATTGTTTTATCGTGTGGTGTGCACGGTAATGAAACCGCACCTATCGAAATCTGTGATGATTTGGTTAAGGGGATCCTTACAGGGAACATAACGCTGGCACATGATGTTTTGTTCTTATTTGGCAACCTGCCAGCGATGGATATTGCAGAGCGTTTCGTTGAAGAGAACATGAACCGCTTGTTTAGCGGTGCACACTCGAAGGGCGAAGGTTTAGTGAACGCAGAGCGCGTTCGTGCTAAACAGCTCGAAGATGCTGTGGCGTCTTTCTTCGAAGCGGGTGAGGGCACCCGATATCACTACGACCTACACACAGCAATTCGCGCCTCTAAAAATGAAAAGTTTGCGGTATATCCTTATCTTCATGACAGAATACACAGCAAAGGGCAGCTGGCATTTCTTGCCGCGTGTGGTGTGAAAACCATATTACTGTCGGAAAGCTCGACAACCACCTTTAGCTATTTCTCGTCATATCAATACAACGCGCACGCGTTTACGGTTGAACTTGGCAAGGTGCGTCCATTCGGGCAAAACGATATGCGTCGATTTGAAGATGCGAAACAAGCGATAACGCAGTTAATTACTCAAACCGAGTACGCGCCTACGGTTGATATGGATGACCTTGATATTTATCGCGTGAACCAAGTTATAAACCGAAACGAAGAACAGTTTACGCTTCATTTCGATGACGATACGCCAAACTTCACTGACTACCCTAAAGGCACGGTATTGGCTTCTGAACCGGGTAAAGAGTACATAGCAGAGCAGGACGGCGAAGCCATTGTTTTCCCGAATGCAAAAGTGGCCATTGGACAACGCGCCTTATTAACCGTTGTGCCTACTACGTTGGATAAGCTAGATGTTTAATCTTGATAGCCGTTTACACAATGATACATTTTTTGTCTGTGATCTCTCGCTGTGTCGTGTACTGTTAATGAACGATAGTCAGTTTCCGTGGCTTATTTTAGTGCCGATGAAAAATGATATTGCGGAAATTATCGATTTGTCAGAAGAAGAGCAGATTACTTTACTTAAAGAGTCTGCATTGGCATCAAAAGCCATGCAGTCCTTGTTTTCACCGCTTAAACTTAACGTGGCAGCACTAGGCAATGTGGTAAGGCAGCTTCATGTTCATCACGTCGCACGTTTTGAAAATGATTGTGCGTGGCCAAAACCTGTGTGGGGCAACCAGCCAGCAGTGGCGTATAACACAAACGATGCTCAGGCACTTGTTAAGTCTGTTAAGCAGTGGTTCGAAAACAACAGCTAGAGGGCGCACGCCCTTAATAGCGCAAAATAAACAGTTCACATTAAAAGGAGTTATGCATGATAGTTTCAACTACCCCAACGCTTGAAGGGCATAAAATTGAAGCTTATTACGGTATTGTTGTGGGCGAGGCCGTGATGGGCGCAAACGTATTTAAAGATCTTTTCGCCTCTATTCGCGATATCGTTGGCGGCCGTTCTGGGTCGTATGAAGAAGAGTTAACCACCGCACGTAAGTTAGCGTTTACTGAGCTTGAGCATGAAGCCAGAAGCATGGGCGCAAATGCTGTGGTTGGCATCGATTTAGACTATCAAGTGATTGGCGATAAAGGCAGTATGCTTATGGTGAGCATTAGCGGTACCGCAGTGAAAACAACCCCTTTATAAGATTATGAAGGGCGTATGCTTTGGTGAATTAACGTTTATCAATTAAGTGCCGATTAAAATAGCGATAAGCAAAAAGCGACACAATCCAATTAAAAAAGGGCAGCGTAAGCGTTTCAAAAAGCTTTGCTGCCCTTTTCTATCTGTAAGACTAGGCTTTATTTGGCCGTATTTTCTATTGCTTGCTCTTCAACAGCATCAGCATCAATGGCAATCGTATCTACGATCACTGCGCATGCTGCATCACCCGTAATATTTAGCGCTGTGCGGATCATGTCGAAAATTCTGTCCAAGGCAAATAGCAGGGGTAAACCTTCAATGGGAATGCCGGCAGCAAGCAACACCGCAACGACCAAGAATGATGGCCCAGGAACGCCCGCTTGACCAACCGCGCCAAGGGTAGACGTTAGGATGATGGCAACATATGCACCCATTGATAAATCTATATTGAAAAGCTGCGCAAAAAACACCGCTACCAAGCCATAATAAATGGCATTTCCGCTCATGTTGATGGTGGCGCCTAACGGCAGTACAAAAGATGCCGTTGCGTTTCTTACACCTAGCTCATTCTCTACTGTATTCATAGTAACCGGCAGTGTCGCCATGGATGACGCGGTTGAAAGAGCAACCGCCTGAGGCTTTTTCATGGCGACGAGAAATGATTTAGCCGACGTTTTTGTAAATAGCTGTACCAAAAGGGGGTAAACCACAAAACCAAACACTAAAATTGCCGCAGTAAACACCAAGAAGAGTTTGAATACCACCATGAGCGCGGCAAAACCAAATGTTCCTACGGCCTCTGCCATTAAACCAAATACGCCGATAGGCGCGATTTTCATCACACAGTTGATCATCCACACCATGGCATCAACGATAGTGTTCACGCCATTTAAAATAGGCTCGCGGTTCTTTTTAGGTTGTTTGGAAAGGGCGAGGCCAAAGAATAAGCAAAACACCAGAATTTGAAGAATGTTCGCGTTGGTTAACGAGGCAAATACGTTAGTGGGGATCATACCCGTAACGGTAGCCCAAAATGAAGGTAACTCACCTTTAGAGGCGTATTCACCAGAGAACATACCTTCCACCGCTGAAACGTCGATACCTATTCCTGGCTTAAACACTTCACCCATAATGAGGGCCAGTGTTACGGCAAGTGCTGACGTTAACGCAAAATAAGCAAGGGTAGATAGCCCCACTTTTCCTGCATTAGTGCTGTTGCCAAGCCCCGCAGCGCCAGAGATAAGCGCCACTGCCACCAGTGGAATTACCAGCATTTTAATTAAATTGATAAAAATGGCACCCAGTGGTGCGAACATTTCAGCGCTTTCACCCATAAAGGCACCAACTGCGGTACCAATAATCATGGCAATGACAACTTGTACGCCGATATTGCCCAGTAAGGATTGTTTTTTAGACACGTCTAGAACCTCTTAGAGTGTGTTTAAATGCGAAAAGTGATTTGTGAATGAATAATTGAGAGCCCTAATACTGATGTGCCTGCGTCGGCACAAACAATGGGTACAAGCTTTTGATTATAAAAGCCTCTAATTATAAAAGCTTTACTTAGGCTTCGATTAAAATGCCGCGACAGACTCTATCAGAATAGGGTTATTTCATTGGGGTGTTGCCGTCTTTATCTTGGTCTTGGTCTTGGTCTTTAAGGGATGTACTCGCGCTTTCACTGTCCTTGTTTGAATCGTCGTCACTATCATCATAAGGTTTAGAAGGTGTCGGAAATTTAAATCTAGCACTGTATTTAAGCAGCGTGATATTCCCAATCACAACGCCCAACACTAAAACAATAATGATAATGACCCAGGTAGTACTCATAAAAATTCCGTAGGCTACAGCCCTTTGTTCAATACGTAGCGATTATACAAGCTAGGTAGCTGTGGCAAAATACATGTTTTGCCTTCTATATCGCTTTGTTCGATGGCTTTCGTAAAGCCATCTAAGTGCCTGGCATTTTCGAAAGCACACGCTGTGTTTCGAAAGCTTAAATGCCATGGCTCTACTGCGACGCCACCCCTATTAACAGAAAAAGGACGATAAAAGCCAAACTGTTCCATATTGTCAGCTAGCCAACATGAAAGGGCATGGCACGGTCCGCCAGAAAGGTATTCGCTTTCGACAAGATTAAACTTGCCCCCCCAGTTATGCACGGCAGCTCTGTCGTACACATCGATGTCAGTGCCCCAATGGTGGCGACTGCCGCCGGGAAGTGCTGACCATGTCAAAATAGCATGAAGCTTTTCATTATCGCTTAGTGCCTCGAATGGCAGTTCATCACCGTTGGTATCAAGAAGCTGTGCTTGACCTGCCCATTTGCGGTTAAAAATGGCAGTTTGCCTGTCGAAACCTCGAAAGCTACTGACCAACTGTAAGTCTATACCGTCTTTTTGCGCAGCATCTTGCATGGCAAGAAACGGCGATATCACGTCGCGATGCAGTCTATGGCCGTTGCCAGCATCAACGAGATAGTCGTTGTGCTGGCCTAACCACGCTTTTTCTGGCACTTGATTCATAACCATCAATAGCGGCTATTGAGCCAGCAAGCGTTCTAAGATACCGAAGTACATATCAGCAAGCTGTTCAAGGTCAGACATTTTCACGCACTCGTCAATTTTGTGAATAGTGGCATTCACCGGGCCTAGCTCTATCACTTGTGCGCCTGTTGGCGCGATAAAGCGACCATCTGATGTACCGCCAGCAGTAGACAGCACGGTAGGTGTTCCTTTAACCGCCGCTATTGCACCTTGAGTGGCTTCTAACAGGGCACCCGTATCGGTCAAAAAGGGTTGACCGTTAAACGTCCATTTAATCTCGTACTCCAGTTCGTGGGCTTCCAAAATTGCCGTGACTCTCTCAATGAGAATTTGGTCGGTTACTTCCGTTGAAAAACGGAAGTTGAAGCAAACGTGCATCTCGCCCGGGATCACATTGCCCGCACCTGTACCCGCGTGAATGTTTGATATCTGGAAGCTGGTGGGAGGGAAAAAGTCGTTACCGTTATCCCAATGAGATTTAGCTAGCTCGTCAAGGGCCGCCATTGCACTGTGAACAGGGTTTTTAGCTAAATGAGGGTAGGCGACATGGCCTTGGATACCTTTTACTATTAAATCACCCGTTAATGAACCTCTACGGCCATTCTTAACAATATCGCCTACTTCATCGGTTGAAGAGGGTTCGCCAACAATACACCAATCAATTTTTTCATTGCGGGCTTCAAGGGTATCAATAACGCGGGTGGTACCGTTTATAAAAGGGCCTTCTTCGTCGCTAGTAATAAGGTACGCAATACTTCCCTTGTGATCAGGGTATTTGTTCACAAACTCGCGGGTGGCTACTAGCATAGCGGCAAGACTGCCTTTCATGTCAGCTGCGCCGCGCCCATGTAGATAGCCGTCAACTTCTGTCGCGGTAAATGGCGGTGTTTTCCATGCTGACTCAGGGCCACTAGGCACTACATCAGTGTGGCCTGCGAAACAAAATACTGGGCCTTCTTTACCTCTGCGAGACCAAAGGTTCGTCGTGTCTTCAAATACCATGGTTTCATTATTAAACCCTAAAGCGCCTAAAAACTCGCCCATGGCTTCTTGGCAACCTGCGTCTTCTGGCGTTACAGAACGGCGGTTTATTAATTCTTTCGCAATTTCAATAACAGAGTCGTTTAGCAAAATATTTCCTCATACTGCGCGGGTTTGAAGCCAATATAAAACGCGTTGTCATGAACAAGGATAGGGCGTTTAACCATGGCAGGATGAAGCTCTAGCAGGGCCAGTGCTTTATCTTTATCTAGATTCGCTTTCTCTTGCTCTTCTAGCTGGCGAAAGGTCGTGCCGCGTTTGTTGAGCATTGCTTCCCAGCCAAGCTCAGACTCGGCTCGTACAAGAAAGTCGTTATCTATCCCGTCCTTGCGGTAATCGTGAAATGTGAAAGCGATATCGTTGTCTGCTAACCATTTTTTTGCTTTTTTAATGGTGTCACAGTTTGGGATCCCATAAAGGATTGTGCTCATGGTGATTTATTCCGTACTACTTTGTTGTTTGTAAATGAAAGACGCTGGTTAGAACAGTGCCATTATGTGGCGCTGTTTCGAAGAGCTAGAGAAAATAGAAAACCGCAATAGCCCGAAAACAGTGCGCCTGTACATTTTTGTTTTTCAATGTGCTCCATCATACAAGCTGTTGATACGTTGATAAACTCACTTGCGATGATTTTTAATAGTAAATCATTCAGGGCTGAAAGCCTGTTTTACAATTAGGTCAACAGGCCCTAGAGGTAAAGTGTCAACAACGTATCTTCGCCCGCTTCGACAAACTTTTGATGCGTAGGCACCACGCCGATAAGCGCATTTGCATTAAGCAACGTCATTGAACAGGTATTGCTAACACCGCGCTGCTTTAGCCATGCAGCATTCACGGTAAAAAGTACTTGTTTAAGTCTTATTTCATCGCCCCGCTTCAGAGAACAGGCGAATTGTGCGCCATGCAAATGACTAGTATCGCCACCATATTTAATCTTGCATTTGAGGCCCGCGCTAGACTGTATGTCGATAGCGTAATCTAGCGGAGAAACGCTCAATACTTTACCAGCGAAAGGCGATAAGACAGTATTTGATGTTGAGCTTATTGCTGCACCAGGCCCCATAAGGCCACTTTTATAATAGGGATCGTCAATGTGTGAGAGTGAAACCACTTGCCCTGAAAACGGGCTTAAAGTTACAAACTGCTTGGTAAAACTGTCTGGTGCGTATTGTAGTTGCTTAGCATTCACGGTATTAAACGTCCTCACTTACCGAATAGCCAGCTTTCTTAAGCGCACTAATGGCATCTTTTAGTTTATTGTCTTTTACTAAAAAGAAGTCAGTGTCGAAGGTTGATACCACAAATATAGCCACTTTTGCTGATGCTAACACTTGGCCGATTTGGGCCATGATCCCTACCATGGACAAGTGCAAAGGCCCTAACAGTTCAAGTGCACGCCAACCTTCATCACTATCTAGTGACGGTACGTCTACCGAGTCAGGCACAACAATAGATAGTTCATCTTCTGTTTTACCTAAGAAAAAAAGAGGGCTATTAAGCACAGATGCGGGGATATTGGTTTCAGGATCCAAGCTGTGAATGGTAAACAAAGATTCTCTGACTAAAAGTGTTTGTTTGGGCATGAGAAACCGAAAAAAAGATAACTTCGAAGATATTCACATTAAACCACTAACTGTGATTAAGTGCTACGTGTTATCCACTTAATCTGTGGATAAGTTTGTTGAGTAGTTTGGGGCTTTGTTGTAAGTGTATGTATTTAAAGGGATAAATAAACTGTACAAACAATGTTCAGTGGATAACATTCTCAATTTCACAAGCATTTTCCACAGGCCATGTCTACAACTAAAATAAAAAATGTTTTGTAATTTTGCAATTTCTTAGCTTGACAACCATGGCTTTTTTCAGAAATTTGCGTATTACTAAAACGCGAGATTCAAATGATCGAACGCTTTTGGACATGTTGATCTTTGATGTACAGCAAAGGTCAATAGACTCTAGCCTTTTTACCTTTAAAACATCAGTACATTAAAATGATCTATTAGTTAACAAATATTCAGTAAGGTACTACTGTTAGTAGTTAATTTAGTCTTGGGTTTTGCTTATTGAAGCAATGGGGCATTGCGCTTATCAGTTATGTAGCTTACTGGGTATTTGATCTCTAACCAGAACAAGAGCGCTGACTAGAAAAAATGCCTCAACCATAAATAGAGCCCTAACAAAATAACAGCCCTAAACAAAAAACAGAGGGAGAGACAATGTCAGATTCTTCATGGTGCGATATTACGGTAGAAAACGCAGACGAACTTGTCAGCTTTTATGAAGCTGAAATACCAGTCCGCATAGATAATTACCCACTCAGCGAGAGTTAAAATGTTCGTAATCGCGGCGTGTTACCGCAGGTATAGTGGTTCTACATCAAGGTGACACAACAAAGAGTACGGACATTTTAAACTCGCCCTTCGGGAAGGTCTGGCAAGCTTCCTAGCTTCATTCTGGGAATTTGAAAGGGAACAGCCATTCCTGCATTCCCACGCTTTGCTAGGAAACTTGCCAGCGCCTTCTGAGTGGGCAATTATCTATGCGGACTGGTATAACTGGATGGAAGAAAGAGCCCATAGATATGGGTGGCTACAATGATTATGTCATGATGAAGGCCGACGGCACACCTGTGGGCGGCATTTGTCATAAGCAGGGTGTAAACGCGCAGTACCCAAGCGGATGGATTAATTACTTTACCGTAGAAAATCTAGATGCCGCGTTGAAAGAAGTTACTTCCAAAGGTGGAAAACAGGCGGGTGATATACGTCATCACGGCAAAGACAGCTTTTGTGTCATTATTGACCCAAGCGGCGCTGCGTGCGCGCTTTATGAAAAAGGCAGCAAGTGATGAGACTTGCTGCCCTAGTATTGCGTTAGCTATCTACTTACTTGTTTAGTACGCCGCGATTTACCTGATCGCGTTCAATCGACTCAAATAGTGCCTTGAAGTTACCCTCGCCGAAACCTTCGTCTTGTTTGCGTTGGATAAATTCAAAGAACACTGGGCCGAAAACGGTTTCAGAAAATATCTGAAGCAGTAGGCGAGGCTCACCATTTTCGGTTGTGCCGTCCAATAGAATACCGCGCTTTTGTAGCTCATCTACGTTTTCGCCGTGCCCAGGAAGACGCTCTTCAAGCATATCGTAGTAGGTATTTGGTGGAGGCGTCATAAACTTCATGCCTTTCGCTTTAAGCTTGTCTAAACACGCCACTAGGTCGTCACAAGCGAAAGCGATATGCTGAATACCTTCACCATTGTACTTCATTAAGAACTCTTCAATTTGGCCACCACCGCCAACCGCCTCTTCATTTAGCGGTATGCGAATTTTACCGTCTGGCGCCGTCATTGCTTTCGATAATAGACCCGTGTATTCACCTTTAATATCGAAATAGCGAATTTCTTTAAAGTTGAATAGCTTTTCGTAGAACCCTGCCCAGAAATTCATGCGGCCGCGGTACACATTATGGGTGAGGTGATCGAGCGTATGGAAGCCACATCCTTCAGGATGGCGATCAACGCCTTCAATCCAATTGAAGTCGATGTCGTAAATGGTATTTTCGCCTTCATAACGGTCTATAAGGTAAAGCATCGCACCGCCAATACCTTTAATAGCAGGAAGTTTCAGTTCCATTGGACCGGTATGGGTATCCATAGGCTGAGCACCGCGGGCAAGCACTTCTTTATATGCGTGCTGTGAATCTTTAACGCGGAATGCCATACCACACGCTGATGGACCGTGTTCTTCGGCATAATAGGCTGCATGACATTTCTTTTCGTAGTTACTTAATAAATTGATGTCGCCTTGACGCCATAATTCCACGTCTTTTGATTTGTGGCGAGCAACAAGGGTAAAGCCCATAGCTTCAAAAATGGGTTCCAACATGCCCTTTTTAGGCGCAGTGAACTCTAAAAATTCAAACCCGTCTAAACCAATAGGGTTTTCAAACAAATCAGCCATAGCGATACATCCTCAACGTAAATCACATTTTATAATTGTTACCTGATTGTAAGGGCGCAGTGAAAAAGCAAGCAATAGGTGTCGAGTTCAAGGATTTTGGGCATGGAAAGCAAAGCTGTAACGTTTTGTTTTCACCCGTGAGTGAGATGCTGAGTTAGGGAAAGCTAACTTTCCCTAACTGTTTGAAAATAAATGCTATTAAGCAAAGGTGATGCTTGTCGGTAGTGTTCAAAAATCAGTACAATTGCTTGTTTAGGTATCGGTACGTGTAACGTTACAAATCCCAGGGCGCTTATTTTTCACCATCGTAGTACTTTTTAAGGCCTTTCCAGCACGCCAAATAATTTCGTTGACGAATATCACTGTTTAAAGCGAACTCCGTTGGCGCAATGGCATAGCGAGATTCAAACATAAACGCCAGCGTGTTTTCATAACGCTGCGGTGAAAGCTCGGCGTTCGAGGCTTTTTCAAATACTTCAGCTTCTGGGCCATGGGGAGTCATACAGTTGTGAAGGCTCATGCCGCCGGGCACAAAACCGTGTTCTTTGGCGTCGTACATCCCCTCAATTAGCCCCATAAACTCGCTCATAATATTTCTGTGGTAATACGGTGGGCGAAAAGTATTTTCAGCAACCATCCACCTTGGAGGGAAAATAACGAAGTCAACGTTCGCCGTACCTTCCAGCTCAGATGGTGAGGTAAGCACGGTAAATATAGACGGATCCGGGTGGTCAAAACTTACGGTGTTCATAACGTTGAAACGGGACAAATCATATTTATAAGGGGCAGAGTTACCTACCCAAGCCACCACATCAAAGGGAGAGTGATCGAGTTTTGCTTCGAACAAATTTCCACAGAACTTGTTTACCAAAGTGTGAGGCGTCTCATTATCTTCAAACCAGGCCGTGGGATAGCAAAAATCACGCTGGTTCGCATAGCCATTCGCGCCTACCGGGCCGCGCTCTGGCAGCACAAAAGGATGACCGTAGTTTTCGCATATATATCCGCGAATTGGCCCATTAATAGGGTTAACCGAAAAACGAACGCCACGAGGAATAACGGCTATTTCACCTACAGACAAGTTGAGTCTACCAAACTCAGTGGTGATCAGCATGTCACCTAGCTGGGGGACAATAAGCATTTCTCCGTCTGATGAGTAGAAAACACGATTTTGCATATTAGCACTGGCACTGTAGCAGTGAATGCCCATACCTACTTGGGCTTTAGCGTCACCGTTAGTGGCGATGGTTACAAGCGAGTCTACAAAATCAACGTCTTTGTCTGGTAAGGGAACAGGATCCCATCTAAGTACATTCGGAGGGCAATGGACATCAGACTCAGGTGCTGTTTTTACCAGGCCGTTTTCAATTTTTTCAAAGTCGCCCATGGCAATAGAGGGGCGTAAACGATAGGTCCAGCTGCGGCGGTTTTCTGCTCGTGGGGCAGTAAATGCTGTACTGCTAAACTGTTCAGCGTAAAGCTTATAATTCACTTTTTGTGGGCTGAACTGGCCTTTAGGAAGGGCACCCGGCAGTGCCTCTGTCTCGTGCTCGTTATTAAAACCCGTTAAATACGACAAATTATCCATAAACCCTCCCACAGGCGGCCATCGATGTGGCTGTACAGATGAATGCTAAATAAAGTAGTTACAAATGAAACTATGTGGTTTAGGCTAGAGGTAAATGAAATGTAAATCAATGGCCGTGGGCGAGTAGAGGGAATGGAGCCAACGTCATTTGGTACGCTAGCTTTACACCTTTTATGTGAGGGCCATTACAAGGTTACACGTATTGCGTGTTTTTAATGCACGATGTTAGCTGTGAAAGTTACCTGGGTTAATGTTGAACGCGCCTGAACGCTCGACCGATGGTAGCGACACTGTGGGTATAAGTAACGCCTAAGGTAAATGAAAAACAACCATGGCTTTTAAGGCGGTCACAGAAGTAAAAATAGCAAGAGTAATACGGTGATAAGGGCTTAAAACATGCAGCTAGAAGATATGCTTGCCTACAAGGTAGCCATGCTTGCGAGCGATTTAAGTGAATCGCTCTCAAAAGAATATGCAGAATATAAACTTACTAAACCAGAGTGGCGAATCTTAGCCACATTAGGCGGCCGAAATGAAAGCTCGCCAAAATCACTGCTAACGGCAAAAGAAATCGCTATTGCAACACGACTAGATAAAGTGCAGGTTTCGCGAGCGCTGGAGCGATTGGTTAAGCGAGATGCTATCGTTAAGCGTGTGAGCAAGCGAGATAAACGGGCCACATTAATTTCATTGTCAGTGGAAGGAGAACGAATCTATCGGGCACTGTTGCCTAAAATTGTGGCTTGGCAAAATAAGCGTTTGGAAAATATCACTGAAGATGAGTATCGAATATTTGTAAAAGTGATAGATGCACTAACGCCTTAAGATTCGGGTGAAGTCGTTGAAAAGTCTGGTCTGAGCAGATGTGAAGGCATTGCTATAAAGGTTACTTTCGCGCCTTTAACTGTTAAATTCCCCCGAACTAATCAAATGGGGAAGTTATTGGATTCATTAGTCATGTTGCTTCCCCTTAAATATTTATCAAGCGCTTTATACAGCGCTTCTATTTGGCGCACAGTGAGGACATTGAGTGGCACCCTTAGAAATATACGCAGGTAAAAAAGCACGTGAATCCATAATGAAAAACGGGTTTACGCCTGAGTTATTTAGCTATTTTCTGGGGGCATCTGGCGGCCCGAAATGGTTTTCTCTGGCTGGTTTAGACCGCGTACTGTTCCCTGAGTGGTTTGCCAACGTTAAGCATCAAATTCATGTGATTGGCTCTTCAGCAGGTGCGTTTCGTACCATTTGCGCTGTTCAAAATGATCCCCTAGCAGCCATAAATCGTCTAGCCTCTTCTTATTCAACAACGACCTATAGCAGTGATAAGCCTACGCCTAGAGAAATTACGGCTAAAGCTGAAGACCTGCTGAAAGAAATGGTGGATGAAGCAGGTAAGCAAGAAGTGCTGTCTAACTCCCGCTTTAAAGCGCACCTGATCGTTGCTAAATGTTTAGGTGCTACTCGTTTTGAAAGTAAGTTTAGGCAACTTTCGGGCTTGGCGATGAGTGCAGCGGCCAATACAGTGAACCGACGACACCTTTCACGTTTATATACACGCTATGTGTTCTCTACCCCGAATACTGAATTTGCGATAAAAGACCCGTATCAACTGCCTACTCAGTACTACACGTTAACCCACGGAAATATTCATACCGCGCTGCTAGCATCGGGTTCTATTCCTGTGGTTATTGAGGGCGTACAGCAAATTGAAGGGGCGCCAGCCGGAATGTATAGAGATGGCGGTATTATTGACTACCATTTCGATTTGTCCTTCGGACCAGATGATGGCTTAGTGTTATACCCCCATTTTTATGACAAGCCCATTCCAGGCTGGTTCGACAAGGGCTTGAAGGGCAGAGTGCCTCATCGTTCAAGCTACGATAACGTTGTAATGCTTGTGCCTTCTGCATCGTTTGTTGCTAATTTGCCTTATAGCAAAATCCCCGATAGGAAAGATTTTGAAGTACTCGATGCAAAAACGCGCATCCAGTATTGGCAAACAGTATTGAAAGAAACCGACAGGTTGGGTGAATATTTTATGCGTGCTGTTAACGACGGATCTTTAGTAGACGCTATCAAGCCGCTTCCATTTAAAATGATTTAAGTTAATCGCAATTGTTGAAGAAAGTGGCTAATTGCTGTCAAATTAGTCACTTGAATCGTCATTTGATAAGTTTTCCTTGCAGGCAACGCTCGTGCTAAGTATTATACGCGCCGTTGCTTGGCATTCGCCCACCTATCAGGTGCAACAAAATTCTATATGCGTCTATAGCTCAGTTGGTTAGAGCGCTACCTTGACATGGTAGAGGTCCCCTGTTCGAATCAGGGTAGACGCACCATCTTACGACTTAATTTCATCTTTTATTTTCCCAAGTTCTGCGCAACACGCACTGGTCCCCTTTTCTTTATTTAGCGATATTCACGAGTAATTTAACTTTTTAATGTCGGGTGGTCTGTGTGATTTGGACTACACTAAAAGAATGGTGGCCATTTTTATATCTTTGCTATCTAACAATTTAGCACTCGCGGGAGTACGATGAGCTTACAGAAATACCAAGAGCCCCCGTTATTTGAACAACATGGTTCGGCTGAAAGGCGGTTCCTTCAGCTTATTAGTGCCTTGCCAAAGGTATCGGTGCAAGGATATGACAAGCACCGAAAAGTTATCTACTGGAATAAATCAAGTGAAGACATGTATGGCTTTCGTGAGTGCGAAGCACTAGGTCAAAAACTTGAAGATCTCATCATTCCCTCGTTCATGAAAAGTGAAGTGATAAAGTTACATCAGCGATGGATAGATTACGGTGAGGCAATTCCTTCAGACGAACTCGTGCTTGAGAAGAAAAGTGGCGAGCCTATCCATGTTTTCTCATCTCACGTCATGCTGAAAGAAGGCACAGATTCACCCGAAATGTATTGTGTGGATATTGACCTGAGTGAGCAGCACAACATCAGGCAAGAACTTGAGCGAATGGCATCCACAGATTTGTTAACCGAGTTGCCTAATCGACGCCTGTTAGAGCAGTTTTTGACGTCGTCCATCGAGGATGCATCGCGCAATGAGTCTGGCTTCGCTTTGTTTTTCATTGACTTAGATATGTTCAAAGAAGTTAATGACACGCTTGGGCATACCTGGGGTGATGAATTACTGCGCTCTGTTTCTAAGCGGCTGTCAGATTGTCTAAGCGAACAAGGCTTACTGGCTCGGTTTGGTGGAGACGAATTTGTTTTTGTCGCCACACAAGTGACTTCTGAAAATGAAAGTGCTGACATTGCTAAGAAACTTACTGAGTGTTTCAAGCAGAGCTTCGCACTTAGCACTGAAAACGTGCATATCACTTCAAGTATCGGTATTAGTATGTACCCTAAAGACGGAAGTGAGATTGATGATCTTCTGAAAAATGCAGACGTCGCAATGTATCAGGCGAAAGCTGAAGGCCGAAACCGTTTTCATTTTTTCACCCACGCTTTAAGTCAGAAAGTTCGACAACAGCGAAGTATCGCAGCTTATCTGCATGAGTCTTTGGTTAACGATGAGTTTGAACTCTTGTATCAACCTCAAATCGATTTGCTCACTGAAAAAGTGGCATCGTGTGAAGCGCTGTTAAGGTGGCGTCCTAAAGATGAGGATCAGGCTGTTCCACCCAATATCTTCATCCCCATCGCTGAGCGCAGTGAGTTAATTGTTCACATTGGAAATTGGGTGTTAGAAAAGGCGTGCAAACAGGCACAGCTATGGAAAGAGCAGGGCATTAATATTCGCGTTGATATCAATGTTTCAGGAAAAGAGTTAGAGCAGAATGCTTATTTCGAACGCCTAAGGGAGTGTCGAGAGCGGCACGGTTTAATGCCTAAAGATATTGGGTTAGAGCTTACTGAGAATGTGCTCATTAAGTCTGACAATACGATTTTAGAGAATTTGAGAGCGCAACGCGACCAAGGCGTTGAAATATCGATTGATGACTTTGGTACGGGTTATTCTTCGCTTAGTTATTTAAAACAGTTTCCCGTTAGCCACTTAAAAATAGATCGTTCATTTTTAAGAGGTGCTCCGGAAAATGCCTACGATAGCGCGTTAATGGAGGCTATCGTGAATGTTGGTCACAAACTCGATTTAAACATTGTTGTTGAAGGCGTGGAAACTCAAAATCAATCGAACTACTGTAAGTCTCTTAACGTTGAATATGTGCAAGGCTTTCTGTATTCAAAACCCATTAGCTCTGACGCCATTATAAAGCTGCTTAACGAACAGTAAATGCGGTTAAAAGGAGGTGTATATGAAAGAGATTTTCACAACACCGCCTTAAACGTTTCATTGAATCTACGCACAATTAAGTCGTATAAAGCGCGGGGGCTCACATAAAGCGTCAATACCTATCCTGACGTTCAGTGCCTCAGACCAGCGAGCTTACACTTAGTACATTGTCCAAAGTGAGGGTTTAGAAAAGTAATAGCCTTGTTGGTGTTCAACGTCTAGTTTGCTCAGTGCAACAGACTCAGCCTCGTTTTCTACCATTTCCGCAATAACATGGATATTAAGGCCTTTCGCAATATTGATAAGGCTAGAGACAAATAACTGATTATCTTTGTTGGTATGAATTCCCTGGGTTAGCCGTCCCGAAAGCTTAACGAATTGAGGCTGAATTGCCCTTAAACCCGCAAGCGAGGCAAAGTTATCGCCAAAGTGTTCTATGGTAATTCTACAGCCCAGCTGTATGAGTTGACGGCAAAAGTTCTCGGCTACTTCTCGATGGTGAATAAGCGCTGCATCTTCGACTTCAAAAATAAGTCGTGGGCATAGCGTTTCCCGTGTTCGAAGCTCTTCAATTAACCATTTTCTAAACTCGCCGTTGGCAATTGAGGCGTTACTAATATTTATAGCAACCTGATGAGACGTTACCGTTAGTTTTTTAAACACAATGCCTGCTACCAACTTATCGACTTGAGGAATAAGGTCCAATCGCTCTGATGCGGGGATAAGTTGCGCCATGGGTATAACATCATTGGTGTCTTTGTCTTTAAATCGAGCAAACGTTTCGTAATATGCTGGTGCGTTTCGCTCTACATTCATCACGGGTTGAATGAGAATATCGGCATATTGCTGCGCCACGATGTAATTGAGGCGCTCACGCCATTTTGTATTGCTATGAACCTGAGACACTTCTGAAGAAAACTGCCATCCTTTTTGCGTTTTCATTGCCGCCATCAACGCACTGTCAGCACTTTCCATTACCTGCTGTAACGACATTTGGCTAGAAAAACGTGTAACGCCCATCCACGTTGCTTTGCTTCCATCTCGAAGTGGCGTGGCGTTTGCAAACTGCTTCGACATATTTTCTAACATCAAATCCCGTTCGTCCCGCCCCATAATTTCACTTATCAAGGCGAAATCTCCGCCTGATAACCGAAATACAAAGCCACTTTTGCAATTGTGCTTCGCCTCATGCACAAGAAAGTCCGCGATAGATTTTACATAATTGTCACCAGCTAACATGCCCAACTTAGTATTTATAGTGGTAAGTTGAGCGAGCCTGATGAGAATAAGCTCTTTTTCCTGGAAATTAGACGTGTCAGACAACAGCGCGCGAGTGTGTCGCTCGAATGCACTGCGGTTCGACAACTTCGTCAATGTATCTTTATTGGCTTCTGTTTTGAATCGCTCAGATTGCTGAGCAATGTCATTAAATTTTGATGCTAACGACGTGGTTAGGGTGTTCACTGTGCTGGTAAGTTGGCGGTAATCTGTTGTAAACGCATTTACCTGCGAGGGGGTGAAGTCGTGGCTATTTATCTCATTAAGCTTCTTAATGGTGTTGGCAATGGGGCGCCTAGCAAATTTGGTTACCGTGACGATATATAGCGCGAGGGCGAAAAATAGCCCACAAAAGATAATAGCATTTTTGATGAGAATAGCGGTGATTTCAGTGTAAATATAAGACGTGTCTGACGTAACTAACAAATAACCATCATTGTTCGAAAAAGGAATTTTCTTGTTAACGGCAGGTGCGGAGTCCAGCTGTAAGTACCAATTAGGAACAATAGTGTTAGGCGAGCGCTCGTACTTCGCAAACACATTTCCTTCGACATCAATGACTTTGGCTGCAGATAAAAACGGCTGCAATACCATTTGACGAAGCATGGCATCAATCACTGATTGCTTCGACTGAGACGACAAGGCAGAGGTTTGTAAGACGGTTGTTTCGTAACGCAGCCGTGCTTCTTCAGCTTCTTGCTCGATTGACACTGAAGTGCGAGATTTTATTTCGCTTAGCTCAATACTCGACAACACCGTAAATGCTAAAAGCATAAGGGCAAAAACGCCCAAATTAATTTGACTAGACAGCTTCATTGCTAGCAGTTAGCTCCTTTAACTGAGAAATTTATTATTCGCCTCAACCAAATCGAGTGCTATCACTTTGATTGAGGCTTTTGTTATACCCGCCAATAGTGCCTAAGCGGCGAATAATAAATGTACTGCAAAACATAGAGTTAAGCGAGCAATTAAAAGCCCAGAATAATGAAGCAAGCGCTGTTTATTAGCTACTCACCTTTCGTCTAACCACCAGGTTTTGTTCGGAGCTTCGCCTGCACCCTTAACCGGAACAACTTCGCCAAAGATAGGAATACTGGTGGGAACACCCTTAGTACCAGCAAGGTCTGTGATTTTTATTAAAGGCTCATTCCAATTATGTAGTGCTAAATCAAAGGTACTGTTGTGCACAGGCATCATGACACTCGCTTGAATATCAATATGGGCTTGCAAGCTCTCTTCAGGCAGCATGTGAATGTCAGACCATAGCTCGTTGTATGCGCCGGTTTCAATCATCGATAAATCAAACGGACCGTACTTTTCACCAATAGCTTTAAATCCGTCAAAATAGCCCGAGTCACCGCTGTAAAAGATGTTGGTATTTGCAGATTTGATAACCCAACTTGCCCAAAGAGTTTCGTCTCTATCAAATAAACCTCGCCCTGAGAAATGCTGAGACGGTGTGGCCACTATTTCAATGTCGCTCACTTTTGTATTTTGCCACCAATTTAGCTCAACAACTTTATTTGCATCCACACCCCAGTCACGTAAATGATTGCCAACTTTTAGCGGTGTAATAAACACGTCGACTTTGTTTTTTAGTATTTCAATACTGCCTTTATCTAAATGGTCGTAATGGTCATGACTTATGATAACGGCATCTAATTTAGGCAAGTCTTCCAGTGAAATTGGCGCTTGGTGGAAACGCTTGGGCCCCATCCATTGGACGGGAGAAGCACGTTCACTAAAGACCGGATCGATCAAGATATAACGTTTGGCAAGTTTCAATAGGGTAGTAGAGTGGCCCAGCTTTATCACGCTGTCTTCTGCAACTGCGTCAAGCATTTGTGGTGTAAGTGCCGACACGGGTATGTCAAACGTTGGCGTTGCAGCATCTCTATTGTCACGAAAATACGCTTTGGTGACTTTCCACATGTCTCGCCACGTCGTTTTATATTCAATATGAGTATTAGTGAATTTTTCAGGTTGCGGCGCGCTCGCAGCAAGGGTGTTTGAAGAACCACAGAAAGATGTCATAAATAAAACTCCAACAAGAAAGCGTGTGCGATTAAAAACGGGCATGCTCTCACCTTAAACAAAAAAAGTATACTGCACAGTGTAGTTTACCCATAATAAACTAATTTTGTTAAAAGTAAACTGGTGGGTGTAGTTTTTGTTGAGAAGGATAGATTGCAGCTAAGCGATAGTATGCAGCCAGCATGAGTAGACTCTCCTCATGCTGGCTGTTAACAATATTAGGTCCGCACCGTTTTTGTGCTACCTACACGAACTAGCGCACAACTAATCGAATTTGTTGTGCGTACTTTTTATTCTGACTTTATACCGTGGAACGTACAGTGCAGCACAGGCAATATAAGCAGTGTAAGTACGGTGGCAACGGTCAGACCAAATACAATAACAACTGCCATTGACGCGAAGAACGCATCAGAAAACAGCGGGATCATACCCAGTATGGTGGTAATGGCTGCCATTGAAACGGGACGTACACGAGATACTGACGCGGCTACTACGGCATCGAATGCGCCACTGTTACCCTTTGCCTGTACGTTTATTTCTTCCATTAATACGATCCCGTTTTTAAGCACCATACCAATAAGGCTTAAGCTGCCGAGCAGCGCCATGAACGTAAAGGGTGCACCAACTAGCACCAACCCGCCAATAATGCCGATAGTGGTGAGGGGAATTACGCCCCATATCGCTAACGCCTGACGAAGCTTGCCAAACAGCAAAACGGTGATAATGAACATACCTAATATACCAATAGGCATACTTGCAAATAGGGCGGTTTGCGCGTCTGTTGAGGTCTCATATTCGCCGCCCCATTCAATGTGGTAGCCATCAGGCAGTTGAAGCTCTTCTACAAGAGGGCGAACTTTAGCTTGCACGCTCGCAGCCGTCTCACCGGATAAAGGCATGGGCTCTGCATAAACCGCCAGCATCCGCACCCGGTTGCGGCGTTTGATGATAGGGTTATCAAGCGATACATTCACATTGCTGATAACATCAGCCATGCTTATATATTTACCTTGTTCTTGGCTCCATACGTTGAGTGAGGCGAGGTTATCTATGTCATAGCGCTGGTTTGGATCGTTGCGCATGACAATAGGTATTAAATCGCTACCTTCGCGGTAAAGGCCCACAGTCTCACCTTCATTGTTCAGTAAAAATGCGGTGTGAACGGCATCTCGCGTTACGCCGATACGCCTGGCTTGTTCTTCCAGAAACACAGGTTCAACAAATGGGACTTTGTTGCTCCACGACAAGCGAACGCTGTCCATGGTTTTCTCTGCTTGAAATATCGCTTCAATGTCGCTGCTAATCTCACGCAAAACTTCAGGCTCTGGTCCGTAAATTCTCGCTTCAATTGCCGCTTTTGCAGAAGGGCCTACTTGAAGTGCTTTTACCTTGTATTGCACATTAGGGAAGTCTTCTCGCACCAGCTCGATAATTTCTCGCATACGAGCATCACGAGACTCAACCGTATCAGTTTCAACGATAAGCTGACCATAACTGGCGTATCTGTCTTCTGGCGCATAGGTGAGGGTAAGGCGCTGTGCTCCACCGCCAATAACGCTTGTTACGTTGGCGATATTCTCCATGCCTAACACGTTGTCCTCTAAGCGACGAATAGACTGCTCGGTGGTTAAGATGTCGCTACCTTCAGGCAACCACAAATCGACGAAAAACAGCGGTGTGGATGAATCTGGGAAAAATGCATTTTTTACGAATTTACCTGACGCCATGCTGCCTACTAATGCAATAAGTACCAGTACAATTGTCACGTAACGATGATTGATAGCAGCAGTAAGCACACGCTTGTATACCGTAAAAATAATGCCCTTATATGGGTCGTCATCTTCGTCATTAGTACCGCGCTCTTTTTCAGTTTTAAACAGTAAGTCGAAAAAGAAGGGGGTAATGGTAAGTGCGGTGATCCAACTTAAGAAAAGCGAAAAGCACAGTACCCAGAAGAGGGAGCCGACGAATTCACCTGTGGCATCTGGCGATAGACCAATTGGCGCAAAAGCGGTAATGGCAATCACAGTCGCGCCAAGCAGCGGCAACCCATTTTGCGACACCACGTCTTTTGCCGCCTGAAGCTTGGTTTGTCCTTTTCTCACACCAATCAACATGCCTTCGGTGACCACGATGGCGTTGTCGACCAACATGCCAAGAGCAATAATAAGCGCACCCAAGGAGATTTTTTGCAACTCAATGCCTTTTACCGACATCAGTATAAAAGTGCCAAGAATGGTAAGCACAAGAATGAGCCCCATCAGAACGCCACTGCGCCAGCCCATGAAAAGTAGCAGCACGAAAATAACGATGGCCACGGCTTCAACAAGGTTGATAAGAAAGCCAGTTACAGAATCGTCGACCACTGTGGGCTGGTTGTAAACGGTATCCAGCGTCATACCTAGGGGCATACGCTGCTCTAGCTCGGCAATTTTGCTATCAAGTCGTTTACCTACATCAACTACATTTACCGCCGACGCGAACGACACACCAATTGACAGAGCCGGCGTGCCAGAACTGTGAT
The DNA here is from genome assembly GCF_037029575.1 of Alteromonas sp. CH_MED4-4. Lineage (NCBI taxonomy): Bacteria > Pseudomonadati > Pseudomonadota > Gammaproteobacteria > Alteromonadales > Alteromonadaceae > Alteromonas > Alteromonas sp. CH_MED4-4. Next base: position 91,184 of record NZ_JAYMEU010000008.1, on the reverse strand, counting down.
AAAGGATTGAAGGGGTATCGTTAAGCTTGCGCTCAATAGTCGCAATATCTGTTAAGCGAATAAGGCCGCTTGCAGGTGAGCCAATCACCACCTGACCTAACGCTTCTAGGTTATCAAATTCGCCAGTGGGCTGTATGGACAGGCGCTTGCCCTGAACCTTAATCGACCCCGCGTTGCCCACTACATTTTGCGCGGTTAAAAGGCCTGCAATGGATTCTGCAGAAACGTTTAGGGTTTTCATTTTATCGTGATCTAACGACACAATAATCTGTTCATTAACGGTACCGGCAACCGACACCTTTTTTACACCGTCAACAAGCTGAATCTCTCGCTGCATTAAATCTGCAAAGTCTTCCATTTGCTTAAGGGAGTAGTCTTCGCTTTTAAGGGTAAGTAGCAGGCCAAAAACGTCACCAAAGTCATCATTCACAATCGAGGTGCTGGTGCCAGGTGGCAGTGATGCTTGTGCATCGCCCACTTTACGGCGCAAGTTGTCCCAGTATTGCTCTAGGTCCTTGGCCTGGACACTGCTTTTAAGCTCAACGGTAATTTGTGATAGCCCAACCATGTTTACTGAGCTGATTCGTTTTACGTTGGGTATACGCTGAATCGCCTTTTCAAGCTGCAGCGTTACTTCTTCCTCAACTTGCTCAGGCGTTGCCCCTGGGTATTGAGTAATAACCAGAGCATTTCTAATGGTGAATTCGGGAAACTCTAGCTGACCTAAGCCAAGAAAAGTCACAATGCCGCCAACACCCAAGATGATGGCGACCATCCAGCTAATTACTTTTTGACGAAAAAAATACTCGACCATGGCTTATAGGCCCCCTTCTTTCGTCCACTCCGTAACAGCTTGGCCTTCTTTTACAAGATGAGCTCCAGCAGCAACGATTTTATCATCGTCGTTTAGCGGGCCTTCAACTAACAGACCGTTGGAAATGCCGCGCGTAATCATCACTTCTACTGCTTCTACGGTGCCCTTCGTTGCGTCGCTATCACTAGGCTTAAAACGCCATACAATCGCTTTGTCTGGATCTGCATTGTCGGTAACCACCGCACCAAAAGGTACTAGCCAAAGCTTTGCGTTAGACTCAATGAGTTTCGACATATCAAGTAATACGGTGGCGCTCATGCCCGCTAGAACATTGATGTCGTCTGGTTCTGGCAGAGTAATTGTTACCTCATAGCTAAGCTCGCCTTGTCGCGTGGTGCTTTCGTGATCCTTATACATGGCCGCGTAACGTTTATCTGGCATACCTGAAAAGCTCACCCATGCCATTTCAGATGTACGATTTTCACGGGCTCGTGAGCGATCAATCATACGCATTTTTTGCTCTGGCAATTGAAACGTAACGTCGATTGCACCCGGCATATGAAGCTCGGCAATGGTCTGCTGTGGTACAATGACTTGGTAATTTTCAACAGGAACAGACGCAATAAGCCCCGCAAACGGTGCGCGAAGCTCCGTATAGCTTAGCTGGTCCTGTGCGTTGGTCAGACTGGCTTTAGCGGCTAAAAAATTGGCTTTCGCTTCATCAAAAGTAGAGCGGCTTACCGCGCCTTTTTCAACGGAAGCCTCCATACGTTCAAACATAGCCGATGACACGTCAAACTGAGACTGGGCAGTGGCTAACTGTGCTTTCGCGTCTCTATCATCAAGTCTAGCGATAAGCTGGTTCTCTTTAACTTCCTCGCCCGCTTTTACTTTGAGTTCTTGGAGTTTGCCGCCAATGCGAAACGAAAGGTTCGAATATTCAGCCGCTTCCACTTGCCCCGGGAATTTAGCGATGGTTTCGTCCGAGTGCTGCACTTTATAAAGCGTTACCGGTGTTGATGAGACTGCCTTGGGTGGCGTAGGGGCTTCTTCACACGCACTTAATCCAGCGAGTGCAGTAAATACCATCACAGTGCGCAGGGCTAAGCTGTGAAAGAGACTTTTTTCAGACAACATGGTAACTCTCCATTTAAATAGACCACTTTTTATTCCCACTTAGGCAATGGGTTATCTTGTACAAGGCGCGTGTCAACTTCTGAACGTGAAAGATAAAAAGCCAATATACGACAAGTTTGATATACATACAGGTTATAGCGCTTTTTTCCCTTTTCGATCAGCTTTTTGTTTATTTTTACAAGGCGATAGTATGCTACCGCCCATAAATATTCGTGGGTGACCGGTCACTATCAGACAATTACCTTCTCGAAATACCGCCGGCTAGTTCGCAATTCACCCTAATCAGGGTTTTCATCGGGCGCTAGTTTTTCAGCATATCCTTTAGGCGGTGGAGTCCAGCCACGCATTTTCGAATGCTTGTCGTGTAAATCTGCTTTTAGCGCATTTTCGATTAGCGATTCAAGTTCAATAAAGAGTTTCAGATAATTATTGTCTACTCGTTCTCCGCTGGCCTCATCCGCCCACGCGTGATAAAGCACATCGTTTTGCTGAGCCTCAATATTTTTATACGCCATTTTTTGCCGTTCAACTTGGAAAGGGTGAATGTTGAGTGAGCGAAGTGCCTCTGCGCCCATTTCAAGAGCGCTGTGGTACGTTTCTGATACCACAAAATCTGCGCCCAACTGGCGCAAGCGATACCCATGGCCGCGGTCAAAGGCACGCGCAAGCACTTTAATGTTAGGAAATGCGTGCTTGGCGTATTTCACCATTTCGGCAGCGGTTTCTTTATCGTCTATAGCAATAACTAATAGCGATGCTTCATGAGCGCCAGCAGTATGCAAAATGTCTGGTTTAGATGCATCGCCAAAATAGGCTTTGGTGCCAATCCGTCTGATAAGGTCTATTTGCTCAGAGCGAATATCAAGCACAACGGTATTTACATCGTTGGCCACTAAAAGACGGTTAATGATTTGTCCAAAGCGCCCAATTCCAGCAATAACGACTGTGCCTTTCTCGTCAATTTCATCTTCAGCTCGCTGTGATTTCGCGTTTTTGTAGCGAGGAATGATGGCCTTGTCGAAAAGAATAAAAAGTCCTGGCGTTAGGAACATTGAAATGGCAACAACCAGCGAAAGAACAGAAATAATGTCGCTGGGAAGCACATAGTTTTGCGAGGCAAAACTTAATAGCACAAAGCCAAATTCACCCGCCTGAGCAAGGCTTAATGTGAATAGCCATTTGTTAGTGCCTTTTATTTTAAAAATTAAGGCGATGATAAACAGCACAATGGCTTTCACAAGCATAACAGCTACGGTTAGCCCTGCTATTAGCATTGGGCTCTCACTAAGTACGGAAAAGTTAATGCCTGCGCCTACCGTTATGAAAAAGAGGCCTAACAGTAAGCCTTTAAACGGCTCGATATTAGCTTCAAGTTCATGCCTGAATTCACTGTTTGCTAAAACTACACCAGCCAAGAATGCACCAAGGGCGGGAGAGAGACCTACAAGTCCCATTAGTGCTGCAATTCCTATAATGAGCATGAGCGCAGTGGCGGTAAAAATTTCCCGTAAACCCGATGCAGCAACAAACTTAAATAAGGGGCGACTTAAGTAGTGTCCTCCGATGGTTAAAAAGGCAATTGAGCTAATGATCACAAGACCTGAAGCCCATGGGGCAAGCCCTTCAACTAAATTAAAGCTATCGTGTGACCCTGTATCGCCGCCATGTGCATTTCCTGCTTCGACCAGTTCGGGTATGGCAAGAAGAGGGATAAGCGCAAGCATGGGAATAACCGCGATATCCTGAAACAGCAACACAGAAAAAGCGCTTTTGCCTCCTTCCGTTTTTTGCAGCCCTTTTTCCTGCAACGTTTGTAAAACAATGGCAGTTGAAGAAAGGGCGAATATAAGGCCTATTGTAAGGGCAATGCTAAAAGGCTGATCAAGCAATATGGCTACGCCTGTGATAAGGGCGGTGGTTAACGCTAACTGAAGGCCGCCCAATCCCATTAATTTTGACTTCATCGCCCACAGCGAGCGAGGCTCTAGTTCTAGCCCAACCAAAAACAGCATCATGACTACACCAAATTCAGCAAAATGTTGAATGGCAACAGTTTCGTCACCAACAAGGCCGAATATGGGGCCAATCACTAGCCCTGCTATTAAATAGCCTAGTACAGACCCTAATCCAAGACGCTTCGCAATGGGCACTGCAATTACGGCGGCGACCAGATAGATAAATGCATATAAGAAATAACCAGTCACGTTACTCTCCTTGCGATGTACAAAGGTCTGCGAGATTCTCGATGTGCTTTGCTTTTTCTAGATTCAGGGTGTTAGTGGTCAATTTGTTTAGCAAGGTTGTCCACTTACCTCTATGTTCAGCAACGCGATGCTCTTCTTGCGCGGTACGAGAGCCAAAGATCGCAAAAGGAGCAATGTAGGTCATGTGCGTGATCTGAGCCATTTGCTCTAAAGGCTGGAGCAGTTGCCTGATGGTGTAATGATTAAAGCCATCAGTTTGATAGGCTTCTTCCTTACCGCCTGCACTTAATGCGCAAAGAAATAATTTATCTTTAAGTGCAGTGCCTTCATGCCCATAGGCAAAACCATATTCCAACACTAAATCTTGCCATTCTTTTAAGATTGAAGGTGTGGAATACCAGTAAAGTGGAAACAGAAAAATAATGACATCGTGGTCAACTAAACGCTGCTGTTCCCGCTCAATATCAATATTGAAATCTGGATATTCCGCATACAAGTCAACAGCAGTAACGTGTTTATTCATTTTTGCTTCGTGAAAAAGCGGCACATTTACTTCTGAACGGGTTTGCGCGGGATGGGCAAAGAGAACCAGTACTTTCTTACTTTTCTTAGTGCTCTCTACATTGCTTTCAATGATGTTCTCGTCAGTCATACATTTCTACTCAGTGCTACATCCAGCTCTAGTTGAGCGATAAGGAGCCGTTGATTTTTGATGTGCAAAACACGGCAAAGGTCAAAAGACCCTAGGTTATTCATTAATTCAATCTGTACGTTTAGAGCAAATAAGAATGTGTTTTTCCTCAAAGTTATAAGGTTACTAATATTTATTAGGTTGAAAAAAGTAACCTGATTACCATTATGTACTCACGTATAAAAACAGCTTCTAATAGAAGCGTCGACGGAACACTATTTTTAACTTTTGATTAGGGCCTGTTGACCTTTGATGTACAAATTTTGGTCTAGATGGAAGCCTTTTAATCGCGAAACAGTCCTGCAAGCCTAGTGGGCTAAGTTAAAGGACTGTAACAAAGAGTAAAAGGCTTCCATGACGACCCCTTTGGGCAGCGCCTGTGTGCCACCTATACTGCGTTGAATGTTTTCGATTTAGAACCACTAGACCGTCAAACATTCGTCTTGTCTAGATGGCACACAGACCGCTGCAAAATTGTACAGCAAAGGTCAGCAGGCCCTAGGACAGTATAAACATGAAAACACCAGTAAAAACACTCGCACTTGCATTATCTTTACTTTCTCCCCTTGTTTCTCTTTCTACTCAAGCCCTGCCGCAAGGAAGTGAGCTTAAAGCTGGGGCTGCGGTATGGAACTTGTTTGATGACGCAGACCGTTACGCATTGCACGTCGCCTACATCCATAAACCGCTGGACTCGTTTTACGGTTTACGACCTACCGTACTTCTGGTTAATGCGGACCAAGGCCAACATTACTTCGCAGCGGGTTTGGCAAAAGATGTCTACAAATACAATGACTTTTCAGTACGCGTTGCCTTTCACGCGGGCATTGTTGATGAATCTGAAAATTTAGGCGACACCATTGAGTTCTATTCATCACTTTCCGGACTCTACAATTTCTCTGAATCTTTTTCGCTAGAGGCTGAAATTGGCCATATTTCTAACGGTGGGCTAGGGGACACGAACCCTGGTTCAGAATCGTTTGTATTGAGCGCTCACTACCATTTCTAATCTCGCCTAAACAAGCAATGCCTACTTCGTTCGTTGAACAGCCCGCTTAAAACGCGGGCTGTTCATTTTTGGCAAAGACTTTTTTAACTTAACTTTCTGTCGGGCAAGGTGCGCCGCCGTTAATCCAAACCGACATTGCCTTAGCAAACTGTGCATGTGTCCCAGGAGCAGGTGTTCTGCCTGGGCCGGGGTTCCATGCCCATCTCACTAATGGATCATCACTGACATGATGCTCAAATTCTTTTTTAAACGTTTTCATGTCATCTCTTCCCCCACGTTGAGCAAGAAAAGAGTTCAAACGTGGGTTTAACCAATTGTTGCATAATTTTGAGGGTGTCATGTCGCTGCCAATAATCATGGTAGGAGGCGGCATGTGCCACACGAAACCTGGCATAAGGTCGTTTGCTGCACCAGGCGGCCTGCCGGGTTCACGCGCATTTTCATCTTGGTGACATCCGCGGCAGTTTACGGGGTGCGTTTCGCCAACCTGAACAAACTTTCCATCTTGCACCGCCATTTTCAAGTTATTCACAGAGGTAATGTTCATAGGGTGGGGGACGCTGTTGTCGCCCACTGTCGGTCGGTGAGCGCCATCTTCAATAACACCGTGACAGTTCACACACCGTGGATGTGTTGCTACATCGAACAAGTAGTTAAATGCTGTCGTTGGGTTAGGATCTTGCTGATAAGCTTCAAAAGCAGGTGTTGAGTTAGCCATTTGTGAAGCGTTAGCAGTTAAACTTTCATGATTGCTATCGTCATTTTCATGTAAGCTACACCCGATGAGCATAAGTGCGAATAGGGCGCTTACTCCTAAAGCAGATATCATTTTCATCATACTGCCCTCATGCTTTTAGTGCTGCGGTAACGTGTTGAGCAAGCATGGGCAAATGACGTAGCCGTACACCAATGGCTTGGTACACGGCATTGCCGATAGCCGGCGCGACACCAATAACGCCTGGTTCACCCAGCCCTACTGGAAACTCCTCACTTTCAACAAGTTCAATATCCATCTCTGGGACATCGTTCATACGTAGAGGAAGGTAGGTATGTAAGTTTGTTTTTGAAACCTGACCGTTTTTCACTTCGTTATGTTCAAACAGTGCCAAGCTCAGTCCCCACAGCAGTGAACCTTCAAGCTGTGCCATCGCGCCATCTGGATGAATAACAATACCAGCATCAGACACAACCCATAACTTCTTAACCGTTATCTTTCCAGTACGCTTATTAACGTGAACATGAGCTGCAGTCGCGAGCCAAGCTGGCATAGTGCGTTCTTGACCTGCACTTACGCTATAGCCAATGCCTTCATCAGCACCAAGTTTAACTTTCGCCGTCTTTTTCTTAAGAATTTCAAGCGTATTGGCAAGTCGTGTGGCACCGCCGACACTTTCAGGTGCTTTGCCCCCTTGTTTACCTTTACCATCTAACATAGCAAGTCTGAAGTCGACGGGGTCTTTGTTGGCTTTCACTGCCACTTCGTCAATAAATGATTCTAAGCCCCATACAATCCAACCTTGACCTACCGAACGCAGCCAACCTGGCGTAAACGTATCTTGCGCTACCTTATTGTTAACCGCGCGTGCGCGATGGTGAGACATGGTGTACCAGTGGTCGGCACCAGATGCCGAAAACATATCGACTTTCCCTTCACCGTTTACTCCTGGTGCTAGAAATCCTGGTGCCATTTTTAGTGTTGGCCAGCCTGCCGCTAGCGCATGCTCCATGCCTAAAAATTGATTATTTTCATCGAACGACGCATTAAACAGTGAAGTAGAGGCAGAGCGGGGTTGATCAAATAATGTATCATCCGGGCGCATGAATACCAGTTTGACTGGCTGGCCAGCAGCTTTAGCTGTAAGCAAAGCAGGAACAACCCAATCACCAAAAAGGCGTCGCCCAAAGCCACCGCCAAGATAATACTGGTGAAGGACCACATCACTTTCTGGGACCTCTGCGGCTTTAGCTACAGTAGGAAGTGTTAGGCTCTGCCACTGGTTACCCGTATGTATATGCCATTTACCACCTTTAAATTCAGCAATGGCGTTAAGTGGTTCTAGCTGGAAATGATTGGCAGTCGCTGTGGTGTATAAAGCTTCAATGGTTTGTGCCGCTTGTGTTTGCGCCAGCTCTATATTTCCTTCGTCTACAAAAACGGTGCCTTCCTTACGATCGCGTACAATTCTCTCGCCTTCTTTTTGTATATCAGCTTCAGAAACATTGGCGGTTTTACCGGCGTTGTAGCTAACTTTCACCAAATCAACAGCTTTTATCGCAGTAGGGTAGTCTGTAGCCAATACAGTAACCCAACCTTCGATAGTACCGCTCGGATCGGTAAGCACTTTATAACCTTTATATCCCGGTAGACTCTTAGCCTTACTGTCGTCGACATTTGTTACTGTACTGCCATAACGAGTCGGAGGCAGAATGGGGCGTGCATAAAGCATGTTTTCCACTTCCACATCAATGCCGTATACCGCAGTACCGTTAGTTTTAGGCGGGATGTCGAGTGCTTTGTAGTCTGCGTTAACACCGATAAGGTGGCGTTTTTTACCCGGTTTAATTGGCAATTCAGCAAGCTCATCTGCACTGAATGTTTTGTCTACTTTGCCATTCGCTACGATATCGCCGTAGCTAATTTTTTTGTTACCTGAGATAACAAAGCCTTTTTCTGCCTTACAACTATCGGCAGGCACGCCAAGTAGCTTCGCACCTGCATCAATTAACACCATGCGGCCAGCGGCGCCCGCCTGAGACATTGGCTTGTAAGTATGGAAAATTGACCAAGAGCCGCCTGTTACCATGTAGCCCCATTTCGGGTCTGTATCAACGTGAACTATAGACACTTTCTCCCAGTCGCACTCAAGCTCATCAGCCAAGATTCTAGCGATTGGCGTGCCGATATGCTGACCCATTTCCGCTTTGGCTATGTTGACGGTAACGTTGCCATCTGTATCCATTTCAAACCAAATATTTGGAGAAAACTGTTTGGCTTCAATACTTTCTTTCGCCGACAGCAGGGATGGAATAGCGGCAGCACCAAATGCCATGAATAAAGACGTTTTCACTGATCCCACTATAAAAGACCGGCGAGATAAGTTGATCATGTCTTTCTTTTCTTGAGAGATATTTTTCATGCTCATGCGTTTTCCCCTTCTGATGAAGCGGTTGGATCAAAGTATTGAACAGAAGACGTTGCAGCGCGCTTAATCGCCTTTTTTATGCGCGCGTAAGCCATACAGCGGCAATAATTGGTGCTCATGTGATTAACAATATCTTGGTCGCTCGGGTTTGGATCTCTATCTAGCAATGTCGCTGCTTGCATGATTTGGCCAGACTGGCAATAGCCACACTGAGGAACCTGCTCTTCTACCCAAGCAGATTGCAGCGGATGCGCGTTGTTGAAGCTTTCAATAGTGTTTACGTTCTTATCTTTAGCTAACGAAACGGGATAGGAGCAAGAGCGAATAGCGTTACCATCAATATGTACCGTGCATGCGCCACACATCGCTACACCGCACCCAAACTTGGTACCTTTTAGTCCAAATTCATCGCGTATTACCCAAACGAGAGGCGTATCTGATGCAGCATCTGTCTGCACTCTTTTTCCATTTAACGTAAATTCAATCATGGTTTGTGTCACCGTGAAGTTAATGTTTAATATGCTCTCGCCAAGGCGCTGTACTTGGTTTGAACGGTCGGTTTTGCCTGTTTTAATTGGTATTATTAAAATCTGGCCGCGTTGGCTCTCCCTTTAATAACCGCTCACTCCATAGACGCCCGAATGAACCTTTCGAATTGGAGTTAGACTAATTAACTAAAGGTATACTAGAGGCCAAACTTGCTTATGTGGTCTATTTTAGTTACCTTGTTCAAACAAACAATTAGTATACTTTTAGTAACTAGGTGGCTTTTTTAGGAAAATAGATGGAAAGTGAAATAAAAACAGACGCTAAGGGTAGAAAAACCGTTCTAAATACTTGTACAGAGCCTTGTGCTATAGAGCGTGGAATGCGCCTAATTGGTGGAAAGTGGACGGGTTCTATTATTTATCATCTCAAAGATGAGCCTGTTAGATTTAACGACCTGTGTAGAATGCTTGGCGGCGCCAGCCGGAAGATGGTTGATCAGCGCCTTAAAGAGCTGGAAAACAACGGTATGGTGATCCGCAACGTTATCGACTCTCGTCCAATTGCGGTTGCTTATAGTCTCACCGAGTTTGGGCGCTCAGCGCTAGATATTCTCGAACAGCTAAGAGTCTGGTCTGAAAACCACACGAATGATTAAATACCGCTAGCGGTGAGCATTTATCTCACCGCATTTGCTTTATAAAGAGCTAGACCGACACTAGCGGTAATCGAAGTACTTTTTCAACAAGCTCTCCGGCTTTTTCTTGGAAACCAACAAAGTGTTCAGTAGCTTCATGAGCATCAAGGGCATCCTGAGATTGCCATTTCTCCGTAATAACAAACACACCCTCTTCACTTGCATGTAGGTCATACATCACTGCGCCGACTTCTTCTCGGCTTGATTTAACCAAGGGTAACAATGCGTCTAAAAGTGCATCTTGTTGGTTTGGTTGAGAATAGATTACGACTGAAAACTCGATCATTTTACTGTCCTATTGAGAAAAAACGCTAACATAGGCAACTAACGGAGTAATGGTTAGCGTTTAAAGCTGACTAGCAACTTTTTTCAGGTGAAAAGCAATCTCCACCATCAAATGCCTTTTACCGCTATGTCGCAGTTAGACGCTATCTAAGCCTTTTTCTTAGATGCATTTTTTAGCGAATGAAAAAAGTTAATCTATAATGATTTATACTAAAGTATAAAAGGGTGCTCATTATCCTTTGAGTGCCACCTCTTGAGGCGACGGAATGCAATTACCGAACGGGGCGATGCCCTATGTTTGAAAAAACTTTTCACTTTTGTCCTGTTGGGCTCGCTCACGTAAGCGTGGATGGAAGCTTTATACGTGTAAATAAGCGACTGTGTGATTTTTTAGGATATTCTGATGAAGAACTAACGACGTTAACCTTTCAAGAATTAACTGCGCCAGATTATCTTGATGAAGATCTAAGTTACTTAGAGCGCCTGATGGCAGGTGATATCGATGACTATGCGATTGAAAAGCGATATGTAAGGCGCGATGGCGAGCAAGTTTGGGCGAAGTTAACAGTGTCTTTAGTAAGAGATCAGCGCGGCAACCCAGACTATTTTATTTCTATTGTGGAAGATATCGACGAGAAAAAGCGCATCCAGTCTGAGCTCTTTCAAGTTGATGCCTTGTTTAGCAAAATTGTTAGCGCATTTTCTGATAGAACGTTTATATGGGTGGCGACGCCAGACTTGTCTAAACTGCAATACGTTAACGATGGCTATTCAAACATATTCGGTCGCAACGAGTACGAACTTTACTGTAACCCTATGAGCTTTATTGATCATGTACATGAAGATGATAAAGCACGGGTGTTAAAACTGTTCAGTCAACGCCCTTTGCAGAATTGGGATATTCAATATCGTATATACGACTCGAAGGGCGAAGTGAAGTATCTTCACGATCGCGGAAGCTTGATATTTGACGACCGTGAAATGCAGTCGCTTATCTTAGGTACGGCCGACGATATAACAAGAGAGAAAACGCAGCAGCAAGCTCTGATGAGCGCCGTCACTAAATTAGAGCACCTGTCGAAAACCGACTCGCTCACTGGACTTGCCAATAGGAGAGAGATATTTAGCCAGTTAAGTGACGAAATTTCTCGTATGGATCGTGGCCAACAAACGTCAACGCTTGTTTATATAGACTTAAACAAATTCAAAGAAATTAACGATAAATATGGTCACAAGGTAGGAGACAAGGCGCTTGTTGAGTTCTCTGAAAGAATGAGTAGTTTGTTGCGTGATAGTGATAGATTCGGTCGTATTGGCGGAGATGAATTTGTGATCCTGCTCTATGGCACGGGTGAAAAGGAAACGGAAGCTTTTTTTAATAGGGTTGCCCAAAGCGACTTTGAAGTTAATGTAGATGGCAATAAGGTAGTACCAATTGGCTTCAGTGTTGGCTGGGTTGAGTGGAGCGAAGGGATTGAAACCGTGCAGGAGTGGCTAGATAAGGCCGATGAGGTAATGTACGGAAAAAAGCGTTATCAGCAAGTTTTAACCGCGATTGATAAAGCGATGTAGACAGCTATTCCTGAGACTCGATATCTACATCGCTTTCGCCATTCTATTTTTGTCTTTGAGCGAACCAGCGCGCTATTTCCTGACGCTCTTCGTCTGTCATTTTTGTCTTGTTTAAAAATGGCATGTCTTTGGTCACAGTGGTTCTTCGAACCACTTGTGGCGCAAACCTTTCAATATCTTCCCACGTATCTAATACTACGCCTAAAGGCGCGACTTTAAAGATATCGTCGGTTGGCGTGCGCGAGTGGCAACCCACACAATGGGTTGTAATTAAGCTTACTACTCGCTCATTGCTTACTTCAGAACTCGCTTGGGCGACTGCATTGTTAGCCGTTACTTTTTTACCTACTTCATCGACAAGGCTTACATCTTTATGTCCTTCATTCGATGTATGTGATGGCGACTGTGGCCATGACACCCATAGCGCTATTGCTAGCATAGCGACTGCACCAGACACTAAAATACCAGGTTTAGTGGTGCCCACATGACGCAAGTTAAAGAAATGACGTATCCAAGCGGCAGCGGCCATTATCGCAATGAGTACCAGCCAATTTTGCGAGTGTTGATACGTCATGGGGTAATGATTTGAAATCATGATAAACAGCAGTGGCAGCGTAAAGTAGTTATTGTGTACCGAACGCAATTTAGCGCTCGCCCCCCAATTAGGATCAATATCTTTCTTATCGGCTACAGCTGCTACCATTTTGCGCTGGTTCGGCATGATGTTGAAAAAGACATTTCCTGCCATGATAGTGCCAATAAGCGCACCAACATGAATATAGGCACCGCGACCGCTAAACCACTGGGTAGACAGGTAGCTGACAATACAAACAAGCGCGACTAATCCAATACCAAAGGCAAGTGGATACTTTGCCAATGGGCTACGACACGCAAATTCGTATAAGGCTAGTCCGCCAAAGATTAACCCTAAACCTAAAGATATTGCCGTGGTCGGTGACATGGCGTTTACCGAAGGGTCGATAAGATAAGCGCTAGCACCAAAGTAATAAACAATTATGAGTAGTGCGAAGCCCGATAACCACGTGGTATAGGCTTCCCACTTAAACCAGTGCAGTGTTTCTGGCATTTTCTCTGGGCCATAGGCGTATTTTGCGACCTCATAAAAGCCGCCACCGTGAATAGCCCATAAGTCGCCTTTGATACCTTTATCCTGCTTCCATTTAGGTGGCGTGCGTAGATTGTTATCCAACCAAATGAAGTAAAACGACGCGCCAATCCACGCTACACCCGCTACAACGTGGAACCAACGTACAAATAAACTTATCCAATCTAGCCACGGCATTATTGTTCTCCTTATTTAGGGCCCAAAGGCCCTACAGCAGCCTGTTATTAATGATGTTCTTTTTTATAGCGGCAGGTGCCGCTTATCCACGTTTGGTCGATAGCGCGGTCATCACCTAAAATACTCAAGGCAAAAAACACATCGTCAAAGTCCGCGTCTTCTTTTATTCTCAATTGTGTCAATTCGTCAAACCTAGGCTCAACAACGATAAAGTCAGCAGTGGTGCCTGGGTTTAAGTTGCCTATTTCATGATCAAGCGCATGAGCTACGGCCGCGCCTTGGGTCATAAGATAAAAGCCTTCTAACGGGCTGATGGGCTCGCTGCGCAATTGACTAACCTTGTATGCATCGCCGTAGGTTTTAAACATGTTAAACGTAGTGCCTGCACCCACATCGGTGGCCATGGCCACATGGACCTTGTTAGCACGCGCTGCGGTCATATCAAAAAGGCCACTTCCTAAAAACAGGTTAGATGTCGGACAGAAGGCCACCGTAGCGCCGCTTTCGCCTAAGCGTGCCCATTCGTTAGGCGTAAGGTGAATGCCATGGCCAAACACCGCACGTTCACGCACAAGGCTGTAGGTGTCATATACATCTAAATAGCCGTCCGCTTTAGGGAATAAGCTCTTCACCCATGCAATCTCGTCTAAGTTCTCAGACAAGTGTGTTTGAATGAAAACGTCGGGATACTGCTTGGCAAGTTCCCCTAATGCAGCAAGCTGAGCTTCAGTACTGGTTGGCGCAAAACGGGGCGTTAGCGCATAGCGGTTGCGGCCCTTGTTATGCCAAGCTTCGATTAATTCTGCACTGTCAGCTTGTGCTGTGTCGGCGCAGTCATTAAGCGCACTAGGGCAATTCCTGTCCATACATACTTTACCGGCCACAATTGCCATATCAATTTCGCTTGCTGCACTAAATAATGCGTGGCTACTGCTTTTATGAACCGTAGTAAAAACAAAACCTGTGGTAGTACCGTTCTTTAGCAATTGGCGCAAAAATACGTTAGCAATGGTTTTAGCGTGTTCACTGTCAGCAAACTGCATTTCTGTGGGAAACGTATAGTTTTCAAGCCAGCTCAACAGCTGTTCGCCATAATGAGCTATGCTCTGTGTTTGCGGATAATGCAGGTGGCTGTCTATTAAACCTGGCAAAATCCACTTGCCTGAAAAATCTGTCACAGTGGCAGCCGGGTAGCGCTTTGCTATCTCTTCAAATGTGCCAATGTCTTTTATTTCTTTATTGTCTACTAACAAACCACCGTCTTTGAATATAGCGATGTCATTATCGAACTGTGTAGTTTGGTTAGGAAAGTGCGCAATGCTTGCACGAAAAAGCTGCATGTTTGTTAGCTGCCCCTGTAGCTGCTGAAACCGAATGGAGAGATAAGAAGTGGCACATGATAATGGCCGCCATTCTCATCAAGTTCAAATGTAATATCAATGTGTGGGTAGAAACTTTTGCCATGCGTTTCTACAAGGTAAGGCTTGCAGTGAAAGCGCAGGGTATAAACGCCTGCGGCAAAACCGTCTTCAACGCCCCAGTTGTTAAAACGCCCGTCATTATCCGTTTCACCCGAAAGGGTGCTACCGTCAGGTAGTGTAAGTGTAAGGGCAATGCCTTGTGCTGGCTTACCTAATGTAGTGTCGAGTACGTGGCTAGAAAGCGTATTCATACTGTTTTCCTTAAAAACTATTCAATGCGTATTGACCATATTTTTGAAAATACGGGGGGTTAATCCAGCGCTTTGTTAATACGCAATAGGGTTATCTTTATTTGCTCTGCAGCAGCATTGGTAATCTCTTGCTGTGTGGTATTGGGTAGCCTAGCTTGTAATGCTTCTAACATAGTCTGCGCAGAAAGACCGGTGGCACAAATAATAAAGATAAACCCATGCTTGTCTAAATAGGCGTGATTGGCTTCTTTTAACTGGTGTAAAACGGCCTCGGACGCGCTGGCTGTACCCGACTGCTCGCCCGCAGCAATGGCTTTGGTCTTTGCAAACTTTTTGCGCAACGAATCAACGTCACCAATCATGGGGTGTGCCGTAAAAGCTTCAAGGTAGTCGTCATCACTGCACTTGGCCCACGCGCTCTTCGCTTGATTAACAAGTGCATTCTTGTCGCTGTAGGGACGTGCTTTTACCATTTGATAAACCCAGGTTTTCGCCGCGCAGCATTGCTCAAACCAAGAAGACGCCTCTTCAGCGCTTAGCGTATTTAATTTTTTAAGTGTCACTGGTGGTGTCCTTTTCTTTGTGAAACGCTGTAGCGGGTTTCTCACTGTCTTTGCTACTGTTGCCCGCCGTTACTTCTTTTTCATGAAGACGTTCGATAATTTGCGCAGATATAGAAACGGCAACTTCAATAGGTTGCTTGCCTGGAATATCTCGGTTACCTATAGGCGTAAATAGCCTAGCCAGCGCGTTGTCGTCAAACCCACGCTGAGTCAGCTTGGTAATAAAGCGCTTTGCTTTGGTGTCTGAACCAATTAACCCAACAAAGGGGAGGGAAGGTTGCTTTAACGCCTGTTCTGTAATGCGATAGTCCAATTGATGATCGTGGGTGAGTATAATCAGCCAACTGTTCTCATCAAGGTGTCTAACTTCGCTCTCTGGTGCTTCTTCCACGACTTTGTGCACGTTGGCTGGCAAAGACGATGGAAACAGTTCCTCGCGACTGTCTATCCACGAAATGCGTACAGGCAATTGAGCCAAAATAGGCACCAATGCTTTTGCAACATGGCCAGCACCAAAAATGGCGATGTGCTGCTGATGAACGTTACACACGTCAAATAGCACCTTTACTGCGCCGCCGCAGCACTGTCCTAAAGAACTGCTTAACGGGTAGCTGTAAAGTTCAGTGCATGCTTCGCCTTTTGCAAGGTACTTTCGTGCGCGGGCAATGGCATCAAACTCAAGGTGCCCGCCGCCAATGGTATCGATGCTTTGTGAAGCGGTAACCACCATTTTACTACCGGGTTCACGAGGCGTAGAGCCTGCAGTGCCAACCACAGTCACAAGCACATAGCCTTCATTGCGCTCTTGGCATTCGGCTATTCCCTCATGCCAGTTTGTTGCACGAAATGATTGGGGCGCGCGAGATGACTTTGCTGCCGTGAGTGTCATAAAACACCGCCTCGACTGGACGACTGCTGCATAGCACTTACTGCATTTAACACCCGTTCTGGTGTGGCTGGTGTATCTAGCTGCGGATCAACTGTGTAGCCAGATAGGCTAGATATGGCGTCTTTAAGGGCGCACCACACTGAAATAGCCAGCATAAATGGTGGCTCGCCAACCGCTTTTGAGTGGTAAATGCTGTCTTCAGCGTTCTTTCTACCAAACAGCTTCACATTAAACTCTTTTGGCGTATCGCCAATAGCTGGAATTTTATAGGTCGCCATATTTTCACTTATCAGCTTACCCGCTTCATTCCATTTAAGGTCTTCTGTGGTAAGCCAACCCATACCTTGAATAAACGCGCCTTCTATTTGGCCAATATCAATGGCAGGGTTAAGGCTGTTGCCAACATCGTGGAGGACGTTAACTTTATCTACCGTATATTCACCGGTAAGTGTATCGACAGAGACTTCGCTCATTGAGACGCCATAGGCAAAATAGAAAAACGGACGGCCTTCACCGGTGTCGCGGTTATACTGTAATTTTGGGGTTTTGTAGAAACCGCTTGAAGACAAAGATACACGAGCAAAATACGCTTGCTGCACAAGCTCGGTAAAGGTAATTTTGTGCTCATCCAATACCACGTGCTCATTAATGAATAGCACGTCGCCAGCGCGGTTCTCTAGACCTAAGCTTTTGGCAAAGCACTCGGCCAAACGGGCTTTTAGCGTAATACATGCATTTTGTACGGCTTTTCCGTTTAAGTCAGTGCCGCTTGAAGCTGCTGTTGGTGAAGTGTTAGGTACTTTGTCAGTGCGTGTTGCAGTGACTTCAATCATATCCAAATCTAGTCCAAATTCATTGGCTGCAATTTGGCCTATTTTGGTGTGAAGCCCTTGGCCCATTTCAGTACCACCATGGTTCACCTGAATACTACCATCAGTATAAATGTGCACTAAAGCGCCAGCTTGGTTTAAATGCTTCGCGGTAAATGAAATGCCAAACTTAACCGGCGTTAGCGCTAAACCTTTCTTAATCACCGGGCTTTCGCGGTTAAACGCTGCAATAGCTTCACGGCGCTGCCAATACTGAGCGGTTTCTTCTAGCTCGGCAATCATATCGGGCAGAAGGTTATGTTCTACCTTCATTCCGTAGGGGGTAAAACTACCTGTCGTGGGGCCGTATAAATTACGTTTTCTTACCGATAGGGGGTCGCTGCCAATAGCACGGGCAATTTTATCAATCATGGCTTCAGCCATAATCATGCCTTGCGGTCCGCCAAAGCCTCGATAAGCGGTGTGCGATACCATATTGGTTTGCAATCTGTGACCAACAATGTCGCTATCACCTAAGAAATAACCGTTGTCCGCATGGAACATGGCTCTATCGACAATGGCGTCAGATAAATCAGGCGAGTGCCCACAAATACCGTTGATTGTCATGCGGGTGGCTTCAATTTTACCTGTCCCGTCAAAGGCCACGTCGAACTCGTTTTCGAATGGGTGACGTTTGCCAGTAACATGCATATCGGTGAAGCGTGGTAAGCGAAGCTTAACCGCACATTGATTGCGCGATGCCAGCAGAGCCGCTATACAGGCCCATTGCGCGGCTTGCGTTTCTTTTCCGCCAAAGCCGCCGCCCATACGTCGCATGTCTACCATTACACGGTGCAATTTTACATCGAGTACTTCGGCAACGAGTTTTTGTACCTCACTGGGATGTTGACTAGACGTATAGATTTTCATGCGATCTTCTTCATCAGGGATCGCAAGGCTCACTTGTCCTTCTAAGTACATATGTTCCTGTCCACCAATACTGAGCGTACCATGTGCTTGGTGGATCGCTTTTTCAAATGTACTTTCAACGCGGTCAGTATGTTGGCCGAACCGATGTAGGGGACGCACAAACGTTTGCTGCTGGTGCGCAGCTTCGGCACTAAGTATAGGTTTGGCTTCACTCACCTCTACTTTCCCTTTTAGCGCAGCTTGTCGGGCAAGGTTTACCGAAGTGGCAAGCACTGCAAATACAGGCTGACCGAAGAATTTGATTTCGCCATTAGCAAGTAACGGATCGCCTTCGAACACAGGTCCAATATCTTTATGGCCAGGCACGTCGTCAATCGTAACCACATCTACAACGCCTTCACTTTGGCGAACAGCGTCAAGATTTATCGAGTTAATCGTACCTTTTGCGCATTGGCTTACACCAACGGCAGCATAAAGAGTGCCTTGAGGTTCAATAACATCGTCAACATAGTTGGCGCTGCCTTGTACTTGGCGTGTTGCGCTCTCGTGCTTTTTAGATACGTGAACGACACTTTGCTTGTCGTTTTGTTGAAGTGGATTAGGGGCATCAATTAACTTACGCATGCTGCACCACCCGTGTTTCAATTTGGTTTGCTGTTTGGTTTTCTAACCAGAAGCGATGCCACAGGTTAGCTAAAACAGTTTTACGGTATTGGGCTGTAGTGCGCACATCATCGATAGGTGAAAATGCATCGAATAAGACTTGTTTGCCCAACGTTAAACATTCGTTGCTAGCGAACTGCTTACCTTTCAAAACGTTTTCTAACGCATTGCAGGTTGACGGAACTGCTGCTACACCACCAAAGCCACTGCTAATGGCTTCTACCTTACCGTTGCCGAGTGTGACATTAAATACGGCGCATACTGCAGAAATATCATCTTCAAATCGTTTCGATATCTTATATGCAGCTAATGCTTGATTGGGCTGTTTTAATGGTATTTCTATTGCACTTATCCATTCATCTTTCGCCAGCATGGTCTCGCGATAGCCTGTGAAGAATGTGCTAATTGGGATCATACGAACGCTCTCGCCGTTATCTAAATGCAGTATGGCATTCAATGCGAGTAATAACGGCGGCATATCACCAATAGGGGAAGCGTTAGCCACGTTACCGCCAATGGTAGCCTGATTGCGGACAGGCAACGAGGCAAATCGGGTAACAAGCTCAGCCACTTGCGGAAATGCATTTAGTAATAAAGGTGCCGCATCATTTAGCGGTACAGCTGCACCAAGAATAAGAGAATGCTCGCTTTTGGTGCATTGTTTTAGTGCATCAATATGCGTCACACTGATAAGCGTTTCTACATCTTTTAGCTGTTGCGTGAACTGAAGGCTTAAATCCGTGCTGCCAGCGACTAGCTGTGCAGTTGGATGCGCTTGAATCAGAGTCTTCAGTTCTTCGCGAGACGTTGGCGTATGGATATTTCCCGTACCAGTGGGTTTCTCACCAGATAATGACAGTAATGTAGAAAGGGTGGCAGCTTGGCGTGCAGTGAATTGATCATCAGGTGTTTGTTCGCACACCGCCATCGTAGCGTCGATAATAGGGCGGTAGCCTGTGCAGCGACATAAGTTGCCTGATAAAGCGTGCAGCACATCGTCGCGATTTGGTTTTGTATTGCTGTGATATAAGGCGAACATCGACATGATAAAACCAGGCGTGCAAAAGCCACACTGAGAACCATGGTGATCAACTAACGCCTGCTGTACGGGGTGTAAGTGTTTACCATCGTTTAAATGCTCAACAAATAAAAGCTGCTTACCATGAACTGCACTCATTAGCGTGATGCAGCTATTCACTGTTCGATAATTAAGTTCTGCAGCGCTATTTGAAGAGGCTGGTTCCACAAGTACTACGGTACACGCACCGCAGTCTCCTGCTGCACAGCCTTCTTTTGTGCCTGTTTTTTTGCGATGCTCGCGAATAAATTGTAGAAGGGTGAGGTCGGCCCGCGCTTCATTTAATTCAACGACATCGTTATTTATTAGAAAGCGAATCATACTCACACCTTCTTGTAATATTCATT
Organism: Alteromonas sp. CH_MED4-4; assembly: GCF_037029575.1. Lineage (NCBI taxonomy): Bacteria > Pseudomonadati > Pseudomonadota > Gammaproteobacteria > Alteromonadales > Alteromonadaceae > Alteromonas > Alteromonas sp. CH_MED4-4. The sequence goes on along the minus strand of NZ_JAYMEU010000008.1, from coordinate 70,892 downwards.
CTTGTATTCATTAATATAGCTGTATTTTTTCAATAAAAGTAGACCATTTGGTCAATTTATTGCTTATAAAAAAAGGCCGAGTTCTAAAAGGCCATGATTTTGCGCAAGTTTGCTTGGAGAAAAGAAGTGATACCTTTCTACTTTTCTTTTGCTAAGCACTACGTCGATTTGTTAATAAAGAATAAGGCAAGATTCGTGCAAGGTTTTGAACTATTCGCGTAATTCGTGTTTTAGTATGGTTAACACTCCCTGCATAGGGGATGTATGATCTATAAGAGCATAGCAACTCGTCGGCAATAAATGCTAACCTATCGAAAAGGCATGCAGCATTTATACTGCCCGTGCGCTTGCAAAGTAGATTGCAAAGGAATTTTAATAATAATGATGAAGGTAAAAAGCGCTGACGCTGGCGTTGGCGCTATGAACAGAAGAAAAATACTCCAAGCCGCTGAAAAATGTTTTGCACAGTTTGGCTTCAAAGGCACAGCAGTACAAAAAATTGCTGATGAAGCAGGACTTCCTAAGACTAACGTTTTGTATTATTTCAAAACAAAACAAGAGCTCTACGTAGCGGTACTAGAAGAAACCCTCTCGCTGTGGAACTCACGTTTTGATAAAGCCACAGTAGAAGACGACCCAGCCGAGGTACTCGCCAATTATATCGCCGAGAAAATGGAAGTGTCGCGAACGCATCCAATGGCCTCTAAGATCTTTGCGATGGAAATTATCAATGGTGCACAAAACTTAAGTGGCTACTTTGATGAAGAGCATGCGCTTTGGATGAAAGGGCGACTTGCGGTTATTGATGCATGGGTAAAGGCCGGCAAACTGCCACCTGTTGAAGGTGAATACTTGCTTTACACAATCTGGGCGAGTACCCAGCACTATGCTGACTTCTCTGCGCAAATAACCCGTCTACGCGGTAAAAAGATGACAAAATCAGATTTTGAAGACGCTACAAAACAAGTGGTAAAACTCGTGCTCGGTGGCTGTGGGTTATCTGTGCCAGAAAACTTCGAGGTGTAGCATGACAGAGTCTGTTTACCCTCGTGATCTGATTGGTTATGGTCAACATGTACCTCACGCTAAGTGGCCGGGCGAAGCAAAAATCGCGATTCAGTTCGTATTAAATTACGAGGAAGGTGGCGAAAATTGCGTGCTTCATGGTGACGAGGCGTCGGAAATATTCCTATCGGAAATTATCGGCGCACAAGCGTATAAAGACCGCCACCTCAGCATGGAGTCTATTTACGAATACGGCAGTCGTGCAGGGTTTTGGCGTTTACACCGTTTGCTTAATAAATACGACATTCCCGTTACTGTGTTTGGCGTCACTATGGCTATGCAACGACACCCTGACGCTGTAAAAGCCATGATGGATTCAGGTTGGGAAATCGCCAGCCACGCCATGCGTTGGGTGCACTATCAAGACATGGATGAGGAGCAAGAGCGTAAACAAATTGACGAGGCGATTATTCTTCATGAGCAGTTAACGGGCAGTAAACCTGTAGGTTGGTATACAGGAAGAACGAGTCCGAATACGCTGAAGTTGATTGCAGAGCGCGACGATATCTTATATTGCGCCGATTCATATGCTGACGACTTACCTTACTACGACTGCCATTACAGCAAGCCGTTATTGATGGTGCCGTACACATTAGACACCAATGATATGCGCTTTGCCACGCCTCAGGGCTTCAACAGTGGGGAACAGTTTTTCACCTACTTAAAAGATGCGTTTGACGTGTTGTATGAAGAAGGAGAAGAAGCGCCTAAGATGCTATCTATCGGCCTTCATAATCGCATAATAGGACGGCCTGCTCGACTCGCCGCACTTAAGCGCTTTATCGAGTACGTTAAGTCTCATGATAAAGTATGGCTAGCGACACGAGAGCAAATTGCCCGTCACTGGTTGGAGCTTCATCCTAAAGATGGTGGTGACAAGCCGCGTACGTAGCGTTTACAGTACGCCTACTATATTTGAAGTAAACGTATACCTTTTTCACTTGCCTAGTTTAAAAAGAAAGGTGGCGTTGAAAGCCACCTTTTTTGTATCTAAAGCGTTAACTTACAGGCACGCAATAAGCGCCGTTGAATTATTTTAAATCCAATAAGTATCGTAATAAGAAAACAATCGCCAGTACATAAGTGAGCGGTGTTACTTCTTTAAATTTTCCCGTACCTACCTTAATGCCAACATAAGTAATAAAGCCAAGGGCAATGCCTTCGCTAATGCTGAATGTGAGCGGCATGGCGATAAGTGCAACAGAAGCAGTGGCTAACGCACCTAAGTCGTCGAAATCAACCTGTCGAATCGATTCCATCATTAAAATACCTACCATCAATAGCGCTGGCGTAGTGGCCATTAGCGGGATAACTTTCATTAGCGGTGTTAAAAATAGCGAGAGTAAGAAGCAGACAGAAACCACTACTGCGGTAAGCCCGGTTCTGCCGCCCGCCGATACACCCGTAGCGGACTCCACATAGCTAGTTACTGGAGATGTACCCACTAATGCGCCAGCAATACTCGCTGATGCATCGGCTGTCATTGCTGAGCCAATTTTCGGTAGCTTGCCTTCAGGAGTAAGTAGATTGGCTTTTCGAGATACGCCGATTAAGGTGCCAATGGTGTCGAACATATTCACAAACATAAGTGCGAAAATGAGGTCCCACGTTTCAGCAATATGGTCAATAGGATACCAAAAATCCATGGCCATAAATGTGTTTGAAATAGACTCCGGCATGCCTACAACAGCAGAAGGTGTTGCAGTTAAAGTGCCGTTTTCAGTAGGAATAAAAGCGCCAATTAGTGTGAGTGTTACGATAGAGATTAAAATAGCGCCTGTGACGCGTTTAACCATTAAAACGATAGTAAAAATAATGCCTAGTAAGGCAAGCATTACCGCTGGCTCAGAAAGGTTGCCAAGCTGTACGAAGGTTGCGGGATTATCAACAATTAGCCCTGCGTTTTTAAGGCCGATAAAGGCAATGAATAAACCTATGCCACACTGCACGCCGATTTTAAGAGAAGGAGGTATGGATTCGGCTATTTTGGTACGAACCCCGGTAAGAGAAAGGAGTAAAAAGAGAATGCCGTTCCAGAAAACAATACCAAGCGCTGCTTCCCATGGGATTTCACGACCAAGACAAATGGTAAACGCGAAAAAGGCGTTCAAGCCCATGCCTGGGGCCAACGCAATAGGGTAGTTAGTCATTAGCGCCATCATTAAAGTGCCAATACACGCCGCTATTGCTGTCACTGTAATTAGGCCCTCTACGGGCATGCCACTCAGCCCTAGAATACCTGGGTTCACCACAAGTATATAAGACATGGCTGCGAACGTAGTAAGACCTGCAATGATCTCTGTTCTTACTGTTGTTCCGTGTTCCTGCAGCTTAAATAGCCGTTCGATTACATTGTTGGACATCAAGAGTTCTCTGTTAATATTTCATTGAGTGTTTTGTTCGTTGAAAGCAATAAACTGACCAATTAGTCAACTTGTTGGTGCGTTTTGTGCTAACTTACTTTTCAGTACAATGACTATTAATAATCATTGCGTGACTCAAGGTCACTAGCCAGGCAGCACAAAGCCAGCCAAACGGTTAGTAATCAACATAGATGATGTTAAAAAAACCGCAAACAAAACCTAAATGAGCAATAGAACTCGTTTACAGATAGCATTAAAGATAAACTATTACGCACCAAGTAAATGCCATTGCATTGTTATGGTGCAAATAAGTGAGGGGCCATGTCGCTGTCATCAATAATTAAAAACATTCCAAAGGCCGAACTGCATCTGCATATAGAAGGTAGCTTAACGCCTGAACTCATGTGGCGCCTAGCTGAAAAGCACAGTGTATCACTTCCTTATGCTAGCGTGGAAGAGATTGAAGCGGCGTATAACTTTGAAGATTTACAAAGCTTTCTTGACTTATATTATGCAGGGGCGGGGGTGCTTCGCGATGAAGATGATTTTTTTGCTCTAATGTGGGAATACTTAACGCGTTGCTACGAGGACAATATCGTCCACACAGAAATTATGTTTGACCCGCAAACCCACACAGAACGAGATATAGGTTTTGATGTCTTTATGCCGGGTTTTCTAAAGGCGATGGAAAAGGCCAAAGATGAATACGGTATCAGTAGCTATTTAATCATGTCTTTCCTTCGCCATCTGCCTGAAGATGCTGCCTTCGATACGCTTTCTGCTGCTGAGCCTTATTACGAGCACATTACGGCGGTAGGGTTAGACAGCTCAGAGCTCGGTCATCCGCCGTCTAAATTCGAACGAGTATTCAAAAAAGCGAAAGCGTTGGGTTTTAAAATTGTTGCCCATGCTGGAGAAGAAGGACCGGCATCTTATATTTGGGAAGCCATTGAGTTACTTGATGTTGACCGTATTGATCACGGTGTCCGCTGCCAAGAAGACGAAGCGCTTATGGCTGTTTTGAAAGAAAGGCAAATTCCACTTACCGTTTGTCCGTTGAGCAATCTCAAGCTTTGCGTCATTAATGACATGAAAGACCACAACATTGTTCAACTTTTAGATACAGGGCTATTGGTTACCGTAAATTCGGATGATCCTACCTATTTTGGTGGTTTCCTAAATGACAACTTCGAAGCGCTACACGAGTCGCTAGGTATTGACGAAAAAATAATTCGCACGTTGGTAGCAAATAGCTTTAAGGCAAGTTTTTTACCACAAGAGCAGAAAGACGCACTTGTTGATCAGGTTCTTTCAGCTTAATCAGGAAGAAATACAAGTTCAGAGTAACAAGGCAAGAGACGTAAACATCTGGGTTAGCTTCTGCGCTTGATGCGAGAAGCTAACGATTATTTAAGACTGCATAACCGCAACGGTTTGCTTAATAATATTGTCTAATTCATTAACGTCTTGATCTATTTCGGTAAGGTCGTTTTGCTTGGCTTTATTTTCAATAGATGAAGCTTTTTCTCGAATGGCATCGGCACCCACATCACCTGAAACCCCTTTCATAGCATGGCTAGTGAATCTCACGGCTTCAATGTCTAATTTAGACGCTGCATCGTGAAGTGCGTGTTGCTTTTGCTCTATTTGGCCTAAAAACATTTCAACAATGCGGTTGAGGAGCCCTTCGTTTCCGCCCAGCCGACTTATCGCAGCATCGCGGTTCCATAACTGTTCTTTCGTAAGCGTTTCATTAGTGTCAGCTGTGTCCATGTCTACCACCGTAATTAAATTGTATGTCGAGTGTACAATATTTGTTCTAAACAAAAAACAGCTACGTCAATTGCTTAGATTACGATTTTACTTAAACAACATAAACCTAGACGAAAGGCTAATTTTTTTTACGTATATCGGGCGATACTTAAACCGTCATAAGTTTAATAGTGTGGTATTTCTCATGGATAATGAGACACAGAAAGTAGTCATCATTGACGATGAACCAACAACACTCTTGTTATTAGAAAGTGCAGTAGAATCTCTAGCAAAGGTTGTTACGGTCTCGCAAAGCGCGAATGCGTTTTCGGTGATAAAAGCACAACTTCCTGATTTGGTTGTTCTAGATATAAGCATGCCTGAGCTATCTGGCTTTGAGGTCTGCAAGCAGTTAAAAGCGTGTCCAGAAACGGCAGCTATTCCAGTAATCTTTGTCACTTCCCATAGCGATCCAGAAAATGAACATGTGGCATTGTCGTTAGGTGCCATAGACTTTATATCCAAGCCCATTGATATTGGGTTGTGCCAGATGCGAGTTAGAAATCATCTCACTATTCAGGACCAAAAAACGAAGCTTGCTCGTGTTAATCACGAATTAGAAGCAGAGAAAAAGCAGCTTGCTATTACTCTCAAATCTATAGCTGACGGCGTTATTTCAATTAACGCAGCAGGGGATGTAACGTTTATTAACCCGGTAGCGCAAAGGTTAACCGGTTATAGTGAAACGGAAGCCCTTGGCAAACCTATCGATGAGGTTATGAATTTAAGAGATGCCTCGACAAATGAGCGTCTTTTAAACCCCGCTCTTTACGCACTAGAAGTGATGCGTCCGGTAGCTATGTCTTATAACGCCACGCTGGTAAGCCGACACAATCAAGTATTCAGGGTAGAAGATACAGCGTCGCCCATCATTGATGAGGATGGCCATCTGTCTGGCGCGGTTATCGTTTTCCAAGATGTGTCAGAAGCCATAGAAATGGCAGTAAAGATGACACATTTAACCAACCATGATCAGCTCACGGGCTTGCCAAACCGAGTGCTGTTGCACGATAGAGTTGTTCAGGCTATCACCCGTTGTTTTACCTCTAAGCAAAGCATAGCGTTATTGTTAATTGATATCGACAATTTCAAGTACCTCAATGACAGCCTTGGGCATCAAGTCGGCGATTATATTATTGCGTCTATTGCAAAGCGCCTTGCTAAGGTTGTTGGAGAAAGCGCTACGCTGGCCCGCGTGGGTGGCGATGAGTTTGCCTGCTTACTTACTGAAATTGGTTCAGGCTACAGTGCAGACAGTATTGCTATGGCGTGTTTGCAGGCGGGCAGAGAGCCCATTGATATAGACGGTAAGGCCCATCAACTTAGCTTAAGTATTGGAATTAGCCTTTATCCCCAAGATGCTGTTAATGCGGAAGAGATGATGCGCCATGCAGACTCAGCCATGTACCGCTCTAAATCAAAAGGCAAAGACACTTTCAGCTTTTTTTCAAAAGACCTGCAGCATGCCATGCATCATCGTGTGGAAATGGAAATAAAGCTTAGAAATGCCATAGAGAACGACAGTCTAGTCATTTACCTACAGCCTAAGTATGACTTTGACGATAGTGCAGTATTAAGTGCGGAAAGCTTAGTCAGAATGTTCGACGAAAATGGAAAAGTTATTGGACCCGATGAGTTTATCCCACTGGCAGAAGAAACTGGGCTAATTCATCAGCTAGGAAAGCAAGTGTTGCAAAAAAGCTGTGAGTTTGTCGCTAAATGCAACGAATTGGGGCAAGACTTCAAAGTGGCGGTAAACGTAGCTGCTAAACAGCTTTCAAACCCAGGGTTCGCAAAAGAAGTTGCTGAAATTATCAACGAAGCGGGTATCGCCGCGTCGTCTATAGAATTGGAGGTAACAGAATCAGCCTTAATGCACGACTTTGAACAAACCAGAGATATCCTGAACGACTTGGCTTCATTGGGCGTTACTATTGCGTTGGATGATTTTGGTACGGGCTATTCAAGTCTCTCTTATTTACGTCAGTTCCCATTGAATGTGCTTAAGATAGATCGCTCTTTCGTTATTGATATGGATAAAGAACAGCAGGCACATGATATCGTAACGGCAATAGTGCATTTAGCATTAAGCTTAGAGTTAACCATTGTTGCCGAAGGGATAGAGACCCAATCTCATTTTGCCGCGCTCAAAGCACTTGGGTGTCACTTAGGGCAGGGGTATTTTATGTGTCGCCCTATGGCGATGGCGGATTTCTTCACGAAGTTCATCGATGATTGCCAAGTAGCGTAAAGTTCACTGGCCGCTGAGTAGAGTGCTAATCGATAGTCTCTTCTTTATAACCTTGTCGTTCAAACCATACCTACTTGAAAGCAAACTAGCTGACTTTTCGATACAAATTTGGATGTAAGGTGTTAGACTTGCGTAAAGCGTTGTTATTACTTTGATATTGTAAAAGCAGAAACAACGCAAGCGAGAATGGTCACCTTGGTGTAGTAACAATAAAAGTACCTGATGAATCGAAAAGAAATAAAACCCTACGCAGAGTGTAACGTACTTATTGTGGACGATGAGCCGATGAGTCGTATGCTGCTCGAATCCATCCTAGAGTCGGTGTTTACCTGTGCTACAGCCGAGTCGGGAGAAGAAGCCATATCCTACTGCGAGGCAAACCTTCCTGACCTAGTCCTGCTTGACATGAACATGCCAGACATTAATGGGTTAGATGTTTGTACCGCTTTAAAAGCCTCGCCTGAAACGAATCATATCCCCGTCATTTTCGTTACATCTACAATGGATATTGAGAGTGAAAATGCGTGCTGGGAAGTAGGGGCGTCAGACTTTGTCATGAAACCGGTTAACGCCTCTACGTTAACGCATCGCATCAAAACACATCTGCAAAATAAGCTTCGCACCGAATTCCTTGAAATGATGACATTTCACGATCAGCTAACGGGTTTGTACAATCGTACGTATTTAACCAAGGAAATTCCGTTACTCATTAAGCAAGTTGCGAGAGACAAAGGTACGGTTGGAGCAATAATGATCGACATCGATTATTTTAAGCTTTTCAATGATACGTACGGGCATCTCGAAGGCGATATTTGTCTTCAAAAAGTGGCGCAAATTATATCGGATACGGTTAAACGGCCGAAAGATGCCGTTATTCGCTTTGGCGGCGAAGAGTTTTTGGTCGTCCTCCCCTATATCGACCATCAGGGCACAAAGCTAGTGGCACAACAGCTTGTTGAGGCTGTCGCCAATGCAAGCATTCCACATGGTAAAGGGATAGAAAACCGCGTATCAATAAGTGCAGGCTTTGCAGTTTGGAAAGCTACGGATGTGGTTGAAGACGATGTGGCTGCGCTTATAGAAGACGCTGACATTTCACTGTTTGAAGCAAAAGAATTAGGGCGAAACCAAGCCAAGGGCTGAGGCCACCGCCCAATATCCCATCATAAAAATAGAATTTCTAGCCTATTGTTTAATATCCCGTATTCAAATCCCAAGCTATCATTATAAATGCGGGGCCGCTGTGCACGAATCGAGCAAGGCGGCAAGAATCTTGTGGTCTTTACGCTTGGGTAGCGAACCATGGTTTATTTTGACGAACAATCGAGTTTGAATGTGAAACTGGAACACCAGTTGAAGGCATCGCTAACCAGTTTGGTACAGCGAGGCTGCGATTCGTTTGGCGTGTTTCAAGGTTTACTTTTACAGCTGGACGAAGAGACAGTTAATATATTGGTTAAAGCTTCGTCGGCGTATGCACCCAACTTTAAGTCGGTCCCTTCTTTCTCTACCTGTGTGCCTGTAGACAACTGTTTCCCTGTAAACAGCGCTAAGTGTTCTACTGCATTTAAACAATGGTTTTCTACTTATTTTAATGCCGAAAAGTACATCCGAGGCCGTGTTCATACCCTAGATGGAAGCCAAGTGTGCTTGGTCTTTATTAATGCGTGCCCGGAACAGCCGGTAAACCTCGACAAGCTGTCGCTGTTAGACGATTGCCTGAGCGTGATGTTGGATAAGTTTCATCTCGAAAAAGCAGAGACCAATCAAAACACGTTGTACGAAAAGTTACAAAGTGTAGCGAACATAGGCACGTGGGAAGTTGATTTGACCACGAATGCACTTAGCTGGTCTTCACAAACTCGGCTTATTCACGAAGTCTCAGAGGACTTTGTACCCACATTAGAAACAGCTATCAACTTCTATAAAGAGGGGTTTGATAGGGATGAGATTAACCGCATTGTTTCCCATACGGTGGCTACGGGTGAACCGTGGAGCGCAACTCTTGAGTTAGTTTCAGCGAAAGGTAATTCGGTTTGGATTGAAACTCACGGCATGGCCGAAATGAAGCAAGGGAAATGTATTCGGTTGTTCGGAACTTTCCAAAATGTCAACAAGTCAGTGCAACTTAGACTTGAACTCGAAGAAAGAAGAAGAGAAGCTGAAGCTGCGTCAAAAGAGCGTGGCATGTTGTTATCACGTATAAGTCACGAGCTAAAAACACCGCTTAATGGCATAACCGGCATGCTGCAGGCAATTAAGTTTGAAAATAAAGAAAACGTGCGCATGCGTAAAGCGGATGTGGCGCTGCATAGCGCTGACCGTCTATTGTCTCTTATCAACGATGTGCTCGATTACACGTCGATTATCAATGGCGAATTCTCACTCAAATATAGTGACTTCTGTGCGCGCTCGTTAATAGAAGATATTCTGGATGTGTTTAAAACCAAATGTGCAGAGAAAGGTGTGAGGCTTTACGCTGTACTTTCTTTTGACGAAAACACTTATGTAAATGGTGATGCCGCCAGAATTAGTCAAGTCATCACTAACCTGCTCTCTAACGCGGTTAAGTTTACGCCCAAAGGTTATATTTCGGTACAAGTAGCGTTAAAACACCAAGGTGACGTTCCTATTCTGCTTGCCTCGATTGAGGACACTGGTGTGGGCATGAGTGATGAAATATTGTCACGTATTTTTAGACCATTTCAAAACGATACCGCCAGTGCCTCTGAAGAGTTAAATGGAAATGGTTTAGGGCTGTCTATCGTCAATCAACTTGTCGGCAAAATGGACGGCGAGCTTGAAGTGCGTTCAAGCGCAGGGAAAGGCTCCTGTTTCGATATAGCTATACCTGTAGAAATGGCAGTTTTAGATAAAGAAAAGCAGAGTGACGTTATCCTCTCTTCAGACCTGCTTAGCGTTCCTCTTAACGTTTTGGTTGTTGATGACAACGATATAAACCGTTTCGTGCTTGCATCCATGCTAGAGAAGTTTAATTACCTTCCAGATGAAGCCGAAAATGGCGAAGTGGCCGTTCAAATGGCCCGAGCTAAAAAATACGACATTATTTTTATGGATTGCGCTATGCCTGTGCTCGATGGGGTAAGTGCGACTAAGGTTATTGTCCAAGAAAACTTATTGCCCAAACACGGTCGTATTGTGGCTGTAACGGCAAATACTACACCTGAAGATAAAACTAATTGTAGCAATGCGGGCATGGCCGATTTTCTTGCCAAGCCCGTGGTACAAAATGACGTTACTCTTCAGGTGCGCCATGCACTAAATGCTAAATCAGTGACAGCGTAGAGGTTAAAGTGCGTTTATTCCGCTGAAGGGGGCGTATCTTTTACGGTTTCCCAATGCGTTACAATATAGTCTGTAACCTGTGAGCCGACTTTATAGGCGGCTTCTATTGCGGCTCCCATTGCTGCATATCCATCGCCAGAACTCTCTAACTTTAAGTTCTCCGCTGCGCTCAACGATGGTGGCTGCATGGTAAAATTGCTCGCCGTTCTAAGAATAAGTAAGCGGTCTTTGTTGACTAACCCTGCATTGTCCAAGTAGCTCAAGCTTTGAAGTGTTGCTGAGTCTTCCATGCCCGAGGTAACAAAATTTCCTTTGCCCTGCGTCCAGTATGCCACCCAATCGTTTGCCCACGCATTTAGTTTTTCGCCATGCCAAAAAGTAGAAGCAGATAAATGCGCACCCATAGATACATTTGGAAGTGCCCTCGCATTAGCTGAGTTGGTGTACTTGTCTCTCAATGCATCCATCGCTTCGTTGTTTAAAAGCTTGGTGTCTTTTGTCAACGAATAGGCCCACTTTGCTAACGGTAAGTTCAGCGCGTACACCTCGCCATTTGGGCTGTTGTTTACGTCTACAGCGTCAGCGTTTTCAAAGGGCGCATGAGTGAAGAGGGGGAAATAACCCGTACTCCACTGAGACGGAATTTCTCTAGCGTCAATTTGATGTGCTAGGTCGCCATCGACTACGTAATCGGTCCAAATTGCACTTCCAATGGTGTTATCCGCTGGGTCGACTCCCGCGATCCCTGCAACCAACCAATAGGCTTGGGATAAATCAAAGCGAGGATCAAGACCTAGTGCCATTATTGCTGCTGAAGCGCGCGCAATGCCCATTCCCGTAACCATACCGATTACACCTGTATCAGGGTTGGCGTAAATATCGTGAAAGCCATGAGGCAAAGGGTATTGGGTTGTGAGTTTCTGGCGAGCCTTCCACAATTGAAATTCACCAGGCGCGTCGCCTTCGTCGCTGCCAATTTCGAACATACTTACCACAACAACTTTCACTTTCATTGGCGGCTTAGCGTCATTGGTTTTAACACTGGCAGAATAACTACTGCTACAGAAACCCAAAAACATAGCCAATATAAGCAAAGCGTTGAAAAAGGCAGACCGTTTTTGTTTAAGCAGTGGATAAAAAGAAAGATGCATTTAGTACTCCTAAAAAAGAGCCCAGCATTATCAAACTGGGCTTCTTATCGAAAAAACTTACAGGCCTGAGAGCGTGTGTCGAACGTTCAATCTACACATGAGGCACGACCACGCTCAAAGAGTATGCGAACTTAGAATGAGTAAGTAAATTTAGCATTCCAGTGACGCGGTAGTTCAGGTAGTACAATTTGACTACCAAATAGATCAGGGAAGTTAGAGCGGAAATAACGCTCGTCAGTTAAGTTTTTAACGGTTAAGTTTATCGACCAATCTTCTGCTTGATATGACAAGCCAGCATTGACTAACGTGTAGGCTGGAAGTGTCACTGCAGCTGAGTAGCCAGACGCGACCTCATCCACATCCACAATACTCACGTTGGCAGCATAACCATTTTGGAAGTCATAGGTTGCTGTCAGCGTGTAAATATTTTCAGGAATACCGGCCTTTCGTCCGTCAGAGTTTGTTTCTCCTTCACCAACAAGGTTAAGACCTACTACGTTCCCGCCAAAAATTAACGAAGGATCATCAAGAGCAACTAAATCGTCAGCACCTAAGAACCCAAATTGGTTTCCATTGGCAAGTGCAGTTAAGTTGATAACTTCTATATTTGTATAGCCAGCAGAAACAACAAGGTTCTCATTGACTACCCAACGAAGTTCAAATTCAGTGCCTTCGTTATTGGTTGTGTTGTTGGTGACCGTATTCTGAGTATTGAAGTCGGTACGCTCTTGCTCAAAGAATGAAAGGGCAAAATAGAGTGTATCGTCAACGAGAGAACCTTTAATACCGTATTCCATCAGCTCAGAGGTGTCGAATGCACCGCCACCACCAGGTTGATTGAGTTGGCCAACACCAATCTCGGCGCCCTGGCCTGCAACAAGGGTAGCTTGCTCTGCTGCAGTGATATAAGGAATAAGGCCAAATTCAAATTCATATGAAATACTAGCGTTCCAAGACCATCCATCTACGGTTTCTTCAGCATAAACTGGTGTTTCATCTCCAGTAGCACCCAGAAGTAAATCCGTGCGCGATGTGCTTTCAATATCAATAGTGTCGTATCGTAAACCTAGTACTAAGTTTAAACCCCAGTCCCAAGTTAAATCGGTCATTGCAGCAATGCCTAAGTCTAAGTAATTACCTACGTCATAGTTGTCGTAGTTTTTACCCGAGCGGGTAGACAAAAGGCGGCGATCTAGCGCTGAAGACGGCATGGTTAGGTCGCGACGATTAAAGAACTCGTAAGTAAAGTCATCGCCGTGCTCAAAGTCGGTATAGCGTACAGATGGAGAAAATTGAAATTGCGCTAATAGTCCGTCGTTCTCATATTCTGTCGCAAAAATTAGTTTGTCTTCTATAACCCAGCTGTCATGGAATTGTGAGAAGCCATAAGCATTTTCGTTTATGTTGTCGTATGCATCATAGAAAAGCTGGTTGCGAATTTCCCAATTATCCGTGTAGTAAATGGTGTCGAAGTAGAGCGTTATGGCTTCGTTACCAAGTTGGTCATCAGGTGCTACCAAAGTTTGGCTACCACTTAAGGTCGTGGTACCTGGGTTTTGTAATGCCATTAAAGGATCGAAAAAGTCGCCTGTAACCGAATCTAATGGGACAGCTGGCGTGAAAATAAACGGTGAAATCAAGTCGGCGACTTCAGCATATTCTTCGTGACTGATTTGACCGTCGCCGTCCGTATCTAATGGTTGAGCCGTACCTGTAATATAGGTTCCGTCGTCAATTAACTCCTGAGTTAATCGGTTCCAGCCGGCCACTTGGTTACCATCGTAGTCGTGGTACATACCACCAAATTCAAAGCGAAGGTTATCGGTAATATCGATATTAAATGATGCTTGAAGTACGGTTTGATCAGTCTGGGTATTGTCGTAGTAACTGTCAGAGTTTTCTAGCTCACCGTATATGTAATAGCCCATTTCTTTACCGGCAACACTAGTCGGTCCGCCAACTTCTGCGGTTAAAATGCTCTTGTTCCACGACCCCGTTGTGTAAGACAACGCGCCTGTTGGTGCATCTAAATACTGCCCCGATGACGCACGGGCAGACTTGGGATTAAAGTTCAGATAACCACCAATTTTTGATGGGCCGTAAATAGGTGATGCCGGACCACGAACGATGTCGATTCGGCTGGACGCGCCAATAGGCGTAGGGTAGTTACCTGGGTTGTCTAAGCGCTTAACACCGCGGAAGTAAGTTTCCCCGGGCGTGCCCCGCACATCCAGAGAGCCTGCAACACCGAAGAACGACTGTGTGAATGTACCTGGTGCGAACGCGACGAGTTCATCAATGTCTGAAACGTTGAAGCGCTCCATTTGCTCTTGAGAAATCGTGGACGCTGAGCGAGGCGTTTCGAGAATAGATTTGCCAAAGCCAAAAACTGACTCAACGTCTTGGCCAGGAAGGCTCCCAAGGGATCCTGTTACCTGAATTTTTTCAACGTCTTTTTCTTTAACCTCTGTCTCTTCTTGAGCAAAAGCTTGCGACGATAGCGCGACCGCGGTAGTCATTGCAAAAGCTTTTGCTAGAGGAGATAAATTGAATGTAGTGTTTTTCATGGTTTCCTCGTTATTTTTAGTTGCCCCTTTTTAGGGTTCTTTTCACGCATTTTTATATGCGTTTTGTTATTGGCAAGAGAGTTAGCAGGATGAGTGCCAACTACTTGTCCAGTTGGTCAACTTTTAACCTTCTCTTAAGTTGCTGAATTATAGGGATAAAAATATATAATGTTGTTCTTATATTGTTATTTTTATGTAAATAAACTCAATCGCATAAATGCATGCACTTATAAGGTGATTTTTAGCGAGCTTTTGCACTAAAAAGAGCAGAGGTTACGCCCGGTTGTCCGTCTATACTTAAAATGTGTGTCGAGTGAGCTGAGTGCTTGACAACCTCATGGTTTACAACGGCTTTTTCATTGAGTGCTTTCGGCGCCCTACGGTTACCTTCTGGCTTTGGGTTGTGAATAGGCTCGTAAGCAGGGTTGTCCTGAGCAACGCCAGTGCTGCTTTCAATTTTTTGTGCACTAGCGTGTGGGGAAGCAAGGGGCTTTTTTCCAGGTAAGGTTAAATCAAGGATGACGGCGGTAAGGCCGGCCGAGGTTACTGGGGAAAGTAAGATATTTTCAAGCCATGAAGGCAATTCAGAAAGGGCTTCTGGTACCATCATTACACCAATCGCCATACCTAGCGCACACGCTGTCACCAAACTACTGCGCCTATCAAGTGCGTAGCTGGCTAATAGCTTTAAGCCACCCACGGCCACCATGGCAAACATAACCAGAGTAGCACCGCCAAGAACTGGCTTGGGAATAGCCTGCAGCACACCACCTACAATGGGGAAGAACCCAATAACAACGAATAGCGCTGCAACAAAAAAGCCGACCTTACGGCTGGCGATGCCGGTTAATTGGATAACCCCGTTATTCTGGCCAAATGTAGTATTTGGAAAGGTGTTGAACATGCCAGCAAGTAACGAATTAACGCCGTCGCCCAAAATCCCGCCTTTCACTCTTGCAAGATAAATCGGACCGCTCACAGGCTGCTTACAGAAAAGGCTATTTGCGGTTAAGTCGCCGGCCGTTTCTATTGCACTAAACAAATAGATAAGCGCGATAGGTAAAAAGAGAGTGATATCAAATGCAATGCCAAAGGCAAAAGGGGTGGGGATCGCTACGACAGAAAGCGAAGCAAGGCCGCTGAAATCTAATCCTTTTGTAATGCCAACATAGGTTGCACCAATTGCCATACCAATAAAGATGGCGCTTAAACGCAGCCAGTGGTTTGTTGAGGCGTTCAAGAAAACAATAATGAGCAACACGCCAAGGCCGACGGCTAAGTTTTCTGTGCTGGCGAAGTCAGCCGCGTGAAAGCCGCCCGCAAGATCAGTCATGCCTACGTTTATCAAGCTTAGCCCAATAGCGGTTATTACAATTCCTGTAGTTAATGGTGTAATGATACGTTTGAGTTTATGTACAAATAGACTGAACACCACTTCGACCATGGCACCCGCCATAGTTAATCCAAACAACAAAGACAGAACATCTTCGGGTGTTCCTCCATCCGCCTTGACCTGATTTCCTGCCAGTATCAACGCGCTAATAAACGCAAAACTGGTACCTTGGATGGCTACCAATCCACTGCCTACCGGGCCTATACGCTTTGTTTGAATTGCCGTGCCTAAGCCGCTTACAAACAAGGCCATACTGATAAGATAAGGCGTGTATTCAGTAAGGCCCAGTGTTGATGTAACAATAAGAGTCGGGGTAATAACACCGACAAAGCTTGCAAGTAAATGCTGAATTGCCGCGGTAAGTGAAGGAAGAAATGCCGGACTATCATTTAAATCGTAAAGTAGTTCGCTGTGATTTGAAGACATGGTTATTTCCTTGTTATTTCCTTGTTATTTCCTTCATTGGCGCAGACCGAGGCGGCAAACTCGCAGATGAAATCACTGTAGCGTTCCACGTTGCTGTTAAGAGGTTGTACTTTGCTGTTTGCAGAAGGTATTTGGTTAGCGCTTTCCGCTATTAAGGCTAAAAACTGTGTTAGATCTCGGTTTAGCTCAGTAAGTAGTTGCTCTTTTTTCTCGTCTTGTAAAAAGCTGTACTTGATACTGTTTTGACTTAATGTAACTAGCTCACTCCAGCTTAGATTGAACTGGGTAAATGCCAGGTAATATTCATCTGTGAGTGTGGCATCCCACATCCCTCGGTCGTCGGTTGAAAGTGCAGTGGGTACACCGGTTCTTAGAAGTTGAGGAAAGGGATGAGCGCTCAAATCATCGATGTATTCTAACTTTAGGTTTGAAATTAAATTGGTTTCAATCAAATAGCGGTTATGGCGCATGAGCAAATACGTTGAAGGATCTTTTAGCAGATTAATGCCATGGCCTATTCGCTCTGCGCCTAACAATAAGGTGTTGCGAATATTGGTATCTGCATGCTCAGATTCACCTGCATGAAAGGAGAGGCGAATGGTTGGATATTGAGCTCTTAGTTTCGTTATAGGCTCTAAAAAGCGCGTGGGTTGACCTCGGGGATCATCCTCCCTGCCAACCAAATTTATCCCTACATACCATTTTCTATTGGCGTCTACGAATTTGAAGATCCAGTCTAATTGGGCTTCAATGTTGTCAGTAAAACGAACCAAGGCATATTGAAAACGAACGGTGACACCAGTAGCTTTAGCTGCTTCGCTATCGAGCATGTCTGTAATAACTTTAAGTGTTTCAGCAGGAGGAAAGCGGCTACCATCTGCGCGATTCATAAACCTAACGTTCATTTGCGTTTCTAAATAGCGCACATTTTCTTGTTGATACAGCTGCATGTTTCTAAGCAGAACCTGCGCTGTAATATAGGGGTTTTGAGTAAGCTCGCTTAAGCGCTGCCAGTGAAATTCAAAAAACTCCTCTCGACCTTCTTCTGGCTTAACAAGTTCAACACTATGGATAAACGCGTCTTGCTCTTTGTTACTTAGGGCATTCAATGCTTTATATTGCTTTTGTTTACATTTCGTTAGTTTTGAGTGGGTAGTGTTAGAAATAGTATGAAACAACGGCGCCGAGTCACACTCGCTATGATTCACCTTCGTGAAGTACTGATAGCCGCCGTTTAGCGCTTGATTAGTTGCTAGCTCATACCACCATTTGCCGTACGCCGAACCTGATAAGTGATGGTGCAAGTCACCGCCTTTTGGAAACTGTTTAAGTAGTTGATAGGTCTGTGAGTCGGTCAATGACTGTGTATATTGCTTAAACCAATTGTTTGCGTCTTCTTCAGTAGGAAAGGGGTTTGCGGCGGAATAAAGACCAACAAGGGATAAAGACAAAATGAACAGGGTTCGTACAACAAATGACATGAGCAATTTTTCTTAGCAATAGTTGCTCTATGGTTGCAAGATATTGACCAATTGGTCTGCTTAGTAATGTGTTTTTAAGTTGTTGTTTTAAAGTGTTTTTTATGTGGGTTTGGGTCAGGAGCAAATAATTAGGCAATTCGTAAGCCCCATTTTGGTGCCTAAACAAAAAAATGCGCTAAATTAGCGCATTTTTTCAGAGCAGTGCGAACGGTCGTTTTATAGGACTACGCCTTCATCTAACGTCACAAAAATTGAGTGGCGCACTTCATTGTACATTGCGCGGGAACAATGGCCTTCGCCTTCTGTGTCTTCTAGCAATAGTACGTCACCTGCTCCAAACACGTGGCGTTCACCGTTAGACACCGTAAATTCAGCACGCCCTTTAATAATGAAAAGGAGTTGTCGCGCCGGCGCTGGATGCCACTTAAAATCATAATCTGCGGGCGTTTCGCGAAAAATGATCTTATCGGCTCCAAATTTTTCTGAAAGCATGCCGATAGGACCGCCGTCTTTTAGCGCAATCTCCACTTCGCCAAAGTGACTTTTGCCTGCTTCATCGTTGTAAATCCTTGTTATTTTCATTATTAACCCTTCATTAAAACTTTACTGATTTGACCACTACGTATGCTTGAGCTTGCTAATGGTTTTATAAAGTACTGACAAACTGGCGGCCACGTCATCAATGGTAATAGATTCTGCAGGGTGGTGACTTATTCCGCCCTTACAACGTGTGAACAACATGGCCACAGGGCAAATATCAGCAATAGCCATAGCGTCATGACCTGCTCCCGAGGCAAGGACTCTTGGCTTAATCCCGCTTTCTTCTACCCCCCGAACGAGTGCTTCTTTTAGCTGGCTATCGCAATGTACCGCGGGCGCGCTGTGGGTTTGCTCCCGTGTTAGCGTTATTTGTCTTGCATGCGCAATGGCATCAAACTTTTGCAATATTTCTGCCAATACAGAATCTCGCAATTCATCATCTTCGCTTCTGATATCGAGAGAAAAACGTGTGCGACCAGAAATGACGTTAACGCCGTTTGGCGCATTTTCAATTTTACCTACCGTGGCTACAACGCCCGGACGCTGCAAGCTAATGCTCTCTACAGCCAATAGCATCTCTGCACTTGCGCACAGCGCATCTCGTCGCATAGACATTGGCACAGTGCCAGCGTGACCCGCCATGCCTTCTACTGAAAAATTTAAACGTTTTGCACCTGCAATAGCACTGACAACGCCAACAGGCAGATTTTCTTGTTCTAAAACAGGGCCTTGTTCAATGTGAAGCTCTATGTAGCCCAAAATATCGGTACGGGAAATAGCGGCACTGTTTACTGCGTCGAAATTAAGACCGAAGTTCGCCATGGCTTGCTCTAAGTTCACGCCATTTTCATCTTTTAAATGACGCCATTGCTCTTGCCACTTACCGGTGAGCGCGCGGCTTCCTAAAAGGGTGGTGCCAAATCGCGTACCTTCTTCATCACAAAAACCCACAATATCGATATGAAAAGGGAACTTGGTTTGCGTGCCGTCAAACATAGCGACCAGCGAAATAGCGGCGACTACACCTAGCATTCCGTCGTACTTTCCGCCGTTAGGCACAGTATCGAGGTGGCTACCTAGAATTAATCGCGGTGCGTTGGGCACGCTTGATGTATAGCGCCCCCATATATTGCCAACGGCGTCTTGCCAGGTTGTCATTCCTGCTTCAATCATCCACCCTGAGGCGAGTTGATTTGCAAGTTTGTGTTGTTCGGTCAAATAGCGCCTGTCTAAACAGGCTGGGTCCTGGCTTAAGGTGCCTAATGTTTCGCACCTTGCCATAACTTGCGTAGCTAATTCAGCAAATTCTGCGAATTCACCCATTGGTGACTCCCGCCGCTTTAGCCTTAGCATAAACGCTAAGCGCAGCATCTACCCCTTTACCAGCAGGTAGCGCAAACCCTTGCATACGAAGCACAGTTTCAAGGGACTGGAGGGTATGTAACACGGCATCTTCTCTGGCGTTATAGCCCATAGTGCCAATGCGCCAAATTTTTCCTTTTAGCGGACCAAAACTAGTGCCTATTTCAATGTTAAAACGCAGAAGTAAGGTTTCGCGTACCTCTTCGCCATGAACATCCTCGGGAATATGAACACCTACAACATTGTACATTTTGTGTTTCAGGTCGCCGAAGGGCTCAAGTCCCATGGCCTGAATACCGGCTAGCATGGCGTCGCCCGCTACTTTGTGACGAGCAATCACGTTCTCCTGGCCTTCTTCTAAATGCAGGCGCGCGCATTCACGGGCGCAATAGAGCATACTGGCCGCTTCGGTGTGGTGATTTAGTCGCTCCTCGCCCCAATAATCCATGATCATGGGCAAGTCGAAGTAGTTAGAACGAATTTTAGGGCCACGCGCAGCTTCATGGTGAGCATCGCGAATGCCGGCTTCAACGTGGTGACGGGTACGCACGGTTTTAACAAACTTGTCGCTTAGTGTAATAGGAGCACTGCCTGATGGGCCTCCTAAGCACTTTTGCAGGCCAACTGACACCGCATCTAATTTCCAAGCATCAACGTCTAGCGGATTCCCACCTATTGACGCTGTTGCATCGCAGTAAAACAACACATCGTTTGCTTCACAAATTGCGCCAATTTCTGCGAGCGGTTGCAGCATGGTAGTGGACGTATCCCCTTGAACAATGGCAAGCAGTTTTGGTCTTACGTCTTTTATCGCTTTTTCAATTTGTTCAGGCGTAAACACTTCGCCCCATGGCACTTCAATGGTGTGAACTTCAGCGTCGGCGCGCTCTGCAATTTCAGCAAGCAAATGCCCAAAACGCCCGAAGATAGGCACAAGGACTTTATCGCCTGGCTCAATTGCCGATACCAATACAGCTTCAATTCCAGCGCGCGACGTACCGTCAACCAAAAAGGTTTGCTGGTTTTTCGTATTGAAAACATCGCGGTAAAGTTGCATGACCTCGTTCATGTAGCCAGTCATTACAGGGTCATATTGACCTACTAACTGGGTAGACATGGCGCTTAGCACACGGGGGTAGCAGTTAATTGGGCCCGGGCCCATTAGCAAGCGAGGCGGCGGGGATAGTGGAGCAAACGTTCTGTTAGAGGCTTCTTTAGACATGTGGGCACTCCTAGATAAGGACTTGCGCTAGCATGCGCAAGCCAGTGATGATGAGAACAACGGCGAAGATTTTCTTAAGTAAGCCAGCGTCTAGCTTATTGGCTATGCTTGCACCGACAGGCGCAAATAACACGGTGAGCGGAACGATGCAGACAAACCCCAGCAAGTTTACATAGCCGTACGTAGCGAAGGGCGCATCAACAGGAGTGGTACCAACAAATAGCAGCGTAAGCGCCGCTGGAAGCGAAATAATTAAACCGACTGCAGCAGCGGTGCCCACCGCTTTGTGTGCTGGGTAGTTACAAAATGTGAGAGTCGGCACGGTTAACGTCCCGCCACCAATGCCTACCATAGAACTGAATAGCCCAATGCAGGTTGCCATAATCGACTGACCCGCGCGGCCCGGTAGCCCTTTAAATAGCGCGTCTTTCTTGCCAATGAGCATATTAATGGCAGACAAGGTTGCAATAATGCCAAACAGTAAGGTAAGGAACGTCGGGTTAACCGCCGTCACCGCATAGCTTCCGGCAAGCACGCCAATTAGAATGAATACTGCCCACGCTTTTAGCAATGCAAAGTCTACATTGCCTTTACTGTGATGAGCACGAATAGAGCTTACTGAAGTAGGAACGATGGTTGCCAGAGACGTTGCCGTGGCTATAACCATAGCACTCTCGGGTGACACTCCAAGGGCTTGGAACAAGAAAAACAGTACCGGCACGATGACAATACCGCCACCTACGCCAAGCATACCTGCTAATATGCCTGCGAAAACGCCTGTTCCCGCAAGCGATAATATAACCGTTAGGTTATCCATTAAAAACTGCATGTGATTTCTTTCTCTTTAACGTTTGTTGGTTTAACTATTTGTCAGTGATGCGTCTTAGCCACTAAGAATAAACTAGCGATGTCCAAAGTAGGCTTTGCCGTCACTTCTTGGGTCGCTTGCGCCGCTAACCGTACCTTCTGTGTCGCGAATAATTGCACCAGCATGACCCATGAGTTCGTTGCAAGGATCTACCGTCACCATATCGTGGCCCCGTGCCAGTAAGCTCTCACCCACATACTCAACTAAATCTCGCTCTGCTTTTAAGTTGTGACTTTGATCGCCCCATGTTCTACCAAGTAGCCAACGGCCTAGGGAAATAGCCTTGGCGATAGGTTGGCCGTGGTAGACATGACGAGCAAACAACGCCGCTTGGGTTTGAGGCTGACCTTCACCACCCATGGTGCCGTAGCTCATGCGTCGACCGTCAACAAGCTCAGCGAAAGCGGGGTTAAGTGTGTGAAATGGTTTCAAGCCTGGGGCCAAATATTGGTTACTGTTTGGATCGAGTGAAAACGAAGTGCCACGGTTGTTCCAAACAATGCCTGTTTGCGGGCTCACTACGCCCGAGCCGAATTCCCAGTAAAGTGACTGTATGTAGCTCACCATTCGGCCTTCAGAATCGCAGCAACCCATCCAAATAGTATCGCCGTGCTTGGCTTCGTGCGGCCAAGGAAGTGCTTTATCTAATGAGATGTGCTTCACCATTTCATCAAGAACATCATCACTTAACAGGCTTTGTAAGTTAACGGGCGTACGAGACGGGTCGGTAACGTTCGCGTTGCGCGCAATAAAAGCTTGTTTTGTGCATTCAATAAGTAAATGCACCATGTCAGCATCGGTGCTGCCTAAATGCTGAACTTTGTCGTACAGGGCTAAAATAATGAGCGACGCCACACCTTGTGTGGGCGCCGGCAAGTTATAAAGCTTGCCTTTGCTGGTAGATACTGACAATGGCTCAACAATTGTCGCTTTGTAATTATTGAAATCGTCAAGGCGAATAGGAGAGCCAGCGGCTTCTAAGTCTTCAGCCAGCTGTGAAGCTAACTCACCGTGATAAAAATCATCTAACCCTTTTTCTGCTAAATGCTTCAAAGTTTCAGAGAGCTTTGTTAGCTTTAAAATTTTACCTTTTTTAAGGGCTTTCCCCTTAATCAAAAACTGAGCGAAATTTTCATCCGCACTTAGTTCGTCAAAGGTTTTGTTGCTGGCATCCACTAAGCTCTGGGTAACTTCAATTCCCCAGTTAGCTTGACTAATCGCCGTATCGAACAATGTGCTTAACGGTAAACCGCTTTGCCATTTGTGACTTATTTCAAGCGCGGCTTGCCAACCAGCAACTGCGCCTGCCATGGTTAATGCTGACTTTCCGCCTCGACTAGGAATGGCATCGCTACCCTCGTAGAAAGAAGGTGTCGCGCCCTTTGCTGCTACGCCAGATGCATCAATGCCAATCGGCTTTTTACCAGGTTCACTGATTAGCCAAAATCCATCACCGCCCATGCCATTCATGTGCGGGTATTCAACCGCGATAGAGGCTGCAGCAGCTACCATAGCTTCAATAGCGGTGCCGCCTTTTTCTAATATGTTTAAGCCCACTTGCGATGCCGCAAAGTGAGGGGCAGTAAACGCTATATTTGGTTTTTCACTCATTTTTAATTCCTTCAAAAACTCGGCAACCGCGCAGTCAGGTTAAGCCCAAATCAGGCAAAATGACGGGCGCTTAGGTCTTACTTCCGCTTTCTAGTTTCAACTTGAATGCGATAGGGCGCTAATGCTTTTTTTAAGTGCAACTTAAAAAAACAGGCGCGCTTTACACGTTTAGCGAGTGGTTAGCTTTTTTGCTAACGCGAGAAGTGCAAGATCGTTGCCTTTTTTGCCCACTAGCGACAATCCGCATGGGGCGTTGTGTAGGGTAAACAACGGCAAATGAAGTTGGGGTAATCCCGCAAGCCCAGCTATCGCCGTGAGTGCGAGCAGAGCGTTTCTATCATTTGCCAGCGTTGTTTCATCGGCATCACATCGAGGTGCTACACCGGGTGTCGTGGGAATAATCAACACATCTATTTCTTCAAACAGCGTGTTTAAATGATTGATTACCACAGATTGTTGCGCTTTAGCTTGCTCTACTTCTTGCGTTGTTATGGTTTTACACCAATTGAAGCGCAACGTTATATCTTTGGCGATATCGGGTTGAGTGTATTCAATCCATTCGCCGTGTTGCTGCCATATTTCATTGCCCTGTAAGGTACGAAAGGTAGCGGCAGTTTGTAAGGTTTTTAAATCTAGCTGTGTCTCTGACAATACAATACAGTCGTTGTTATCAGCCAGCGCTGCAAGCCATGTTTTGCACAGCGATTTGTGAGCGGCCTCCTCAAATAAATGCGCTGCTATGCCAAATCGAGGCGAACCTGATATTTCACTTTGTGTTGCGCTATCTATGCAGACATTGGCAACCTTAGTCAGCGTGTTTAAGTCGCGTGTCATCCAGCCCACGGTATCAAACGACGGGGCAAGTGCCACCATATTGTCGCAGGCCACAACGCCGTGCGTGGTGCGAAGCCCCCATAACCCTTGATAGCTAGACGGTACGCGAATAGAGCCGCCGGTGTCGGTGCCTAGCCCTATGTCGGCAAGGTGCGCGCTAACGGCCACCGCTGAACCTGACGAAGAACCACCAGGTATATGAGCTGGTGCCACTGGATTTACCAGTGTTTCGTAGTGCTTATTCTGCCCGTGTAAACTGTAGGCAAGTTCATCAGTGATGGTTTTGCCTTTGAACGTGGCACCCGCTTGAAGCATCTTTGCTACGCAACGATTGGTATTTTTCGGAATCGAATGTGTGGCTAACCAATCAGGATTTCCTGCTGCAGTTGGCAATCCTTCAATGTGAAACAAATCTTTTACTGCCAGACCTAGTCCGCTAAGCGGCAATTTACTTTGATTTTTTGCCTGATTCAGCGCTTTTCCTGACGCCGAAAATGCGTCATCTTTAACACTACCGTCAAGACTGAATGCGATTTCTAGGTTTTTAATTGCCTGTGTGAACTTGGCATCACAGGGCTTCAGTACAAAAGGAGAGCTCACAGCGCGTTACTTATTCGTTATTGTTTCTTTATTCGTCTTTAGATTAATGAAACAACTGTTTCATTGAAAAGTCAAGAGAAACGAACGTTACTTCATTGGGCGCTTTAGTACGTACATTATTTTCTGTGAGTTACATAATTGGTAAAGCGCTGAGTAAATCGTTAAAAAACTAGATAAGTTGCTAGAAACCTTGGGGGTTTTGCTTCAGGTATTCAACTTCTTCTGGTGTCGACTCGCGCCCTAAAATTCGGTTGCGGTGAGGGTAGCGGCCAAACATTTCAATTATCTGTTGATGGCGCTTTTCAAAGGTGAATTCTCTTTCAAGGCCTTCTTGTGAAAATAGTTCCAATGCGACGTCGTGGATTGCGAGTGATTCACTATGCATAAACGGCATATACAGAAACGCGCGCTGCTGCGGTGTTAGTACCTTATCGGCTTCAACACTTACCGCTTCTTGCGCAAGAACCAAAGCCATGCTGTCTGCACTGAATGCATCTTTGTCATTGCGATGAATATTTCGTGAGAATTGATCGAGAAGAATTATTTCGGCAAGACGACCGGTAGCCGTCGCTCGCCAAGGCCACAACTCGCCCTTTATGGCTGCTGCACGCAACTTTGAAAATCGCGAAGTGATCGTTTTATCTAGTGCAGCATCTTCCTTAAACCATTGCTCTGGGGAGAGTTCTCCAAACCAAAAGTCTAGCACACCGTTAGCTTCTTCCATGACTACTTGCGTTTTATCCATATCAACTCCAACTACACGCTTTTAGCAGTGAAATTAAATTAACAGGTACGTTTTTATGCATTAAAACCCAAAATAAGCGTTGTGAATTAATACTTATACCCATTTTTAAGCGCTTTAGTTCCCTTTACGCTTGCAAAATAACAAATCTCTGCTATCTGCTCTCTTTATATTATTGCTTAAAAAGTGTTCTGTGGGAAGGGTTAACGCTTTGGACTTTCTAGCTCATCCATTTGAATGTAGATGTCAGTAATCGCGTCGACGCGGTCTGCGGCCTGGCTTCCTAATAATTCGTAGGTAAGGTTACACAGTGATGCAACCAGGCTCATTGGAGCCGCGTAACTATCAAAAGGCGAGTCACTGCCAATGTGGGTAACCAGCAGGTGGTCGACATCGTGACGATATCCTTGGCCCGTTGGATCGGTAATTAATACGGTTTTACAGTGTTTAATGCTATTTAAAACAAACTTGAATTGACGGGTTCTACGACGAAAACCAAAAAGTACGACAAGATCATTTTCGGTTAGGTCAATAATATCTTCACTAAGTGTTTGACCGGGCTGAGGAAGCACACGGACCGACGCACGAATTTGTTTGAGCTGCTGCCTAAAATGAAGTGCAATGGGGTAGGCGTTTCTAAAACCAATCAAGGTGACCTGGCCAGCTGATGCCAGCAATTTAGCAATATCTGTCAACGCCTCTGAGGAAGTGCTATCAAATGTATTGGCCAAATTCTTACAATCATTCTCATGCTGAAGTACACCACTTGAAGGGCTTACAACAGGCACGCCTTGCTCACGTAGCTGAACAAGCGCCTCTTTAGCTTGCTGATGCGAGTCAAAACCCAGCTGGCGAAAGAAGCGACTGACTGTGGCCTTTGACGTCCCCGTTTTTTCTGCAATTAAAGACGTAGATTGACTTAAAACTGCGATAGGATTCTGCTGAATATAATGCGCAATAGCCTTGCCCGAAGGGGACAAAGAGGCATAGTGGTTTTCAATTTGCTGTAAAACGTCGCTAGGGCTATTTTTTGTCATTGGTATCGCCTTATACATCTTATGCAATTATTTCACGACTTTTGTGCGATATACAAACACTACCTGAATTCAACGCGTTCACGTACTTCAAAATAGGTTTTTTGAAGCTGACTATTGAAGTAGAACACTATAATAAGCGTGGTTGCTCATTACTAAAAAACGCTCACAAATTTCCACTGCTCTTAAAAAAATCTTATCTACATAAAGAGTTACGAATGCGCCGTAAAGCATAGGGCTAAAGTAGCACTTAATTAATCACTCATGCTTTGCAAATTGGCACTACACTTTCATAGACATAAACCGTAAAAATTCACAAAAGTGTCATCGGTTGGTAAATATCTTGTTGGTTTAGCATCGATTCTGGTTAGTAAAAACGTTTGGGGAATCGATCAGCGAACCTAGCATGATCGAGAGAAAGAGGTGAGTTGTGGCAAAGCTGTGGTCTGAATTGATCTTGCTCTTTGTGGTGATTCCCTTTGCCGTTCTCTACTGGATAAAGCATTTTGCAAATTATCTCATGCCTATTTTAGGTGTTATGGGACTTTGTTGTTTAGCTATCTTGTTAGCAGATAAGCAATTTAAGCGCATTAAATTGTGGCATTGGGAAGACTATCGAACGCATTTAAAAAGTACGCTAAGGTTATTTTTGCCTTGGGCGAGCTTACTGGCGCTGGTAGTTTACTTTTTTAAACCGGAATTGTTCCTACATTGGCCGATGAACCAGCCATGGATGTGGGTAGCTACATTATTGATTTATCCGTTAGTGTCGGTCATCCCGCAAGAGATCATTTTTCGAACGTACTTTTTTCACCGTTACAAGCGAATACTGCCTTCGAAATATGCAAGGTGGGCCTTAAGTACTTTTTTATTTGGTTTAGCCCACTTAGTGTACGGTAACTGGATTGCTGTAGTCATTTCTTGGATTGGCGGTGGCATTTTCGGTTATAGGTATATGCAAACTAACTCGACGCCCGTGGTGGTTATAGAACACGCTATATGGGGCAGTTTTTTATTTACCATCGGGCTGGGATCTTATTTAGTTATCGCGTCGTAGTTATTTATATTAAAAATCGAAACACATGAACGCCAAGGAGTGAGGTGATGTTCAGTGCGCAACAAATATTACAACCCTCTATTTTAAATAAGCGAGCGGGGCTTTCTTTCCCGCAAACCGACAGCGAACTTTTTATACAAACTTTGCTTCAACAAAGTGACGAAGGTGGCGCAATAAGCAGTTTATCAAGTGCACAGTCGCTACTCTCTCAGCTTTGGGAGAACTTTGTTTATCGATTACCGGGGTTGGCGCTAGGTTTAGTTATCATGGCGGCGTTTATCCTTTTAGCGCCATATATTGCAAAGGTTTTAGTTAAACCGTTAACCCGTACGACCACATCTCCACTGCTGCGCTCAGTCATTCAAAGAAGCGTCAGTTTAGTCTTAATTTTACTCGGTATTTATCTATTTTTGTTCTTAGCTGGGCTCACCGGATTTGCAATCGCGGTGGTGAGTGGTACAGGTGTGGTAGGGCTTATTCTTGGTTTTGCCTTTCGCGACATTGCCGAGAACTTTATTTCAAGCCTACTGCTTACTATCCAACGCCCCTTTAGAATAGGGGATATCGTACAAATCAACGATTTCACCGGCATCATTCAGAAAGTTACGGCACGTGCGACTACACTGGTGGATTTTGACGGCAACCATATTCAAATACCTAACGCGACTATTTACAAAGGGGTAATCAAAAACCTTACGGCCAACCCGCTAATGCGAGGGCAGTTTGTTATTGGCGTGGGTTACGATGCTGATATACAACACGCACAGCAGATGGCGCAAGAAATTACGTCAGCACAAGACAACGTGTTAATCGACCCTGAACCGCAAATTCTTATCGACGAATTAGGCCCCTCGACCTACAACATCAAGGTTTATTTTTGGGTGGATGTAGAGAAAACGAGTGTACTAAAAATGGCATCGGTGCTGATGCGTAAAATCACTCAAGCCTTCTTAGAGGCGAATATCAGTATGCCTGATGATGCGAGAGAGCGCATTTTCCCTGAGGGTATGCATATTTACCACGCTTCCGAGAAAGACGCTTCATGCGCTCGTCCTTCTGAAAATGAAGCAAATGAGTTAAGTGAAATAACTACAGGCCAAAAGAACGTAAAAAGCTTGGATAGCGAAAAGAATAGTGGAGCCACAGAAAATCGAAACGAAAGGTCAAGTGCTAAAGGGGCTGGAATTACGCGCCCACAAGAATCGAAAATCAATGATGATGTGTCTTCCGAAGCCCATGAGATACGAGAGCAGGCCCGGAATTCGAGAGATCCGGAAGCAGGAGAAAATATTCTTTAAAATTTGTTATGTGAAGGATTACTGGAATCTGTAATTTGCCCTCTTTTCAAATCTAGAAGGGAATCGAACATATTGAACGTGCTGCAGCACAGCTAGCCAGAGGTGGGGAGATGTTAAGCAAAAGCTGGGCTGGTGGATTTGCTCGTCGCGCTATTAAACAGGTGCGACGGGCGATAGATTACATCTACCAAGGAACCCTTGCCATAAGTTGACATGCGCTTTCATGGCGCTGCTGTATTGATTGAATCCGTCTTGTGACTGTTGCCTGATGTAGCGTTTGAACTCCTCGTGCAGCGACGGCTGCGCAAGCCAGTCTTTCCATAATGGCGTTAGTTTGTAATGGTATTGATTTACCAAACTTCCTACAGGTTGAATTTCCTCAATAAAGAAAAGATAGAATACATTACGCAATATTTTTGCTTTGTCACTGGCGCGGCCTTCTGGGCAGCTTACTGCATCAAGCTCGGTTTCAAGCATATTCGTAAGCAATGAGAGGTTTTGCGTTAAGGTTTGTTGTGTATGCCAAAGTGTAGCGGGTAACCTGGCTGAACGTATAATTTTTAACTGTTGTTCAAGTTCGCTGCTCCCAATAATACTCTCACTATTATTTTCATTCGTAGCCTCTGTTTCTGTATCGCTCGATGCTGTATTGGAGGAATACATATCGCTCAAGAGCAATTCTTTGTTACTTAAGCTGTTGATGTAATAAAGCGCGTTTACGCTAGAAAGTACGTCTTTATTATTTTCAACTGAGAAAAGACGTTCAGGTGTGTTAAGCGCCAGACGCAACTCTTGGCTCCCTTGGACTAGGTTTGCCCACGTTTTACTGTAGTCTTGTGTCTTTTGTTCACGCCACGATGCGATGGTTGCTGCCAGTGCCGCGTTTCTCTGGTTAGACTCGTTTTCTTTCGTGAGCGCTGCTTCACAGCTTTTGAGTACATTAAGCAGCTTGCTCTCATAAACAAGCCGCTGTGATGGCAGCTGACTTTTTCCTAGCGACGTATTGCGTTCGGCAACCACGGTGCCTAACTCACAATCTTGCAACGCATAAAACTCACGCAAGTTTATACTCACGCCCTCAATAGTGTGTTTAAGCGTGGCGGAGTCAGCAAGTTTGGGAAGCGGGGTGGTAATCTTATCGTTAAACGAATCGGGGAGGGGCGTATCGAGTACACGCGAGAGTCGTGCGGCGTAATCGTCAATGCTTTGCTTTACGGTACTTCCGCCAAAACAGCCTAGCAAAGCAAACATGGCAACGCTGATGACACCAGCGCGGCAAACGTTTCTTAGTTGCGAAACTTTTGGGTGCCATGGTTTTACTAGGGAAATATTCACGCGGAGGCACCAGTATGAAGTCCGCGCCCTCCATCGACATAAATGATTTGTCCGGTGATGTAAGGGGCTGATGCCAAGAACGACAATGTTTTAGCAATGTCATTTGGTGTACCCAATTCACCCAGTGGAATACTCGATATCAGTTTGTCTTTTTCGTCCTCGTCCATTTCCCGTTCTGGCCACAAAATTGCCCCTGGCGCAATACCATTTACGCGAACGTTGGGGGCTAAGTCTATCGCTAACGATTGAGTTAGTGAGGCAAGACCGGATTTAGCAATGAGGTAAACACTGTGTTTGGGGAGTGGACGGTCGATATGCATGTCGACCATATTGATAATGCAGCCTTTACTTACCGCTAATGCTGGTGCCAATGCTTGTGACAAAAACAATGGCCCCTTCACGTTACTGCCTATCAGAGATACCCAGTCGTCTTCTGAAATTTCGCCCACCGGAGTAGGGTAAAAACTAGAAGCATTATTTACTACAACGTCCATCTGACCCCAAATGCCTAATGCTCGCTGCCCAAGTGCACTTACTTCGTCTGAATTACAAAGGTTGGCTTGAAGACAGGTAGCAGAGTCCTCCCGCTGACTATTTAGCTTTTCCGCCAGTGCAAGTGCCTCGTCTTTAGAATGCCCATAATGGATAATAACGCGATAGCCTTCGCTATGAAGCTGACACGCCATGGTGGCGCCAATTCGCTTTGCTGCCCCGGTAATGAGTGCTACAGGGCCTGAGTTTGTCATAATAAAAGCTACTCTCTATTTTAAATCGACTTATATCTATTTACAGTTTGCGGTGCTTTCTTTCTTAATCCGCAGGTAAAACGGCTGATGGGCAACAAATGCAAGCGAATTTGTTTGTCACATCAATGCGTGTAAATGTCATCTATTATTTGTTTGGCTTGCGTAATGTAATGCGCGCCGAATAATAACCCGTGATTTAAAATATGGTAAAGCTGGTAAATTGGTTTTCTTAATCGGTAATTTTTTTCAATTGGGGTGTGTTGATGGTAACCCTCAAAGAATGATTGGGGAAAGCCACCAAACAATTCGGCCATGGCAAGGTCGGCTTCCGCATCGCCAACATACACAGCGGGGTCAAATAACACTGGTCCTTTTTTATTAAAGCCTGCATTGCCCGCCCACAAATCGCCATGAAGTAGTGAAGGGTGGGGTTGATGTAAGCTCAAGAGATGTCTTACTCGAGTAACAATATCGTCTATATTGCCATCTCCGCTTTTCCATGTACCAATTGATGCCAAGCGTTCTAGCATGCTACCAATCCGTTTTTCTGCAAAAAAGTCAGCCCAAGACGCCATTCTTCCATTGGTTTGTACACTAGCACCAATGTAATTGTCATGCGGCCATCCATAGCTGGTGTAGGCGTTAACCGCATGAAGTGCAGCGAGTTGCTGCCCTAAAATGAAATAGTCATTTTCAGTAGGTTCAATAAATCGAACGTGAGAAAGTACCAAATATTCCATATTGGGCGTTTCATTGGCTGTAATTCCATGGCAAATGACTCGCGGGGTAGCAATGGTTTGCGTGTTAGCGATGGCCGCAAGTCCTTCGGCTTCATGAGATAATTGCTGAGTATCATCATAACGGCGGGTTTTAACAAAGTAGCGATGGGTCGTATCTTTTATGATGTAACTTTCGTGCGTATCTCCGCCGCTTACTCGTTCGGCTTTTTGGCAGCTAAAAAACTGCTGGGTTTCATCTGAAATATGCTCGCTGATAAAATGCCACATATTGCACGCTCTGCTTGTTTTAATGCTTTTTTCAAGGCGATTGGAGTGTTGAGTGACTACTTTCCTATGGCACACTAGAACACCAGCGAAGAGTCAGTCCAGCAACCTTTATCGCCTTACACTAAAGTATGGGATAAAAACGGTGAAATGCATAAATTCCTACTCAAAATCTTCCTAAACGAAATCAAACCTTCACAAATTAGCCAATAAGGGCTTTTCGATATTGAAGTTGCCCCTACACTGGTTATAATCCACAACTTGCTTTAATACTGAGAAAACTCAGTAAGTTTGACGCGTATGCAGTTTTGCAGTACCAATGCGCTGTATTTTTATGCTGTACTTTAGTCGCTTCAAATAAAGCAAGTTTCGAGTGCTATAAAGCACGATTAAATTTTCAAAAATATGCATGTGGCGCAGAGTAGGCGTCACCACTGTAAAGGAATTAAAATGCCTGTAATTACCCTTCCTGATGGAAGCCAACGCGCTTTCGATAACGCTGTTTCTGTACTAGATGTTGCAAATGATATTGGCCCTGGTTTAGCCAAAGCAACCATTGCAGGAAAAGTAAACGGTGAGTTAGTTGACGCCGTTGATATGATTGACGCGGACGCACAACTTCAAATTATTACTGCAAAAGACGATGAAGGTTTAGAAATTCTTCGTCACAGTTGCGCGCACTTGTTAGGTCACGCTATCAAACAACTTTGGCCTAACACCAAAATGGCTATCGGCCCAGTTATCGACAACGGTTTCTACTACGATGTTGATATGGAAGAAAGCCTAACCCAGGAAGATTTAGCCAAACTAGAAAAGCGTATGCTTGAACTGGCTAAAACTAATTACGACGTGGTTAAGAACAAAGTTAGCTGGCAAGAAGCACGCGATGCATTTGAAGCGCGCGGTGAAAGCTACAAAATGGAAATTCTTGATGAGAACATCAGCAAGGACGACCGCCCAGCACTGTATCACCACGAAGAATACACAGATATGTGTCGAGGCCCTCACGTGCCAAACATGAAGTTCTGCCATCACTTCAAACTGATGAAAGTGGCAGGTGCTTACTGGCGTGGCGATAGCGACAACAAAATGCTTCAGCGTATTTACGGTACTGCGTGGGCAGATAAGAAGCAGCTTAAATCTTACCTACAGCGCTTAGAAGAAGCTGAAAAGCGCGACCACCGTAAAATTGGTAAAGCACTTAACCTTTTCCATTGGCAAGAAGAAGCGCCGGGTATGGTGTTTTGGCACAACGACGGTTGGTCAATTTACACCGAGCTAGAAAGCTACGTGCGTAAGAAGCTTCGTGAATACGGTTATGACGAAGTTAAAGGCCCATTAATGATGGACCGCTCGCTTTGGGAAAAATCAGGTCACTGGGACAAGTACGCTGAAAACATGTTTACGACTGAATCTGAAAAACGTGAATATGCCGTTAAGCCAATGAACTGCCCAGGCCACGTACAGATATTCAACCAAGGTTTGAAATCATACCGCGACCTGCCTCTTCGTATGGCTGAGTTTGGCTGCTGTCACCGTAACGAACCATCGGGCGCACTACACGGTCTAATGCGTGTTCGTGGCTTTACGCAAGACGATGCTCACATTTTCTGTACTGAAGAACAGATCCTAAAAGAGGTAAGTGGCTGTATTAAGATGGTGTACGAGACATACGCTGCGTTTGGTTTCGAAAACATCAAAGTTAAGTTGTCTACTCGCCCAGAAAAGCGCGTAGGTGCTGACGAGATTTGGGACAAATCAGAAGCTGCGCTTGCAGATGCACTTAAAGCTAATGACATCGAGTTCGATTATCAGCCTGGAGAAGGTGCGTTCTACGGGCCGAAAATTGAGTTTACACTGCACGATTGCTTAGACCGTGCATGGCAGTGCGGAACCGTACAGCTAGATTTCTCAATGCCAGGTCGCTTGGGCTCTACTTATGTAGCAGAAGATGGCGAACGCAAAGTGCCGGTTATGATTCACCGCGCTATTTTGGGTTCACTAGAACGCTTCATTGGTATTTTGACCGAAGAATTTGCAGGTTTCTTCCCGCTTTGGTTGGCACCTCAGCAGGTTGTGGTAATGAATATTACCGACAAACAAGCTGAATATGCTTCAGATTGTGTAAAAAAACTGCAAGATTTAGGGTTTAGAGCAAAGTCTGACTTGCGAAATGAGAAGATCGGCTTTAAAATCCGCGAGCACACGTTAAAGCGTATTCCGTATATGCTAGTTGTGGGCGATAAAGAAATGGAAGCAGGCGAAGTAGCAGTGCGCTCTCGTCGCGGCGACGACCTAGGCAAAATGCGCCTGGAAGACTTTATTGCCATGGCTCAACAAGAAGTTGTAGAAAAGACAATTAAATAGTTGAGCAATTTGTGTATAATGCACAACTAAGGTGTCTGCTTTTGGTTTTACTTTAGGTCAATCGACCTCCCAAAAGCAGACAAAAGAATTAAATGTTTGGAGGAATAGCACATTAAAGGCGCTAACAACAAGGCTCAGGGCGACAAAGCCCGCATTAACGATGAGATTAAAGCCAGAGAAGTAAGATTAATTGGCAAAGACGGTGAACAGGTTGGTGTGGTTTCTCTAGCAGAAGCTACTCGTAACGCAGAAGAAGCGGGCCTAGATCTAGTAGAAATCAGTCCGAATGCCGAGCCGCCAGTCTGTAAAGTTATGGACTATGGCAAATTCCTCTTCGAAAAAAGTAAAGCTCAAAAAGAGCAGAAGAAAAAACAGAAGCAAATTCAGGTCAAGGAGATTAAATTTCGCCCTGGCACTGATGAAGGCGATTACCAGGTCAAACTGCGCAACCTGCGTCGCTTTCTTGAAGGTGGTGATAAAGCCAAAGTTACGATCCGCTTCCGCGGTCGTGAAATGGCGCACCAAGACATCGGTATCGATCTACTAAACCGCGTTAAAACCGATTTAGAAGATATCGCTACATGCGAGTCTTTCCCACGTCGTGTGGAAGGTCGTCAGATGATCATGGTGCTAGCCCCAAATAAGAAGTAGTAACGGTCTAAAGTTTTAAGGAATCTGCACCCTTAAACACCTTGCTGCTAAACATTAACCGGTATGAAGTGACTGCAACACGAAAAATACCGATATTAAACAATGCGGAGTTTTAGCAATGCCTAAAATGAAAACTGTAAGCGGTGCCGCCAAACGTTTTAAGAAAACGGGTTCTGGCCGCTTTAAAAGCAAACAGTCTCACTTACGTCACATTCTGACTAAGAAGAGCTCTAAGCGTAAACGTCACCTTCGTGGCAAAAAACTGGTTCATGACTCTGATACCAAATTGGTTCAGCGCATGTTGCCTTACGTATAAGACTTAGGAGACTGATTAATGGCTAGAGTAAAACGCGGCACTATCGCACGTGCTCGTCACAAAAAAGTCCTCAAGCAGGCAAAAGGTTATTACGGCGCACGTTCACGTGTATATCGCGTAGCGGTACAAGCTGTAACTAAAGCTGGTCAATATGCTTACCGTGACCGTCGTCAGCGCAAGCGTCAATTCCGTCAACTATGGATTGCACGTATTAACGCTGCTGCTCGTCAAAATGGTATGTCATACAGCCGTTTCATTAACGGTTTGAAGAAAGCGTCTGTTGAAATCGATCGTAAGATCCTTGCCGACATCGCAGTACATGACAAAGCAGCTTTCAGCGCACTAGTCGAAGCGGCTAAAGGCGCATTAGCTTAATTATTAACTAATTATGTTTAAGTTCTTTCGGAAAAAGGCGAGCAGGATGCTCGCCTTTTTTCGTTTTTGGGGTTCAGACTTTGTTTTAGACTTTCTTAGTCCATTGTTTGACACACCCTTCTTATATCCATTTATTGAATATCTGTAGAAAAGCGCGCCTTCTCTAGCTTTACTCTAGGTTTTCATGCGCAAAGAACAAAAGAGTAGGGGGCTTTTACATGTGGAATTTTAAACACAAAAAAGCAGAGCCAAAGCTCTGCCTATATTCGCAACTTAGCACTTAGTGCCATTATTTTTTCTCTACACGCCCGTAGCGGTCTGAAAACCTAACTATATCATCTTCACCAAGGTATGCGCCCGATTGCACCTCTATAAGCTCTAGAGGGATTTTTCCGGGGTTTTCTAGTGCGTGTACTGCACCGATTGGGATATAGACAGATTCGTTCTCTGTTACTAATTGAGTATTGTCATCAATAGTCACATTGGCACTGCCCGATACTACAATCCAATGCTCAGCGCGGTGGTGGTGCATTTGCACAGATAGTTTTTCACCAGGTTTTACCGTAATACGTTTAACTTGAAAGCGTGCACCGCTGTCAATTGAATCGTAGCTACCCCACGGACGGAAAACTTCGCGATGGAATTCGAACTCAGGGCGTTTTTCAGCTTTTAGTCTGCTGACTACGGTCTTAATACTTTGAGCGTCATCTTTATGTGCGACCATAACGGCATCTTTGGTTTCGACAACAATAACGTCTTCTAAGCCAATGACAGATACTAATCGCTGTTCTGCGTTCACGTAACTATTTCTAGTATTTTCTAAAATCGTATCGCCTACACAAACGTTGCCGTTGTCATCTTTATCGGCAGTTTCCCAAAGCGATGTCCAACTGCCTACATCGCTCCACCCTGCATCTAATGGCACCATTGCAGCGCTGTCAGTTTTTTCCATCACTGCATAGTCAATAGAGTCGTCAGGACACGTAGCAAAAATTTCAGAGTCAACACGAATAAAGTCTAAATCAGGTGCTTCAGTTTCAATTGCGCGACGGCAAATCTCTAGCATCTCAGGGTGATACTTACCTAATTCTTCAATATAACGGCTGGCTTTAAACATAAACATGCCGCTATTCCAGAAAAAATCACCTGACTCAACGTACTGTTTTGCTGTTTCAAGTTCTGGCTTTTCGACAAACTCAGCTACCTCAAATCCAACATTCAGTACATTTCCAGCCTTGATGTAGCCATAGCCGGTGTGGGGCTGGTCTGGAACTATACCAAAAGTTACAAGCTTTCCTTCGTTTGCTAATGCTTCTGCTTTAGTAATGGCGCTACGAAATGCGCTTTGGTCTTTAATTAAATGATCCGCAGCGAGGACAAGAAGAACAGGGTCATTCTCATTTTTTGTGGCATGTAATGCCGCAAGCGCTATTGCTGGTGCAGTGTTTCGCCCAACGGGCTCTAATAAAATACCATCATGTTCTATATTTTTTTTATGAAGCTGCTCAGCAACTAAAAATCGATGCGCATCGTTACATATAAATACAGGAGGCTCGGCATTGGTTCCTGTAAGTCGAGTGATTGTATCTTGAAGCATCGTGCTGTTGGATGTAAGCGACAAAAACTGTTTCGGAAGAGCGGCGCGAGACTTTGGCCAAAGGCGGCTACCAGTGCCGCCAGCCAATACAACAGGTTTCATATGATGATGTCCTTTTCTTGATTTGGTGTACTTCTAATATGCGTTTTTGTTAATGAATCCATTAAATACAGTCATGAATACAATTTTAATATCGAACCAAATAGACCAGCGGTGTATATAGTCTAAATCGTACTCTACACGCTGTACCATCTTGTTCGTGGTTTCCGTTTCACCGCGCAAACCATTCACTTGTGCCCAACCTGTAATACCAGGCTTAACTTTATGCCGCAGCATGTAACCTGTGATGATCTTACGATATTCCTCATTGTGAGCAACCGCGTGCGGGCGAGGGCCTACAATCGACATGCGACCCTGCAGAACATTGATAAACTGAGGTAGTTCATCTAACGATGTGCGCCTTAAGAAACCACCTATTTTGGTTAAACGCGCGTCGTTTTTCGTTGCTTGCTTAACAACTGCTCCGTTGTCTTGCGTAGTCATAGACCGGAATTTATAAACCGTAATTTGTTTACCATCTAATCCGTAACGCTTTTGTTTGAAAATGACTGGCCCTTTAGATGTGAGCTTAACTGCGGCCGCAATTGCTAACATGGGAACGGATATCAACATTAAAATCAGACTGCTTAATACAACATCTTCAAACCGCTTCAATACGTCACTGGCGCCTTGGAATGGGGTGTCATATACACTTAGTGCCTGTACATTACCCACGGTTTGCCAGCGAGCGTTTAGCAAGTTGTACATAAAGAAGTTCGGAATTACATAAACGTTAGCAGTGGTATCGCTGCACTGTTCAAGAATTGCACGAATGCGATTTTCTGCACTCATTGGCAATGCTATGTAGATGTAATCAACTTCGTTGCGCTTGGCCATTTCAATGGCTTCTTCAATATTGCCGAGCACAGCCCCCTGCATCTCATGAGGGAGACGTTCTGCTTCACGGTCATCATAAATACCGTTAAAGCGAATACCTAAATGTTCGTTCTGTTGTATCTGAAGAGCAACATTCGCGCCTAAATGAGTAGCACCAATGATAATAGAACGGCGTGTGTTCAAGCCGCTTTTGCGAATGCGGAAGAGAAACTTGCGCATAACAAAGCGCCACAGAATCAAAACGACAAACGAAGATGCAAACCAAAGCAATATTGCAGGTGGTGGCGTTTTTATTTCTTGAACGAAAAAGTACCCCATCGACATGGTACCGAGAACGCTCAATGTCCAAGTGATTGCAGCCGCTCTTAGCATTTCAGGCGTTCTGTGCCCACGCCACGACCGATATAACTCAACGCCTTCGGCAGAAATTTGAAAGCAAATAACGTTTACAAAAAGAAGAATTAAGCTGGTGGTATCTATCTAGGTACCGTAATACGCTGCTGCCGAATAATACAAAATCGTTACCAGCGAAAGATCGATGAGTCTGTAAATGGTTGAAAAACCACTTTGGTTCCTGACTACCAAACCACCATTAGTATTAGACTCAACCGGGTGAGCTTTAAGTGCTTTGTTAGATTCTACTCTATTGTCCATTTAAGTAATCTCTAAGTGAAAAAGTGAAGCCTGTAGCCAAAGCTAACGACAACAAAAACAAGCTAAGCCATGAATTAAGAAGAATAGCGAAGACAACTTATGGAAGTTACGCAAATACTGTGCCCACTTTTAAGCGCGTAAGATGAATAATCACAACGTGCTGATTATATTCGCGTTGAAATTTTTCACGTCTAACGCTGAAGTGCTCTTGCAACAGCGTATTATATGGATATTGTAATTTTATTACAAAAACAAAGTTCATTCCGTACTAATTTGGTGCAAAATGAGTAGAATACGGCGCTAGCGCTTTTCATGAACAATATAAATAAGCTAGCATATACCGCAATTGCAGCCTTGGACATATAGATGCAACAATACCTAGGTATAAGTTGCAGTGCTTTGTTAATTGACTGTTGAGTCAAACAATACAGAGCAAATTGACTTTCGCTCTAATGTGTTTGCTAGTAACGTTCACAGCCTAGTAAAGCAAAAGCGGCACGCCTATTGCTCGACATTAATTATCCATGAACTATTAAGGCATTCACCTTGTTTAGTTTGTAAGAATTACACATATTCCGGCTGTTTCGCGGTTTATAGCGCTTACGTAACGATGTATTTGAAAGCGCTATATCGAAATAATGCACCGTTTTAATACACCCAAGCCATCGTAGGAAGGAAATAACATGTTAAAAAGGACCAAAAGCATAATAGCTCTGTCGGTAATTTGCGCCACACCGACTCTATTTGCCCAAGAGGCTGGTCGAATTCAAGCTGGGCAATTTGATTTGATCCCTTCATTTACGTCTTCGATGGCGTATGTTGACAACGTGGCGAATGCACGAGATAACCAAAGTAAAATATACAGCTGGCGTACCACTTTATCCCCCGAACTTATTGCCGCTACACAAGTCAACGGCAACCCCGTTCAGATCGGTTATAGACTGGAGCGTGGTGTATATTTTTCCAGTAGCAATGATGATTATACTGACCATTTTGTAGAAGCTTCGGGTGACTTTGAATTGAATAGTCGTCATCGTTTGAGTGCGCTCGCTCAATATGAAGATGGTCATGAAGATCGCGGTACCGGCTTCTCAATTGGTACTGGGTTGGATATTTCAACACCAGATACTTATAAAAGCTCGAACCTTTCTGCTGAATACATGTATGGTGCCGTGACTTCTGATGGTCTTATTACATTAAAAACACGTCGACAATCACTAGACTATGACAGATCTGAAGACGCCTATTTGATTCGCGATAGGGTAAAAACCATGGTAGGCGGTGAGTTTGGCTACCAAATTGGAGCTGCAACTAGTGCTGTTATTGATATTACGCAAACCTACGTTAGATATGATGAGCAGTTAGACTTTGTCACTCGCGACAGTGATGAGACACGCGTTTTAGTTGGTGTTGTATGGGAAAGCACTGCTGCGACAACAGGTTTTGCAAAAGTAGGTTATAAAGAGAAAGAGTTTGAGGATCAATCACGAGGGACATTCTACGGTACAGACTGGGAGGTTGGAATAGATTGGCAACCAGTGAGCTATTCTACGTTTAGAATCTCGACAAGTGCAGATACCTTTGAAACGAATGGTGAAGGCGATTTCATCCGTGGACAAAACTATAGTGTTCGCTGGAATCATGATTGGCTTGAGCGTTTAAGTACCTCGTTTAGTGTCACTCAACAAGATGACGAATATGTATTTAACGAAATTGATATCGATAATAGAGACGACGAACTCATGAATTACTCCGCATCTTTGAGTTATCAAGCTCGCAGATGGTTAAAATTCAGCACTTATTATCAGTATACAGATCGCGATAGTAACCGAGAGACCATTGGCTATGATAAGAGCGAAATTGGGGTGACTGCTGAGGTAACACTGTGAAACGACAGGTAATTAGTTTAGCTTCGCTACTATTCATATTTCTTTACTCGGCGTTCTCCTTCGCTCAGGAAGGAAACTTGAGCATGAGTCAGTATCAACTTGGCTCTGGGGACAGAGTCAAAATTAGTGTTTTTGGCCAAGATGATCTTTCTATGGAAGTACGTCTACCTGACGTCGGTACAATCAATTATCCATTCCTAGGAGAAATTAAATTGGTTGGCTTAACAGCCGATGAAGTCGAAAAGAAAATTTATGATGGCTTGCTTGGGGATTATTTGGTTAACCCTTCAGTTTCAGTAGCTATCGTTGAATATAGGCCATTCTTTATAGATGGTGAAGTGAAAAGGCCGGGCGGCTATCCATATCAACCTGGTCTTTCTGTTAATAAAGCCGCTGCGCTAGCCGGCGGCTACACAGAGCGAGCAGCCCGCGATAAAATTACCATTATTCGTGAAAAGGACGGCAGAACAAACGAATTCACCGTAACCGTGAGCGATATGATTCAGCCTGGTGATATTATCACCATCAATCAGCGTTTCTTCTAAATTACGTAGCGTGCAGGAAATAAAATGGCAGTAAATGGCAGGGAAGAGTTCAATGCTGGTGTGTTTGAAAATGAGACCATCGACATTGCTCATTATTTGGGAATTATTAAGCGTTACGCATTTCGAATTGTATCATTAGCAATTGCATTTACGATCTTAGTTGCATTGCTAGTTATGCGTATGACGCCCATGTTCACTTCTACTACAACTATTTTAGTAGAGGCAGAAAAGGCGAATGTTGTTTCAATAGAAGAAGTATATGGTCTTGATACAAAGCGTAAGGACTATATGCAAACGCAATTTGAAATACTGCAGTCCCGTCAAATTGCAGAACGCACGGTTGAAAGCTTATCGCTTTATAACAACGAAGAGTTTATGCCAGTTGATGAGGGCCCTAGTCTATTCGACGAACTAAAAGCTAGGGTAGTCGAAGCTTTACCGTTTCTTCCCCAGGAAGAGCCTAAAGATTTAACTGAAGAGCAAATTTTAGCGGCTAAAAAGCGCAAAGCTACCTCACTTTTAATGAGCGCACTTACCGTTGAAATGGTCGATAATACGCAAGTAATGAGAATAACCATTACTACTGAATCACCTACACTTTCAGCGGAACTGGCTAACGCAGTTGCAGACGTTTACATTGAAAACTATCTGCAGGCTAAGCTTGATATGACTGCGAAAGCAACGTCTTTTCTTACAGATAGCTTAGAAGGCCTCAAGCAAAAGCTTACTGTGGCTGAACGCAATCTTGCTAAGTTTTACGAAGAAAATCAGGTCGTTAACATAGATGGTGTGGTGGGCTTAGCGGCCGATGAACTAGAGCAGCTGAGCAAGCAGTTACTCGATGCGCAAACCGCACTTAAGCTGAATGCTGTTATTTATAGACAAACGCGCAACGATGTTTCGTTAGAAGACATAGCGCGTCTTCCTGAAGTACTGAATCACCCTACCATCAGAGATGTTCGACGTGACGAAGCAAAAGCGATGACGCGCGTGAGCGAACTGAGTAAAGTTTATGGCCCTAAACACCCTAGAATGATTGCTGCGAATGCAGAGCTCTCTTCTATTCGGGAAACACTGAGTAGTCAGATTAGAGATTTGATAACGAGTATTACAACGCAATACGAAGTGTCGGAAGACCGCGTTGTACAGCTAGAACAAGAAGTCGCGCAAGCGAAAGCTGAGTTCCGTTCACTGTCAGCGTTAGACAACCAACGGCGAGCTCTGCAACGTGAAGTTGATATTAATCAGCAGCTTTACAACTCTTTCTTTACTCGTTTGAAGGAAACCGATGAGCTGGGCGGCTTTGAGTCAGCAAATGCCCGAGTACTCGACGCGGCGTTACCCAAATATACGCCTTCCGAGCCCAACAAAAAGCTGTTAATAGGTGCTGCTTTTGTCTTTAGTATGGGCTTTGGCGTTTTCTTGGCCATTGCCATGGAAACCCTCAACAGCGGTATTCGTTCGGTTGAAGATGTTGAGCGTAAACTTGGACAGCGTATGTTGGGTCTTATCCCATGGCTTCCACACAAGAAGAAGACTGACTTACCAATTCGTTCTTTCTTTGATGGTAAAAAGCATCAATTTGCAGAGTCGGTTCGTACCCTGCGAACTAGCCTATCATTATTGAATTTAGATAAAGAGCAGCAGGCCATAATGATTACATCGAGCGTGCCTAAAGAAGGTAAAACTACCGTTTCGATTAATTTAGCGTTTGCCTTGGGGCAGCTGGATAAGACCATACTGATTGATGCCGACTTACGTCGTCCTAGCGTTGGCAAGCAATTTGGCATTCCAAATTACCAGCCCGGTGTTGCGAACTTAATCTTAAAATCACATACTTTTGATGAATGCTTAGTGCAGGATGAAGAATCTAAGATAGATATATTATCCGCAGGAACTATCCCATCAAATCCACAAGAATTGCTAGCTGACAAAGGCTTCGGCGAACTTATCGCCCAGCTTAAGACCCAGTACAAATATGTTGTTGTTGATACTGCACCAACTCAAGCTGTTAGTGACTCTATGGTTATTGCAAACTCATGTGATTCTGTAATCTACGTAGTTCGTGCAGACAGTACCAGTGAGAAGTTAATAAATAATGGTTTGTCTCGATTCCTTCAAGTTGGTCATCGTCTTGATGGGG
This sequence comes from Alteromonas sp. CH_MED4-4, assembly GCF_037029575.1. Taxonomy (NCBI): domain Bacteria; kingdom Pseudomonadati; phylum Pseudomonadota; class Gammaproteobacteria; order Alteromonadales; family Alteromonadaceae; genus Alteromonas; species Alteromonas sp. CH_MED4-4. Next base: position 27,351 of record NZ_JAYMEU010000008.1, on the reverse strand, counting down.
TAGTGCTAAATCAAGTAGACTTACGTAAATCTGGTGCAGCACAAAGGTATGCTGGATTCTACGACCAATACGGTTATACGAGTCATAAAGACAGCTAACAGTAATTATTGATAGATATACATAGTCATATATTGCCTGGCATCGACGACGGTGCCAGGTCTTTAGATATCGCCTTAGAAATGGCACAGCAAGCTGTTGACTGTGGCGTAAGTCACATGGTTTGCACGCCTCATATCCATAAAGGCTACTTTGACAATTCTCCCAGCACAATAAAGCCTGTATTTGATGAGTTTGTGAAAGCTGTCAAAGCAGCGGCGATTCCCTTAACACTTTCTTATGCAGCTGAAGTGAGAGTGAATGAGCTTATTCCCGTTTGGTTTAAACAAGGGGAGCTACCATTCATCGGTGAACTAAGCGATAAAAAAATACTTCTGCTTGAAATGCCTCATAGCCATGTTCCCCAGGGGCTTGAGACCCTAGTTAAATGGTTATTAAGAAATAACGTTCAACCTCTTATAGCGCACCCAGAACGAAATCGGGAGTTGTTAGCAGAGCCAACTAAGTTTAGCTGGCTTCAACGACAAGGGTGTTTGTTTCAAGTTACCGCTGGCGCTTTGACGGGGCGATTTGGAGACAACGTTGCACAATTTGCATTAAGTTTAATGCAGCGAAAAGCATTTCATGTCGTTGCCTCTGATACCCATGATTTAGTACGACGGCCTAATGACATGAGAGATGCGTTTGACGTCGTCGCCGCCTTCGATAGGGTCTTCGCTCAAGACGTTTTCATTAACAAGCCTGGTGAAATAATAGGTAAAGCACTTAGGCAAGGTGTTTAATGAAGGCGTTTAATCTCGCTAGCTTTCACAACCAACAAATTTTTAGCACAGTGCTTAAATGGATCGTAGCGCTTATGGCGTTATGGAGTTTAGTGTGGAGTGTGCAGCTTTTTATTGCGGGTAATGCGTACTATAGCGTAAAGAATAACATTGATATGTGGCAGCAAAGGCCTGAGCGTGCGACTACAGAGAAGATAGAGCGAGCTCTAAATAAAATAGAAACAGCGCTTAGTTATTTCCCGAAAAACGCACTCTACTATCAAGTACAAGGGCAATTATATGAATGGAAAGCATATAGTGTGGGTGAAGCTGGCGTGTCGAGCGACACTCAAACAGCAGCTTTTTATTCGACGAGAAATTTGTACCAAGCCTTTACCGCCTACGAAAAGAGTCTAGAGCTAAGACCGAATTGGAGCGGCAGTTGGATAGGGCTAGCGTCAGTTAAGTGGAAACAGAGAGAATTAGATAGTGCATTCTATGATTATGTAACGCGTGCCGTTGATGTGGGAGCACAAGATGCCATAGTGCACAAATTTATCGTAGAATATGGCTTAGACATGTTTGCCGCACGCTCAGTGCATTACGTAAAAGTGAAAGATCTATTAAAGCGCCATTTAGATTTAGGAATTCAAAATCCACTTAGCAGAAATTTTGTTTTAGAAGCTATCCAAAAGCATAGCGCAGAGGAAGTAGTGTGTCGTTGGTTGAATACTTCAAGTTACCCTGTCAAAAAGCGTATACCTAATTGCGTGACATACGACTAAAGACGACCGAAATTAATTTTTTCCTTTCAACCAGTCCCAAAGCCCCAGTGAAAATCCTTCGAAAAGGTTTATTCCTAACCAACTTTTGAGGATATAAAGAAGTACCAAACCAAGTATTAACGATACGCAGAAAAAAAGCGCAACAGTTGCTGCCATAGCAATTCTGCCAATTCTACTTTCAGTTCTGGATAAATCTCGTTTATCTGTTCCAGCTAACAGAACGAAATAATAGCGGCTACGTAGGAGGCTAATGGTGCCCCGAACATCCACTTTATGATTACCCCAACGTCTTCCCGCAAGCGCAGTATTTAAATGAGATAATTGTTCATCAGAGAATGAGTCAGCTACTTTTTTCGGCATACGCTCAAGCATGTGTTGAACGTTGGGCTCTTCTCTAACGGGGCGTTTAATTTTTAAAACCACACTGCGTCCTTTTACGATAAAACGATCGAGAAAAAATTGAGTTAAGCAGTTTATCTATGTGATTGCCTTCCCATACAAATATCTCTGCTTAGCGCTCCTAATGCTAGAAGAACAATAAATATAGCCGTATTTGCTGGTGCTTGTAGAGGGAAATCCACACTGCTGTGCAAAGCCATGCCGATAGTTGCCATAATACTTGCAAAAGCGGTGCCCCTGGGTAAAGGGTGGCGTCTATTTCGAACCGCGCTAAGTGCATTTTTAGTACACAGCAGCACTAGCAGAGCAAGAACAAAGGCACCTACGACACCAAACTCAATGCTAAATTGAAGATATTCGTTGTGCGCGTGATCGTAAAAGTGCTGAATACTTTCACTCTGAAATTGAGGGTAAACGGTGTAAAAAGTTCCACCTCCGGTACCTATTAGTCCGTATTCACCTAATAGGGGGAGTGCGTCTGTTATTACTTCATCTCTACTCTCTTGTGCGAAGTTTGTTTGTTCTAAGCGCTGTTGCACTTGCTTGAGGCCAAAAAGACTACTGACTAACAAAATATCGATAATCAACATGCTGATAAACAAAGTGATATAGCTTTTTTGACGGGGCTTAAAGTAAATCAAGCCGAGCGTGGCTGTAATTGTCATGGCTATAAAAAAAGCGCTATTACCCATTCGAGAACGGGACATGACTAACGCAATCACCATTATAATTATGCCTATTCTAAATAGTACTTTGTTACTTAACCAAAACTTCACCAGCCTTCGCAGCCTTTCTCGTTTACTGGTGGTGTTGTCTTGATGCAAACTCGCTATCAAATACCCGATTGCGGCACTCAAACAGAGCATTAGAAAATTTGCGTAATGATTCTTGTAAATATAGCTGCCAGTCGCGATGTGCGAAACCGGCTGTTTGAACACCAGGCTGTACTTAATACCTGAAAGTACTTCTAGTGCGCCGTAGATAGCTTGAAATATGCCAGCTGCGCTAATGACTATAAGGGTGTATCGTAAACGCTTAGCTGAATTGATAAGGGTTAATGCGATGAAAAATAGAAAACAATAGGCAAGAGATTTGAAGAAAATTACGTCGCTCTGACCTACATCAAAACTCAAAGATAGCCACTTTGAAGTGACGTTCTCTTGATTATCCCATTGCTCACTTAAGAGGTAGCTTACACGCTCAGGTCGTATTGCCTCGACCAGCGCAAAGGGTAGAGGAACAATATTGATAAGCTGCCAAGCAAGAAAAATAACCCAAAGAATAATGAATGTTCGATATTTTGTGTAGAGTTGATGAAGTAGAGAAGTGTTTAGCAGAACCAAGGTGCCGCCAATTGAAAACAGCGACATTTGCATCAGCGCCCACGCCCACGGGCGGTTTGCGCCCAACGACAGAGGAAGCCAGAACAAAGTGAACAAAAGAAAACCGAAAAGAAACTTTTCGGTTTTCAGAACATTAACCATAAACAACTACAACAAAAATAGTTAAAGTTTAAGCAGTTACGTTTTGGTTAGTTGGCAGAAATTGTTGTATCACCACCACCTGCACCAGCTGCCCCAGTACCGACACCAAGCGGAGAAAACGTATTGCCCGTTCCACCTGCTGCAGTAGCTGTTAATGTGCTTGGATCCACACCAGCATTAATAACTGCTAGCAGTGCATCGTCTTCACTAATTACCTGCATTTGAAGAGCGATATTGTAGATCTCGCTGGCACTCTCAGGAAACATTAAAACAGTAATCGTTATGATTTGAGATGCTTTATCTGGAAACTGTGTAAATCCAGCGATGGCTAATTCGAACCCTGTGGCATTTTCGTTAAGTAAACCTACTACAGATTCAAATGAATCTTGGTTGTCAGATAAATACGCAGTGCCTGCAGCATTGAAGTAAAGACCTTCATTGATTACAGTCTGACTAACTTGATTTGCGGCGTCTTGTATATTCGCTCCGTTATCAAGTTCATTAACAAGTAACGTTCTTACTTGAGTGCCCGGTGCGCTATTTTCTTGCGCTGAAGAAACAGGTGTTAGCACAATCAATGCAATCAAAAGTAGAGATAAAATAACGTTGCTACGCATAGCTTATCCTTTTAAATAAAACGTCGGGTCAGCGTCTTGCTAACACCATTAGTAATCATTGTATAACAAATAAGCGTGCTAGGTCTTCACTTTGTTATACGACTTTTCGGCTAAGTAACTTAATTTTGCCAAAGCGTAGGCTTTGCGAAATAAAAACCTTGCTGATAAGCAACGTCGAGTTGAGTTAATGCCACTGACTCTGCTTCATTCTCAACAAGCTCAGCAATTACGTTGATATTTAATCCTCGAGCTATGCTCAATAAGCTACTTACAAACAACTGATTATCTTTATCTGTGTGAATATCTTTCGTAAGCTTGCCGGAAATTTTTACAAAATGAGGCTGAATAGCCCTCAATCCTGCAAGTGATGCAAGATTTTCTCCAAAGTGCTCAATTGTTACGCGGCAGCCTAATGTCATTAATGTCTTGCAAAAAGATATGGTGTCATCTTTATGGTGAATGAGTGCTGAGTCTTCGAATTCGAACACCAACTTAGTGCAAAGTGCCGTGTTTTGGTTCAATTGTGCAACTAGCCAGGTTCTGAAATGGGAATTAGCTAGAGATGCATTTGCAATATTAATGGCCACATCACATTTTGCTTGAGAAAGCTTTTTAAAAACGAGGGTTGCTACCAACTTATCGACCTCTGGAATAAGGTTCAATCGCTCTGAAGCGGGGATTAACTGCGACATTGGTATAACACTGCCGCTTTCTTTGTCTTTGAAGCGTGCGAAAGCCTCAAAATATGAGGGAGTGTTTTCTGCAATACTCATGACAGGTTGTATAAGCATGTCAGCGTACTGTTGCTCCAATATCACATTAAGCCTCTCTCTCCATGCAGTATTACTGTGTATATGAGAGAGTTCTGAAGCAAATTGCCATCCATTAGCTTGTTTAGTTGCAGCCATAAGAGCGCTGTCAGCATTTTCCATAATTTCGGAAAAAGACTGCTTATCGCTAAATTGCGCCACGCCCATCCACACCGAACGAATTCCGTCTTTGAGAGGATTGCAATGTACGAGAGTTTCACTTAAATCTTCGATTTTATTTGAACATTCTCTCTTTGATATGGCTTCAGTGACTAGTGCAAAGTCGGCGCCTGATAGCCTGAATAAGTGTGTAGTCTCAGCCGACTCTTTGGAGAACTGCTTAAGAATGTTGGCAACTGAAGTAACGTAATTGTCGCCCTCTTGGGCTCCGAGAGAAGTATTGATAGCGTTGAGGTGCGCTAATCGTATTATAACTAAATAACCTTCATCTGAATGGGCTGTCGAACTTAATAAAGCGTTCATGTGACGAGTGAAGGCACTTCTGTTTTGAACACCTGTAAGGCTGTCTTCGTACGCTTGCGCCTTGAAGTGCTCTGCTTTTTGGGAAAGTTCTTTAAACATCCCTTCTACAGATGAAGACAGCTTATTCACCGCTTGGGTAATAAATGTAAGCTCTTGGGTAAATGGCTTATAGTTTATTTGAGAAAACTTTTGGTTTTGAATGTCATTAATCTTGTGAACCACGATTCTAAGCGGTTTTGTAATAGCAGTAATTATGAAAAGCAACGCGATGTAGGCTACAACGAACGCGGCAAAAAACATAAAGGCACTTTGTTTGACACTTTCATAAAGCGTTTCATTTGCAAGCCCTGGGTGGCTTTGAACGGTTAGCTCTCCGGCCAGGGTCCAGCCATCGTTTAATTCAGTTCGTTGAACGGGGGGGGTGACTTCTACTAAATTAGTGAACCACGCAGGCACTGAATCTTGAGTATTTGGGTTTTTACGCTCAATCAGTAAATTACCTTCCATGTCAGAGACCGTAATATACTGATAGAAGCCCCTGTCAAAAATGGCATTTACCATAGTCTCCGCAACGATTATTCCGTTGGGTTCGCCAATATAAGGCGTGATGGAAAGGCCTAAAGACGTTGCTGTATCTTGAGCGTGAGTCGCTAGTTGCTCGTTAACATATTCTCGAGTTAGCTTTACATTTATAATGAAAGAGCCAGCAAATACTAAAACCAAAAAAATGGCTAAGCTCGTACTTAATTGGGTAGATAGTCTCATTATTTTTCTTTATCTCCGTACATTACGCGGTCTAGTCGCTCTACCATGTCGTCCCACATTTTCATTGGGCCACTACCTCTCAACTTGCGGCCTGTTCCCATCGCTTTCGCAGCCCACAATCCATTACCATTAAAACTGTAGATAGGGGATAAGTCTCTGCGCTTATTCGCCGGTAAAATTCGCCGATTAATATTATCTAAAACTAAAGGTACTGAGGTAGGCGTTTCATAATAAGCTAGCACCATGTGAGGTTGACGTAATTCTAATGCCGTTACATACATAAGCCTTAATTGACTTTCTGGTACACCTAGCTCAATGAGTGAGAAATATTTCGCAATGGTGTAGTCTTCGCAGTCGCCTGCGCCAGTGGCAATAAACTCTATAGGGGTTGCCCAGTAGTCCTTTTCGTTCCAGTGAACAAGATCGTCAACAAAATCGAAACGGTTAAAGAAGCGGTTGATAGAATAGAGTTTTTCATCAATCGCCTCTTGTTGTAATTCATCGATCAGTTGTCGCCAATCAGCAACATCTTCGGCAGCGTTACTGCCATATACGTCATTAATCCGCTTATAAACCTGCTCTGTAAAGACCGTTTTTTGTTGGGCAATACCAGACGCGACGACAAATACGCAAGACATCATGATAACGCCAGCGCGAAAAGCAGTAATTAAACTGCGGAGTTTGACTGGGTTCTGTGTTCGCGTGACGTAGCTTTCTTTTTGGTGCAAGCCGTGGATACTTTATGCAATAGATTAAGGCGAATGTAAAAAATGTTTCACTACAACGTTGTACGCTGTCTCACCTGTGATTGCGTTATGATGGCAAACTTGGTGATAACTTGAAAGGTTTTTGCTTAACTGAATTATCTTTTACTCAAAAGTGATCATAATTGGCATAATTCGTGTTTCTTATAAGCTAGGTAAATCATGTACCGCCCTCGAAAGCTTCGATAAGCACTTGCCATCAATTAGCATTGAAGGGCGGAAACCATGTACGAATATCAATAACACCTGATATCATTAGAACTGCTTGTAGTTTTATTACAACGAAAAGGAACTTTCATGAAGTACTCAGCGCGTCCAGCGGTGTTTATCATAAATTCACTTGAAGGCGGCGGCGCTGAACGAGTCATGGTTAAACTATTAACCATAATGGAATCTTATTTCGAGGAAAAAACGATTCCCGTCCATCTTATTCTTTTGGATGACCTTCCTGAATCTCATCAATGCCCGGCGTTCGTCGATAAAACTGTACTGAACTCTCAGGGGAGCTTAGTCGAGGGTTATCGACAGCTAAAGCCTGTTTTGGAAAAGATTGGTCCTGAGTATGTATTCAGTTTCTTAACGCGAAGTAATTTTCTAAACGTCGCGCTTTCTAAGCGTTTAGGGTTCAAATCAATTATTAGTGAAAGGGTTAATACTACCAGCCATCTGTCTGGTGGCTTAAAGGATAAGGTAAGCCGGTTACTTGTTAAGTTGCTATATAATAAAGCCGATAGCGTAGTGGCTGTTTCTGAAGGTGTAAAAGCCGATTTAATCCAAAATTATGCAGTGCCGAAAGACAAAGTAGCTGTATTATATAACCCCTACGATATTGAACAATTGAAGGAACAGGCCGCGGAGAGTGTATTAGACCTCCCTGCTAAACCTTACATTATTGGTGTAGGGCGATTAGTAAAGAACAAGAATTTTTCACTTTTAATCAACGCTTACGCTAAAGCAAACATCTCAGAAAACCTTGTTATTCTGGGAGTAGGTGATGAAGAGCTTAAATTGAAAAACCTCGCAATAGAGCAGGGGATAGGTGACAAAGTTCATTTCTTGGGGTTTAAATCTAACCCATACCCTTATGTAAGCAGCGCCGAATTTTTTGTTAGCACATCAAATGCAGAGGGTTTTCCCAATGCCATCGTTGAAGCAATGTGCTTAGGGAAAGCCGTAGTCGCTACTAACTGTGAATCAGGTCCCGCTGAAATTCTTGCTGAGAAATATCCTTATCACGTGTCTGGTGCTAGCGAAGAGAAAAACGGTATTCTATGTGAACTCAATAACGTTCAGGGTGTTTGCGACGCTTTAAAACTGTTCGAAAACGACAGCGTTCGCTCTTCCTATGCAGCCAAGAGTAGAAGCTGTGCACAGCAATTCTCTTACCAAGCCTTCCAGGAGAAGGTGGTTGCAATAATAGATAAGGTTTGTAAATAAGCATGTTCGAAGGGTTAAAAGTTGTCGTTGGCCTGATCAGTTTCATTCTGGTGTATCGTACTGTCACTGGCAATTGTAACAAATACCTAGCGTTTGCGATTTGCGCAATATGGCTAAGGTTTTTCTTGGCAGCATTTCATACGATTACTTATCCTTCTCTTATCGCAGGTTTTTCTATTAATGCACTTTCCAGTATTTCTGTTGCTGGGTTAGGGCTTTTCTTCCTGCCGTTTGCTGTTTTTACTTTAAGGAAGTTACTCCCCTTTTATTTTCTGTTTTTGGCCATTGCTGTAAGTGGTTTTGTGAATATGCAAATTCCAGGAACCATCAATGTCTTAGTAAAATGGTGTTATTTCCTCGTTCTAACTGGAGCCATTTTTTTATCAGTTAGAGCTCAAGGTCACAGTGTCACATTTAAAAAATTATTAGTGTGTTTTTTTATGCCCGTTGTGATGCAAGTGTTGTCTATTGCATTAGGCGAGGTGAAAGCAACAGAAAATGATGGTTCAGCGAGCTATATCGGTGGATACAATCATGAAGCCGCATTCTCAATGATAATCGTGAGTTTTATTTTTGTTCTAGGACTAACTGAGAGAAACGCTATTAAGTTTCGAACCTCACTATTCACCGTTGCAGTTTTTCTCCTTATATTGGTGAATTATAGAACAGCAATCCTTACAATCTTGCCCATTGCGGCCGTGTTCTACTATTCATTGGTTGAACAAAGATTAAAACCTTCACAAAAGGCGCCAGTTTTGACTGTGGTGTCTATGTTTCTCATTTTTGTATTTGTTGCGCTTTCGTTTACGTTAAGAGAACGATTTGCCGACGTTGGGACATTGGCATCAAATTTAGACTTAATATTCAAAGCTCCTGCGTATTTCAGTGAGGCTGAGAAAGATATTATGTCTTCTAGAGTTTACTTGTGGAGCCAATACATTAATGCGCTTACAAACTCAGACTTACTTAGACAATTAATAGGTTATGGGCCTGAATCGTGGAATGGTGTTTTTAAACACTATGCTCATAACACATACGTGTCTTATTTTTACGAATACGGATACATAGGATTGTTATCGTTTTTGTTTCTTTGCTCGTATTCCTTGATTGTCACAGCTGGTGTGAAAGACAAGAGATTATCAAAAATATTACCGTTATCTTTAATTGGTTTTCTGACAATGAACCTAGCTACGATGCCCTTATGGAATATAGAAGGGCTTATATTCTTCGCAATTTTGATAGGGGTATCTCTCGGAAATACGGCTCCTGCAAAAGCACGGTACAGTTTTAGAACCCAACTAGCACTATTAACAACTACGGATTAGTTTATGAAGATTTGCGCAATTGGCTTAAGAGGTATTCCTGATGTTATGGGGGGGATAGAGTCTCATTGTCAACAGCTTTACCCTAAAATGGTAAAGCAAGGAGCTAAAGTGACTGTGCTTGCTCGGTCGCCTTATGTGAAAGAAAAGCGATTTAACTTTGAAGGTGTTGAAGTTATTAGCGTTTGGGCATTAAGACACAAATTACTAGAAACATTTCTTCATACGTTTATCGCAATTATTTACGCAAGACTATTTGTGAGGCCCGATATCGTGCATTTGCACGCTGTAGGCCCCGCTATTTTTACGCCTCTAGCTCGCCTGCTTGGCATGAAAGTCATGGTTACTCACCATGGTGCAGATTACGACAGGCAGAAATGGAGCCCGTTTGCGAAAAAGGTGCTTCGGTTTGGTGAAAAAATGGGGATTGTGTATGGAAATAAAATTTTAGTTGTTGGGCGAAGCTTAAGTGAGGCTCTTAAGGTTTCATTCCCAGAACACGCTGAAAAAATTAGTTTTGTGCCCAACGGAATGTTACCAACCTTAACCGGAAAACTTAGCAGTAGTTACTTACCTAAAGATTTGGATATAGAGTCACAGAATTACGTTTTAGCTGTAGGACGGCTAGTACCTGAAAAAGGGTTTCACGACTTAGTTGAGGCTTTTAAAGAATCTAGTACGTCTACCAAGCTTTTTATAGTCGGAGATGCCGACCATCAAGATGACTATTCTAAAAAACTGAGAATGTCGGCCAGTTCAAACGTTGTGTTCGCAGGAAGACGATCAGGAGATGAGTTAAAAGCACTATATCAGCATGCTTCGGTATTTGTTTTGCCGTCTTATCATGAAGGATTACCTATTGTAGCGCTAGAAGCAATAAGTGCTGGCTGTGACGTTTTATTAAGTGATATTGCTCCGAATGTGGACATTGAAGCTCCAAGCGACTGTTACTTCGGTGTCGGAAATGTCAATGAGTTGGCTAAAAAGCTGTCTACCTTTTCAAATTTAAACTTAAGTCTTGATAGAGAAGTGTTCCTGCAAAAATACAATTGGGAGAGTATTTCGGAAATTACTTTGGGACACGCTAAAAATTTGATATTTTAGCGCCAAATTAAAAGCCTATATCCATGCAGTTAGAAGGGAATCTAGTTGGACATCTCAGTTGTAATTACCACATGTAACAGACCAGCATTTTTAGTAGAAGCGCTGGCAGGTATAGTTTCGCAAGAATTTCAACCAAAAGAAATTTTAATCATAGACGATTGTTCAGAGGTCTCTTACCAAGAGGCTTATAACGCTATAAAAGATGTAAATGCGCAATTCTTACGTTTAGAAAATAAGAGTGGTGCTAACCGGGCGAGAAATATTGGAATTAAACAAAGTTCTGGGACGGTAATTGCTTTCTTAGATGATGACGATGTTTGGTTGCCTGATTACCTCAGTGAAATTTCAAAGCAATATGAGCTCGGAGCAGACGCGGTGGTTACAGGCTTCAAGCAATTAGGGAAGGAAAGTGTCTTGGTGGTTAATAAAGATGTGAGGGTAACTGAAGCTTCATTATTACGTGGCAACACTTATTGCGGGATGTCTGGCTTTAGCTGCAAAAAAGAAGTGATCGAAAATCTGCATTTTGACGAAACCCTGAGCAATGGACAAGATTGGGACATGTTTGTCAGGCTGTTTTTGGGAGGTGTAGATTTCAGAAATATTTCGAAAGGGCTGTTTTTATATCGTTTTCAAAATGCTGATGGAATTGGAGCAAAGCTCAGAAATATTGCGCCTAGAGATATCATTCCACGGCTTGCGTCTGCAAATAAACATAAGAGTTTTCTTGGTGATTATTGGTTTAAAAAGCGTGTAAGTGAGCAAGTGTTATTTTCGCTAAAGTACAAAAAAGGCAAAGTAAGGTGGCTATTGTTATCGGTCAAGCTTTCGGGCATTCGTGCAACTTCTAGCTTTTTTTATCGAGCGATGAGAAGAAAAATCTTAAAGAAACCTATGTCAATTTAGATTCAATATATGGAACAAAAAAGCTTAATGATGGAACAAAACTGGAAAAACGTGAAATGACCCAACAAGATGTAAAAAAAGCTTTTATGTATCCACCAAGGAGTCAAAATGAATTCTTGGAGCTAAATAAAAATGCGTTAAATAAGATTGGCTATGATGTGCAGCCAACAGATTTAGCTTTTGTAAAATATATGCTTGCTTCGCCTAGAAAAGCCGTGGTGATTCTCAATTGGGTTGAGGATAGAGTTTATGGCAGGTCATATAAAACGGCGATACAGTATTTTTTTAAAATGATTGCTCTAGTCGTTTTTTCAAAATTCTTTGCCAAAAAAGTTGTTTGGATAAAGCATAACTTTAAGCCTCACAACAGTTCGGGCAGTACCAAGCGCTTTACATTTCTTTGTCGTTTGTTTGGTCTATTGGGAATTCCCCCAGTTTCACTTGAAAGCTACTTTAAGTCTCCGTCACTAGTTCATCCCTTATACAAGTCTGATGAAAAGCTGGTAAAACATATGCAATGTGGTGAGTCACAAGCTACGAACGATGTTTTGTTTTTCGGTGGAATAAAACCTTACAAGAATTTGCACCTTGTTTTAAATGAGTGGCCCGTTTCTCTCCCACTCAAGATCGCAGGTAAATGTTCAGATCCCGTCTACAAAGAGGAACTCGAATCTATCATTAGCAAACGAGGACTCAAAGTTGCATGGGATAATAGATTTCTTTCTGGAGAAGAGCTTAATGAGTTGTTGGAAGCTTCTAAGTTTGTCCTATTGCCCCATTCTGATGGCACCATGATTAGCTCCGGCTCTTTCTATCATGCTATTGGAGAGGGGTGTAACATTCTGACTAATGAAAGTGAGTTCGGAAGGGAGAAAAGCAAACATCACTCATTCGTACATCTTATAGATATTAAAGGCATCTCTGAGAGAACATTAGAAGAGATATATGTGCCCAAATACAAAGTTCTGAAAGAGGTGCTCTCTCACTACGGAGAAGACAAAGTCGTCGATGCTTGGAAAGTAATTCTCGCTGGTGCTTAGACTTAAAGAGAAAAATGGAATGAATTCAAATAACAATGTTTCAATAATCGCTCCGAAAATAAGTGTTCTTGTTCCCGTTTACAATGATGTTGGCAGGGTAGGTCAGTGTATTGACCGACTAAGAAGTATCAATTACCCACGAGAAAGTTATGAAGTCATTATTATTGACAATGGTTCAACGGATGGGACTTACGAATTTTTACAAGAGCGTGTAAAAGAAATTGAAACAGAAACGTTTTGTTTACTTCAATGTTTGACACCGGGTTCTTACGCCGCAAGAAACGAGGGCTTACGAGTCGCGTCTGGCGATTATGTTGCTTTTACGGATTCTGATTGTTTGGTTTCGAGCGATTGGTTAACAAGTTTGCTGGAGTGTTGGAATGAACAGCAAAACCACATCATCGTTGCGGGTAAAGTGTCGTTTTTTTCTGACTCTTCGAAACACACCGAGCAAAATGCACTAGATTTTGAAAATATGTTCTCTATGAAGCAAGAACAGAATGCGAAAAAAGGTGAATGTATAACAGCGAACTTATTTTGCTCGATGTCCCTGATTAAGAAGCACGGTGGGTTCAATGAAAAGCTTAAGTCAGGCGGCGACGTTGAATTCAGTCGACGTGTCGTTAGTTCTGGTGGAAAAGTTGTCTATTCAGAAAAAGCAGAAGTTCTTCACCCATCCAGGAATAAATCAGAGTTAATTGTTAAGCGCAAGCGAGTGGTAGGCGGGACTTGGGACGCAGAGCTCTCTAAGGCGGGATTTAAGCGAAAGCTTAGATTTTGCATAGGTTTATTAAAAATGTTCTTAGGTCGCACAAAAAAAACGTGCTTGCACTCAGGGTTTTCAGCAAAACGCAAAGCGGGTTTAATCTGGCTGCTATTACTAATTTTTTTCACAAGCTTGAGTGAGTTTATGTTGCTTCAACTAGGAAAAGAAGCAAATAGATCTTAGTTACGTTACCTAAAAGTTCCCTTCCGTATTCACAATTGAGAAATTAAATGTCGCTTAAGAAAAAAGCTACTAAAGGTAGTATTTGGACATCACTTACAAGAACAGGAATCAATGTAGTTGATTTTTTGGTTTACGCATATCTTGCTCGCGTTCTAACTTTAGAGGAATTTGGTTTAGCAGGATTCTGTTTTCTATTCATCGAATTTGCAAACACGCTTGTGAATGCGGGCGTGAATCAAAACCTTGTGCAGCGAGATAAATGGGAAGATAGATACGCAGCAAGCACTATGACATTCGTAGCAGGAATGGGTGTAGTAGTCGTTCTTGGTATATTGGGTATTGGTGCTCCAATAGCTTACTTCTCCTACTCAGAATTAGCCGCATGGGTCGTCGCGAGCTTGGCTCCTATTACCTTGGTTACCAGTTTGCAGGTAGTTGTGAGTGGCAAATTATTGAGAGAATTCAAGAATAAACAAATGGGTGTGGCTAAATTTTGTGCAACACTTATATCCGCGACCACTATAGTCATTTTAGCAGAAATTGGTTATGGGCTTTGGGCGTTAATTATCGGAAAATTAGTAAATGCGGTTATTCAATATTTACTTCTAATTTATGTGGCAAAATTTAAGCCTTACTTCCATTTCAATAGAGATGACAATAAAGAGCTGATTCGATTTTGCCTTCCCTTGTTTGGAATGACCGTCATGAACTTTCTTCACAGAAAGGCGAGTAACTTGTTTACGGGTATTGTTTTAGGGCCTGCTAGCTTTGCTCTGTTGGCTGCTGCACATAAGGGCGCGACAGTTATAAACCAAGTTACCATGAGTTCGATAAATGCGATGGTCGTACCGAGTTTTTCAAGAGTTAAAGAGCGTGAAAAGCTAGGGGCGCTTTATATTAAAATGGTGACCATAACTGCTGTTATGGTATGCCCTATATTTATGGGACTAGCAGCAGTAGCAGACCCGTTTGTTGTGGTTGCTTTCGGTGATAAATTTGCGCCTAGTGCTACCTTCATGACAATATCAGCATTTTCCATTTTCCCGAGTGTGGTTGCTTGGTTTCTACCTAATCTACTCATTTCGAATGCAAAAACAGGCGATGCGTTTCGACTCACACTTTTAAACCTTTTTACAAATATAGGGGTCGCGGGGACTACAATATGGTTTGGCATCGAAGTTATGTTGACATGCATGGTAATTGGCGCATTTTTGTCTCTTCCTGTAAGGCTTTGGATTGTAAACAAACACGTGCAGATTGACTTTAAGTCGCTAACAAAGTCATTGTTACCGCCTTCAATATCGGCGCTACTTATGTTTTTCTTTTTGATGATGTTAAAAACACATCTTGAGGGGCAATTTCAAAGTGATGTGCTTATCTTGTTGATACTTGTGTTCCTTGGTGCGCTTCTTTATCCATTATTTCTATTTGGTCTATTTTTTAGATCGGCAAAACTACATACTTTAGAGTTAAAAGCCATGTTTTTAAAAGGCGAAGCCAAAAGGTAGGGTTTAACTTGAATGTTAGACAAATGATACTGTCAATATTTTTTACAAGTATTGCGATGAAGCATAAAAAGTTTTTTTAATTTACATTATCTCTATGATAAATAGGTGAAAAATTTTATTGGTCTATTTTTTGCTTCGGTGCTTATTCAAATTATAGGAGTTGTTGTATGAAATTTTTCACTGGTTTAGCATTTTTGGTGCTGTCATTAAATGCTAACGCGGCATTTATCACCTTTAATCAGTCAAATTTAAGCGGCCATGGTGCTCAGGCGACTAGCGGTGGTTTTAACGTTACTAACGGCGGTCTAAATCTTGAGGTTTTTGGTAACTATTGGGCGAGCTTGGCGCCAATTGATATCGCAATGCTTAAGGATAGTGTTTTATCATTCGATTTTATGACAACTAATGTTGGTGAAATTAATGGCATTGGGTTTGATAATGACGGCGAAATTAGAACAGGCGGCCTAGTTTTCAATTTTGGTGGTACGCAGAATTATGGTAATCAAGACTTTGCTCGCCCCCTATCTGCTAATGTCTGGTATAACATCACCATAGATTTTTCAGATTATGATTTAACTGGTTTCGATAGAATGCTTTTCATTGCGGACCAAGACCAAGCTGGCAGAAGCACGACGTCGAATTTCAGAAATCTATTAGTAACAACACCTTCGAACGTTGTTGATGTTCCCGCACCGGGAGCTGCGTTAATGCTTGCTCTCGCACTAGTGGGTATTGGCTTCACCGCTCGACGAAAGCTTTAATCATTGCAACAGCTAAATTCTAAAACCACGCGAAAGCGTGGTTTTTTGTTTTTGTATTGTTGATATCTTCAACACAATCAAAATCCGCGGCTTTACATTAATATTCCAGCACTGGTAAATAAGGTGATTCTGAGCCAGTTATTCCACCGCTGGCTTTGTGTATTTCACTACGGAACAAACGTTTTATCAAAGCTACAAGATGTTTGTTATTGATTTTCGACTGTTAACTAAATAATATTTCTTTGAGTTGCTTTTTCTTACTTTTCAGTCCCAAAGCCAAGTCTATATCTAATAAAATTTCACTGTGCTTACTTTGCAAAAACTTTTCCTTCCACTCTTCATTAATGCCGTTTGACTGTTTCTTCGTAACAGGCGATAAGGTCACGTTCTCTAACGGAAGGTCAACTTCCATGAAATCTGCTATTGCGCAAACTGTGTGAGGCAGTTTAGCTCTTGCTTCTTCGAACGTTATCTCTATGTATTTCAAACCAGTTGAGGCTAGCAGGTATTTCCATGAGGCATTGTGCAAGACAGTGCGCTTCAAACAAAAACAGATATCCTTCTCGTCGTATTTTACGTTTTCAGACATAGCCTGTTGACCTGCGATCCACACGCCAGTTTGGCGTGCTATCGATAAAGAGATAGCCTGATTTAAAATATCTCGGCGCGTCAGCATAACGAAGTGGGGATTATCCAATGATTGAGCAAACTCTCTCAAACCTCCAAATTGCTGTAAGTGAGAGAAATGCGCTTTTATAGAAAATATGCCGTTAGAAGAGGTACGTTTAGTTTTAAGTGTATCCAGCACGTTTTTTACGCCTTTCACATTTAACACTTCCTCCCATCTCGCTAAATTTGTGGGGTTCGCATATTCTAACGGAAAGCCAAAGTGGTTGGTTTGGTGCAGTGCATGACCTAGAAAGTGACTACCTGAACGAGGTGTAGATGCAATCACTAGTGTTTTTTTTACTGAAGTACATTCTTCAAAATTATGAATTTCGTTGAACTGGTCTTCATACAGGTGTTGTTCCATAACTATTGCCCCAGGTCTTGCTCAATTAGTCTGTTGGTACTTATCGAAAGGAAAGCTGCTGAGCAACTCAGTCTGTTTTTCCATCAGATTTGGGATAGGTGATGTTTCTAATTCCATACACTCTTCAATTGATGTGCCAACAGCAAATTCTGTTCTTCCGGTTCCCTCGTAGTAATCGTGGTATTTAAAAATGTTTTCACCACTACCTGAACTGTAATAAACCGCAGGGATTCCATACGCTTCAGCCAGAATTAAGCCGTGTAAACTACTTGCTATCACTTTTTTAGCCTTCGTCAATCTACCTAAAAAATTCCCAGGAAGCTGCCTAGGTGACACCAGCTGGTTTTTGTACTCGGAATATATCGATAAATCATCATTAAGCTGCGGAACAATTAGAACGTCTTGAGTGTCGCCCGCGTAGACAGTGTTTAACTGAGCTTTTGGGTAAATAAGAGGCGCTAAAATTCCTGGATCACCGAATATTTCAGGCACTGTGATTCCCTTTTTCTCAAGGTAATCCTTCGTGCGAGGCCCGCGTACTGAGCGGACGTCAAGGGATGAAAACACGTGCTTTTCCGGCGATATTTTGCCATTTCGTCCAGTTCCCCAAACGGTGTCACCATCGTTTGCGAAGTGTAATACGGAGCCAATAGAGAGAATTTTACCGGAAGAGATATCGAGCGGGTGTAGGTCTTTCAAATTGAGTACAAAGTTTACCGTTTCAAACGCGAGGTAATCGCCGATATTGGGAAGTCCGCTCTTGGGATTCCAAAAATAGTTTTTGGTTTGCTGGTGTAATGCCTGTTTAACTTTAGATGGCGTTTCTTGAGAAATTTCTTGTTTAGACTTGAAAAGTTTGTTGAACACGAATTGTACTCTTTTAGTAATAGTGATATATCAAATAAGTAAACTGCCCAGGTAAATTAAACGCATTAAAAATTGACAGTTACTTTTCAATGCGTTGTTTCACTGAACTAAAGCAAGTTCTATGCTAGAAAACCTGCGTAACGATAAATAGAAGAACTTAATTAACATTATTAGTAATTTGAACGAGATGTCAGAGTAACGTTAGAAAATGTAACTTTTATGTCGTTATTTTTCTGGCTTACGTCATCATAGTCCAAAACAAAGACAAGATAGTTTATGTCGCCCTTTACAAAATTTCCAAGTGGGAATGTTATCTGGCTGCTTGATTGAGAAAAGTACTTTAAAGCATTTATTCCCCAGTTTTGTGTACCAAAAAAGCGAATAACTCTTTTGCTGCTAATATCGTTATCTGTTTCAAAGCCAAGTCCAATAATTTCTGGGGCACCTCCGCCTTCAATCAGTAAAGTAGCTGTCAATTCGGTACTTTTAACGACATTAAAATCAATGGGGATCTTAACCCAACTGTTACCTGCTATTGCTATGCTCTCGCTATCAACAATAGTCGTTTCACCATAATCATGCTGTTTTGCAAATGGCGTAATTGAAACATTGTCAGTGTTTAACTTCCAATAATTAGGATCAACAGCATTCGCCTGCTCTAAATCTAATGGTTCAAAAGACTCGTCACTTGAGTGCTTTGAAAAATTAGGAATTGGCGTAACCATTTCTCTATCCATTGCGGATTGGCCAGCCTGAATAAGTGACTCTACATACGCTAGATTATGAGATTTAGGGTGCTCAATTAGTTGAGCTAAATTAAATTCATATCTTGCGCCCGTGACTTCATGGTTGAAACAGATGTCGTTAGTACTGGTGTTCTTAAAGTACTTTTCAGTATCAAAAATGCAGTAACCTACAGAGTATCCAGTGTTATCTGTCAAGATGATGTTGTTTTGTGATTCTATCCAAAACGTTGTATCACTATTAACTTTTGAGGCTGCGATACCGTTACGATCAACATCAATTACATTTTCAAAAATATACGTTTTACCAGCAGGACGAGCGATTAGCCCGCCAGCTTTAATTGCGGTCCACTCTTTGCCCGTTTCATCGCCTAGGTTGTAAATGTGGTTATGAAAAATATAACTTGGGCCTAGCATATTTGGGGCAATGCTGATTCCAGCATATCCTTGCTCCATTTCGTTTCCATACACCAAGACATTTTGTTGACCGCCATCTATTTCTATCAGGTCATCATTAGCATAGGCCAAATAATTATTATAAATAGCCGAGTTTCTTACGAATCCTCCGCGTCTTTCAAAATTCTTTCGACCTTCTATAACATCATTAAATCTATGGTTTGGGGCACCATAGAAGCGATTGTTTCTAACAATAAACTCGCCTCTGTAAGCATCGCTATCATGATATGCCCATACTTGAAGTGCGTTTGCACCTTTTGGGTGCCCAACTTGCCAGCTATTGGCACCTAAGTTTGGGCTGTGCACTTCGCATTCTTCAATCACAGCAATACCGCTTCGCTCTAAATAGATGCCAGAGTCGTAGTTGATAGGAGAGTTCGTTGTTGGGCTTGCATAGGCTAATCCATCGCGAATATCTACTGCTTCACGACCGAATTCTGATACATTGCAGCCTCTAATCCATATATGGTGCGCTTTTTTCGCAAAAATGCCGTAGCGCTGGCCGCCCTTTATCTTCAAGTTCTCAAGCATTACATATGATTGAGCACCAATATTCACAGCGGCCAGATCATCACCAGAAGCCTCTATAACTTGACCGTCTCCAATGATTTTTGCATACCCATCAGCACTACCGCTTATATTAAGTGCCTCTAGATCAAGTTGACCTCCTGAATAAATATCAGATAAGTAGTAAACTTTTTCTGGATCAATTGGCGGTGAATTTGGTTTAGTTTTGGTCTGAAAAACATGCTCTTGTTGTTCACCATTTTGGTCGGTAATTTGAACTTCAATATGGTAGGTCGTGTCTGCATTTAGGTACACAATGCTGCCAGCGAAAGAACCGTAAACTGGTTCCCATGATAAGTTCAAGCCTTTCTGCCAGCGCATTTCATCGGCTGCTCTGAAACGAACAGTAGCGGTGCTAGTTTCGTCTTGCCCGTAGATAACTATTCCGATGGAGTTAATTAAGGGAGTAACGGAGTCCTCGAAACCCGCTGCTGAGGCTTTGAAAACAATAGAAGGATCTAATCCTGCGGCAATTGCTGATTCGTAAACTTCATTTTCAGCTAATTCTGAATGTATGGAAATGAGTTTCATCCATTTTGCTGTATCGATAGGGTAGAGTGAAAATAGCGCGGTAGACTCTTCTGTAGTAATCGATTGCAAACGCGACTTTATCTCGTCGCTATTAGTTGAAGGAGTAATATCCAAAACTTTTTTGGTAAATAACTCGGCAATCTCGTTGCGATATAGCTTTATGTGACGTTTAGCTTTTTTTGAACCGTCATATTTAAGTAGAAGATCATTGATATTGTCTGGTTGAGCGTTGTTAGCCAGCAAATAAGTGTTCAGCTTTTCGCCTGGTTGAACGGCATATGTTGTGGCTTCGCGTTTATAAGAACTGCTCGTGCATGAAACGATAAAGAATGCGCTCGCGAATATTAGCCAAATGGAACCCGCAGAAATTCGAAAATTCATGTTACGTCCTTAAAAAATGGTAGAGAAATGATAAGTGAAAAGAAGGACTACAAGTAAAAGGGTAGTGATATCTGGTATACGTCGCAAGTATTGTGTAAAGGTCTTTAGCGAAATGAGGTTCATAAAAACACAATCAACAAAAAGGATACTGAGGTTTATGAAAAAGCGGAACTTAAATTGCTTAAGTTAAACTTAAAAGGTATACGCTTTGTGTATTTTTTATCTTGAAGTGAGCCTAGCAGCATTTATAAAAGTAATACTATGCGCCGCAATGATAAAAGGCATAATTAAATGGACATTGTATGAAGAAAAAAGTAGCAGTCATCCACCCTGAAGCAGGATTTTCGTCGAGCGGTGGATCGCAATTGAGTGCTTATGAGATGGCAGAGCACCTCGCAAAGTTTTTTGATGTTAAGTTGTTAAGCTCATCCAAGTGCAGTGAGGTCAGCGTTGTAATCCCTTGTATTCCAAGGGGAAAAGTGAAAAAAGCACAGCGAAATAAAGTAATAGATTGGTTTTTAACTAGATTTGTGTCCAACCCTTCTTTACTCATCGAATCTATTACAAGTTTTTTGACTTATACCCCTTACTTAATTTTTAAGCGGTGTGACGTTATCTATCCCAACAATGATTATGGTGGGCTTGCAGTAGCTGCAGTTATAAGAAAGCTGTTCAAAACACCTATCCTCTACACCGAAAGGGCTGGAATGGTTTCGAATGGTAAGGTCTTACGTCGGAACTTGAAATTTAAACCTGACTGCTTAGTTGTATTTAATGAAGAAACGAAAGCTTATGTCCATTCAATTGCTCCTAAACAAAGGGTTGAGATAATCCCGAACGGTGTGAATTTAGGTAAATTTAGCCCTGAAGGCGAGAAATTTGACCACGGTTTAAATGGAAAAGTCGCTCTTACTGTAGGTGCTTTGAACAAACAAAATCACAAACGTATCGACTTGGCTATTGAGGCTGTAAGTCAATTAAACGATGTTTCTTTATTAATTTGTGGTGACGGTCCTGACGTTCAATTTTTTGCAGACCTTTGTGAGGAGAAGTTAGGAAAGGGGCGCTTTAAAATAGTAAAGGTTGATTTTGCAGATATTCCCAAGGTGTATAGGTCTGCTGATGTATTTACACTACCTTCGGTCGATGAGCCTTTTGGTAGAGTTTACTTAGAAGCAATGGCGAGCGGGCTTCCAGTTGTTGCTACCGATGACGCTATGAGAAGAGTTTTAATAGGACACGCTGGACTGGTTTGTGATGTTACTAACCCGAATGAATACGCCACAGCCCTAGTCGCTGCACTAGAAAAGGAATGGAATAACGCGCCAATTGAACAATCTTTGGATTTTAGCTGGGAAACAGTAGCGCAACGTTACTCGGAAGTAATTGAGAGCCTTATCCCAAAATAACTGTAATAAATAAAACACACTACATATTCTCACCTAAATAGGATTCAGCTTAGAGAGATAACAGGATTGATTTAATACGTGGTTTTGCAATGGTGACCATTTGCGTAAATCACATAACTTGGATGTTGGGTAAAGTAGAAAGTGTCAGTCAAAAAATACCGACTCTGACTCATTATGGTTACTCTTCAGCGGCGGAAATATTCTTTTTTATGTCGGGTTACATGGTTGGAATGGTTTATTTAAACAAATTTGATACTCGAGCTAAGCTATTGAGCCGGGCGTTCCATCTTTACAAAGTAAATATCACTCTATTCATATCATTAGTTATTATTAGTTTAGCAACTCCTAATGAACATTTTTTAGCGTTGACAGACTTAGATTATTGGGTTGATAACATGCCAATTGCGTTAGTCCAATACATGAGCCTCTTTTATGGGCCAATGTTTACAAATTTACTTTTCACTTATGTTCTACTCTTAATAATTGCTATTCCTTTCACCAAGCTCCTTCAAAAGAGTGCGATGACATTTATTCTGGCAATTACAGGGCTTTACATCTTCTCGCAATATTTTCCCATGATGAAACTAACTAACGTAGCTACATCTAATGGAAAGTGGAGCTTTAATCTTTTCTCTTATCAATTTTTATTTATGCTAGGGCTCTTTGCCGGAAACCGAAAAATAATTAATCGAGTGTTTGAGAGAATCGATAGAAACACAGTGCTGTGGAGTGCGCTGTCTGTGGTGACTCTAGTCGGGTTCTACGCTATTAAACGCTATGACCTGCTTGGCTTAAAAGGGCAGTGGTGGATCGCGAAGGAGACTTTAGGGCCAGTTAGAATTTTACATTTCTTTGTCGTGATAACGGTACTGATGAGCTTGTTGTCTGTATTTAAAAAGGTGCTAAATATCTGGCCAATTACAGTTATTGCCCTAATAGGAAGGCAGTCGTTAACTGCATTCTGCGTTAGTGTTGTGAGCTGCTACATCGCACTTGCTATATGGATCTCAAACTCTGGCTCTCAAGTACTTTATTTCACACTCGCTTTACTGGCTGTTGTTGCAATGGCTTTGTGCTCGTATTTGGTTGAGTTCAAGAAGAAAAGTGGGAGAGCGTGGCATTCTTTGTTCATTAGAGCAAAAGAAGCTTGATGCAAGAGGGCGGATGAATGTCCGCCCAATAAATTATTTATTCAATAAGAGTTTTCTTTTAATCCTATCTTTGCCCAAAACTATCTTCGCAGTAGCGAAAACTCCAGCTTCTCGAACCGATAGAGCAATCCAACTAAGCTTATTACGTTTTTTGCCTATTTGGCTCAGTATCTGATTGGCTACTCTATCGTTATAGGCCTCTTTTCCTAAAAGTGCTTTATGCTTTTTAAACGCTTTTAACCTAGGAAACACTTTTTCAAGCGGCATATTTGCTACTTCAGTGGAAATACTTACATGGCCTCGGCGATAAAAGTAAATATCTTTTGGAATGTTTTTGAACACTGCATTTTCTAGCGTTATGCGAACAAAGAAGTCCCAGTCTTGACTATTTTTTAACTCTTCATCAAACATTAATTTTTTAGCAAGCGATGTTTTGCAAGTAACGCCGCTCATTCCACAAAACTTGTTACCTTTTTTAATAACTTCAGTAGTGATCGTTTCTATAGGATTGATATGAATTTTGTCTGGCGTTTCTAAGAAACGATAGCCAGATGTAACGGCATCCGCATTCTCATGCATTGCAATATGTTGTTCTAGGTAATCCGTATCCCAAATGTCGTCATCATCGAGAAATGCAATGATGTTCGATGTAGATTTATTAATTCCTAAATTTCTAGCGGCATTTGCGCCAGAAGCTACTGGAACTTTTACGTAAGTAAACTGCTTTTGTGGAAATTGTGACAATACCTCTTCGTAGCTGACAGAGGAACCATCGTCAATTACGTATACTTCAGAAGGCATGACAGTTTGATTGAGAACAGCCGCGAGTGACTCTTTTAAATAATCAGGGCGATTGTGTGTCGTAATAACGACTGAAACTGTTTTTTGCATCGATTGGTCCATAAGTAATTAAAGGCTGAGTTCCATGTTAATTGAGAATAGTGTCATATTTTGTATGTAGCTGGCTACTGAACAGAAATGCCACTATTTTTGTTTTGAATAATATCTTCCGCTATTAATGATGCTCCATAGTTTGAAACATGGTTATCGTCGAAGTATAGAGAATGCCCACCTTTGGTTGAGAAGCAAGCTTCGCTTCCGCAGAAGTAATTGGCCGGATTAATTAGTACTACATTGTCAGGGTAATTGGCACTTTTGAAGTGATTTATTATTACTGAGTTACGCTCTTCGTACCAGCTGCGTTCGGTTCCTTCAATGCTTCCAAGCTCTCCATTTACCGACAATTCTCTGTCGATAAGCTTTGTAATGTGGGTAGGCAATTCTGGTATTGGATATAAAACATAAACACGCTGTTTTGAGCTAGCTAATTTGTGTATTGCCCTATCTATATTTTGCAACAGTTCAACAGATTCATTATCAAACCTTAAATTACGTAAGTCAGGATAAGTTTTGTTGCTACCACCAACAAGCTGATAGGAATACCTGTGAACAAAAACGACATTCTGTATCTTTCGTTCATCTGCAATGAATTCTAATGATGAGTTATACCATTTAGCGCATTTAGAAAAATCTTCGTTCTTCCCATAAGAGGGTCTACACCCTGAAAAACTGAAGTGTTTCAGGCCTTCATTAGTAGCTTTCAATTCTTGACCTAACGCGTAAGCAAGTTCAACAGAATGGCTATCCCCGATAGTTGCCCATGTTGTATTTCCCTTTACGAAATATTCGCAGGCTTCTTCGGGAGCTACGTATTCATTTGTATGGCATCTATTTCTCAACGGGCTTGCTTCGACATCTTCTATCAGATTTTGATATGTCGTTGGAGCGCGGTGAATAAGTCCGTTAGTGAAAAATGAGAAACTGCCCGCTAGCGCTAAAAAAGTCGCAAATATAAGTGGCTTATTTGCAACGAAAGTTCGAATAGAGCTGTTTCTATCGTCAAACTTAATTGTTTCTATGAATCTATAACTTAAGTAACCCAAAGCAATGGACAGAATGAACCCTGCGATAGCGAACGCTTCGTTTAGTTCATTCTTGTATATAAATACAACTAGGGGCCAATGCCATAAATAGATAGAGTATGACCACGTTCCCAGTGCCTGAAATAATCTATTATTAAGCAATATGTTTTCATTTCGATTAGCAATAATAATTAAGTATGCTCCAGCCACAGGTAGCAATGCTGAAATACCTGGCCAACTCGTTTTTTCGGAAAAAGCAAAGCAGGAAATTAATATTAATATCACCCCTATTACAGCCAGAGGTTTACGCAGGGACTCGTATATTTTTATGGGATACAAAAATGCCAACCCACCAATTAACATTTCCCATGCTCGTGTAGGGAGAGCATAGTAAGACAAACTTGGGTTCTTCGGGGTTAACCAGGCGCTTAGCACTAGGCTTAGAAATGTTGCACAAACAATAGCGACCTTGAGTTTATCACGAGGCAGAAGCCTATTTAGAGCTAGTAGCGCAACTGGGTACAGTAGATAAAACTGCCACTCAACAGAAAGCGACCATGTGTGAAGAAGCCAGTTCTCTAACGAACTTTCCGCAAAATAGCCAGAGTCGCGGTAGTAAATGATATTTGATAGAAACAAGACGGATGAGGCAGCTTGCTTACCTAACTTCGAATACTCAACAGGGGATAAAGTGAGAAGACCTATCAATAACAGAGTAGCACATAGAAAAGCGAGAGCTGGAATAATTCGATTTACTCTGGCTAGGTAAAAGTCCATTAAATTAAAGCGACGCTTATCGAATTTGCTGATGATGATACTTGTCATCAGATAACCAGATATGACGAAGAAAACATCTACGCCGACAAAACCTCCAGGGAGTTTTTCTTCAGCGAAATGGAAAATAACGACCGAAAGAACCGCTATCGCTCTCAATCCATTAATATCATATCTAAACTGCACTGATTTGCCTCACATGCTTCGCTCTGAAAGTTTAATTTAAAGCATGATTTGTACCGTTTAGGCTGGCTTCACGTTTCCTTTTGAGTAAAACTATTTAAGGTGTTACTGATATACAAGTTAAAGTTCCGTCCGAGGTTTCTTTAAAATATCTAACGGTCCCGTATCTGATATAACTTTCGCAGGAATCCCTCCAAGGGTTACATTTCCATCAAATGATTTGTTCACGACTGCGTTTGCGCCAATAGCGGTATTGTCGCCAAGTGTAATATCGCCATAAATTTTTGCACCAGGGCCAATATAACAGTCATTACCAATCATAGGTGCGTTCCCTTTTTTGGACAGACCACCTCCGATATTTACGCAAACATGTATTCGACAGTTAGTACCTATCTTACATTTGTTATTAACTACGATTGTGCCAGCGTGAGCGATAGAGAGCCCTGGCCCGAAGACATTTGCAGGGATTGAAAAACCTAGCTTTCTGCCTAATTTACGTACTCTTAACTGTAACCAAGCTGCGTAGATTTTTGAAAATACCGACTTTCCTGTGTTTTTACGGTACTCCAGCTTACGTAACGCTATTTGAAAGTGCCAAATATCGTGAGTTAGCTTATTTTTAAGTGTTGGTTTTATGCCTAGAGCTAGCCTGTCTTGTTCCAAGTAGTAATTTAAGTCTTCTTTTGATTTTATCATTTTACTAAAACACACGTTACGGACGGTAAAAATAGTTGAGTCATTTTGCGTATTTTGTACGAGCGAATGTTTCCTAAAAGCGACTCTAATACTGAAAAATAAAAGCGAGGCATTCTTACATGCACATTTTTCGCGCTCCAGTAATATTTAACTTTGTTAAAGCCCATAAGCTCAATTGCTTTAACATCCTTAAATTTCCATTCCTTCAAATGGAAGCACTCAGGGGTATTTGAAAAGTATTGCGAGACATCATGTGGGCCGCAAAATGCGTGCGGTGTTCTAAAAGCGTATGACCCGCCTTCTTTTAAAATTCGTTTAATCGTTATGAAATGATGCTCTACATCTTCGTCGTGTAGGTGTTCGATTAACTGGTCACTAAATACAAAGTCCACACTTTCATCAGTTAGTTTTGACAGGTCATATCCATCATAAACAATCACACTGACATTGTCGGGAAAGTCCTCACCTTCATCTCTTTGGTCAGAGATATCGACGCCAATTGCTTGGTTGCAGTACTCGGCAGCGTCTTTCAGTAGCCTTCCATCTCCTGAAGCAAACTCCACAAAAACCTTGTTGGGGTGTAAAAATCGTTTTATGAAAGCCATTCTATCCGTCATTCCGCACCTAATTAACTGATTTATTTTTCTTGACACCGATCCCCCATTTTGATCTATTACTCATCTTTGG